>NZ_JBMDJJ010000006.1:0-200405 GCF_057809135.1 Chryseobacterium sp. FG46 | reverse complement strand
TTAGGACCTCAGATTTTCATTCTGGTAAGAGGGGTTCGATTCCCCTACGGGCTACAAAGGACTTTTTCGAAAGTCCTTTTTTCGTTTCTATATACAGTTTTCGGGAATCTTTTTCACTCTCCAATAGGTTTAAGCTTTCAATAACTTAATGATTCCTACCCTATTAAACTAAAGACAACAATTTCTACCAACAAAACATCTCACCAATAAGACCTTATTATGCTATTTTTATTCCCGACAGTAAAGTCATATTAAATTTCATTAAAAATATCACCAATAATGGAAATATTATTTCATATTTATTCTATTAATTATTAAATTTGAATAAAACTATTCATCCTAAAATATATAACATGAAATTCAATTTACTTTCGGGAAATCAATTCTCTATTAAAGCCGGATTGATGGCTTTATTTTTATTTTCTGCCAGCACAATGTCATTGGCACAAAACAGGATTTATGCGCATGCACAAAGTTCAGGCGTATTCGGAGTAGCCTGCCTGGGGTGTCGTATAGATAATCCACTTAATGCTGTAGGTTTTAACGAAGACGACTATTCAACAATGGTATTGGGAACCGTGCTATTGGGAGGGATTCAGCAAACTCTTATTTTCCCGGACCTGAGATCAGACACAAGACTTGTAGTAGGAATCGGAACAGATAATATCCCGTTATCAGTACAATTATTGAGCGGAGTAACTCTTGAAACCATGAATGGCGGTACTTCTAACGATGATCGAAGAACAATCGATGTGAGTCTTCTTAAACTGGGTGCAACACCCAACAGAGGTACGGTAGAATTCAAGCCTTCAAAACCCTATGATGGAATAAGAATCGGATTAACCGGCGGTGTTCTGAGCCTTGGTGGTGGTTTCAGAATTTATTATGCTTATCAGGATCCATTACTAAATATTATGGCTCATAGTCAAAACGGACGGATTACTCTTGGCGGAAATGTTCCTGTGGAGGGTGCGGAAGTTACCCTGTTCAATACTTCAGGAAAAGAAGTATTCCGTTCAACATTGAACTCAAATACATTCGAAGCAAAACAACCGGAAGGGGTTTACATCATGAATGTACAAACCAGGGAAGGTAAAACATATTCCAGAAAAATTTTAATCAAATAATTCAATAAGCGATAATATAAATACGGCAGACTTCGTTAGTTTGTCATATTTGTTATATTCATTTTTCAGACCAAAAATGGCAGCAAGACCTTTAAACAATAATAAAACCACCGTTACAAATATCAATAAATTATTAACAATTCACATAATCATGAAATAATATAAGCAACATAATTATTTTATTTATAAATTTACAAAAAAGCTAAAACCAAAATTCTTCTACATATGAAATCTTATTTATTACTTAGCCAACGCACGATGAAAACTGCACTTTTGGCATTATTCCTATTTTTAGCCAGCACAATGTCTTTTGCACAGATTGTAAAAACCTACGCAAGCAGCCAGACCAATCAGGTATTTGGAGTATGCCTGGGTTGTGGTGTATTGAATCCTGAGAATGCGGTAGGAAGCAACGAGAATGACTACTCTACTTTACAGGTATCAGTAGGTCTTCTTGCGAGAACGGAACAGACATTAATCTTCCCTACTACCAATATTGCAAACAATACCAACAAGCTTGTTCTTGCCATTGGTTCAAACGGAACTCCATTATCTGCCCAGGTATTGGGTGGTGTATCTATTGAAACATTTAATGGAGATGTATCCAATAACGATTACACAAGTCTTGCTACAAAAATCATCAACATTGGAGCCGGAGATCCCAGCAAAGGTGAAATTGAGATGACGATGAACATTCCTTTTGACCGTATAAAAATTAATGTTAACTCAGGGTTATTGAATATTGGTGGTGAGCTTAGAGTATATTATGCTTACCAATACAAAGATCCTTTCATCAATTTCATGACTCATAGTAATGATGGGCAGTTTACTCTGGACAAAAATGTTTCTGCTGAAGGTTCGGAGGTTACTCTCACTAATACTTCAGGTAAAGAAGTATTCCGTTCCAGGCTGACATCAAATTCTTTTGAAACAAAACAGCCACAGGGAGTATATATTATGAAACTTCAGACAAAAGAAGGAAAAACATATTCTAAAAAAGTGATTATTAAATAAGAAAAAACATAACAGATTGAATCCGGCAAGCTTTCCAAGCTTGCCGGATTTTTATATCCTATTTATCAGCATAACCGATTTACAATCATATTGAATGATAAATAAAAAACCTCTGGTCAAAATTGACCAGAGGTTTTATTAACAAGATTACGATCTAAACCGATATTAGTTTTTGATTAATTTTTGTTGATATACTGCTTTATCTGTGACAGCCTTTAAAATATAAACACCTTTTGGAAGTGTTGTCACATTGATCTGTCCGTTGTTCAGCTGTGCATTCACTACTCTACCTGAAGCGTCATAAATAGAAACATTCTGGATTTTCTCCTGTGTCTTAATGGTAAGAATATCAGTTACCGGATTCGGATAAATGCTGAATTCAAGTTTTTTTACCTCAGCGGTGGCTAAAGTTGATGTAGTACTGTTTACTGTAATGGTTTTATCAACCAGTTTACCATTGGAGTTAAAACCAATCACAATATCAGATGCGCCTGAAACAAGTGGTGTTAAAATCAATTCATCATTGGCATTAATCACAGCAGAAACCGCCGTAGGATTGCTGTTTGATTTTACAGTTTTCACAACAGATACCGCCATATTGTCGGCATCAGAAACTATTGATTTCAGATCAATTGTTGTTGTGTTTCCGGCAGTAACCTGCGAAGGTAAAAGGTTACTTACAACAGGAACTGAGTTATTGGTAAATACCGTTAATGAAGGGAACCAATAGTAATCATTCAATGTTTTTGTATTGATAAGAGTTCCGGTCATATCATAAGTATGAATCCAGTTTTTCTGGTAGTGTGCTCCATATCCGCTTTCTGTAGTATTCAGAACTAATTCTCCGGTAACCGGGTTTACACGAAGTGCAGATCCGTAAGGGATTTGTTTAAACTGACCTGTCTGTCCGGGAATTGCAGCAAAGTTTTCATTAAATGTTTTCGTGGTAACATCAAATCTTACAATCTGTGTTCCTGAACTCCAGCTGCTAATTGAATTGATCCAGTATAAAGCATTTTCTTTATTACTTGCTGTAAATCTGCCTGCATTCCATGCCCCCCAGTCTCCAAAATATTTAGTGGTAGGAATATTATAAACCTGTGTTGCAAAAGTAGTAGGATTAATGTTGATCAGCTTCTGATCCTGAATCCCCCAAACACTTCCGTCTTTGGCCTGAACCACTGAGTAGAAGCCTCCCGCAATAGTACTCACTATCGTATCGGTGTTAGGATTAATGACTAAAATTCCCGCCCCTTGCTTTACTGCAAAAACATATTGTGAAGTTCGGATCATATTTCCTATCTGCCCGTTTCCTCCTGTTCCGGTTATTAAAGAACCTACCTGCAAATTATCAATATTGAAAGTAACAATACCAGTAGAAGTACCAATATATCCTTTATGCTCGTTCACTCCTACAAATGATCTTCCGTCACCTCCCCCAATATTGTTGAATCCGGCAATTTTCTGCATAGTTTGTGCATTGGCCACAACCAGCCTGCCTCCAGGCGTATATTGTGTATCACCACCATCAGCAGCCTGCTTTGATATGAAGTAAAATTTATCTCCATAAATTGTTCCGTACTGTGTAGTGGCACCGAAAGCCTGGTTATTGTTCGCATTACTGTAGACACGGTAATTGATCTGACCGTTATTGTCAATGAAATTTACAGAACCATTGGTATGACCAAACCATTCTTCGTTCACCATAAAATATCCATTGGTATAGTTTGTAGAAGCTACAAATGGAGAAACGGGAGTAATGGTAGAAGAAACAGGTGTTACATTAAATCCTACATTAAAGTTCCATACATCCCAGGAACCATTTTCCAATGCACGGGAGGAAGCACCAACACTGGAATATCCGAAATCAGCATCTGCCGGATTTTTCACCCAGTACGCCCAGTATCCGTTCACAGTCCAGCCAGACTGCCAATGATCGTTCGCGGCATCTACTATCGTGTAGCTGTCAAAATCATAAGCCGTAGTATTGACAAAACCATTCACCGGATATAAAGGATAAGTGGCATTTCCGCTTTTTATCAGAGCATTGGTCCCCTGACCGTTCAGATCAAATCCAATTCCTCCGACTGCTGATCCAAACTGTGTTCCCTGATAAAGCAGGGTATATAATCTGTGATCTGCTTTAGCAATAGCTTTCAGCATGTCTTCCCCGGTAGCATTTCCGTTCCATTTGAATCCCCAAACCATAGCATCCGGGTTTTTACCGTCGTTCCACTGTACTACAAAAGCAGCCTGATTGGTTCCCGATCCTACCCAATACTGGATATCAGAAAAACTGATAGTAGTGGTATTAAGCTTGCTGATCCCTGAAATATCATTTCGGGGTACACCCTGAACTTTTATCTGTGCATTTGATACGCATGCAAACAGAAAAAGCATCATAAAAAGATAAAACTTTTTCATTTTTTATTAATTTAAATAGATTGTATAATTGAATTATTATTTGAAATGTAAATCGTAAGCTCCCGCCACTTCAGTGGAAACTTCTCCCAGCCAGCCGGCTTCCTGATTGACTCCTGTATATATTTTCATAAAATCGACGCCCGGAAGTTTTACGTATTTTCCGTTTCTGTCTACCGCCCATGAAATATCAATATTGGAGGCATCATCATTGTTCGGAGCATTATCAGCATATCCAAACTCATATGATTTTCCTACCCAATACGATCCGTCACCGTTCTGATCGTAAAAATTATTCGCAAGTCTGGTTCCGGAAAAGCTGTAGGAAGGATCTGTAAACCATAAAGGATAATAGCTCTGGGCGTGAAAGGTATTTTTTGTTTTGAACCCCTGGTTTCCCAGATTGTCACTCCACTTGATATATTCCACATCAGTCTGCCAGAATTCAGTTCCGGGTACAGGTGTTTTATTTTCGTTAGGTTTATGATAAGTTATGCTGTAGTCTTTAAGTGTAGCATTTTTGAAATATTCACTGCCTGCAATTTCGTACCATTCATCATTATCCGGTTTTCCGTTTTTGTTTCTGTCATAGGCCACCATAATAATTCCCGGTTCACAAGATCCTGAGCGTTGATCAGCAGCATCATTCCCAAAGAATGCATTTCCCAGTACTTTAAAATCACGTCCGTTTAAATTGGGAATCGTATGATCAAAACCGAACACTACATATCCGCCATATCCTCCCAAGCTGATCATAGTAGAATTACCTCCCACTAAAGATTCATTGGCTTTCTGAAGCATATTTGCAGCAGTATTTCCAGGTAGATATTCCGGAATTTCGTTCATGAACTGCCCTACAGCAGGACGGAACTCCAATACTTTAGAAATATATTTACTGTAAGGTGTTTTTTCTTTGGTAACGATTATTTTAGAATGAAAAACCTGCTCGTTTCCTTTATTGTTAATCTTTAAAGTCAAAGGATAAGCATCTGCGGTAGGACTGATGAATTCAAGTTCTGAATTCTGAGAGATAATAGAATCATTAATACTCCATGTAACCGATCCTGAGGCATTGGTAGGAATACTCAAAACCTTTAAACGTTCAATGGTATAGGAATCATCAAGTCCGTTAAATGTAAATTCATTTTCATCATCATGTTTACAGGCTATCACTCCTACAAGGAAGCAGGATAGAAATCCGATTTTCAAATAAGTAAAGCTATTTCTGTTCATTTCTTAAAGTTGGGTTATTTGTATAAAAAAGCGAAGTGGGCAGGTATATTTCCGCCTTCGGTTTTCCATTTAAAGTGTCCGTTTTTATCAAAGCAATACACAAATCCCATGGATACATAATTTCTGGCATCTGTCATGTAGATATCTTCTGTGATGGGATTTACGGCAATTCCGTAAGGTGTTTTAATGGCATCTTCATATTCTTTATCAAAAATTCTGTTGGCGATGATCTGTTCTGTCTTCACATCAATGATTCCAAATGTTTTTTTGTAACTGTGGGTATTGTAATTGAATTCATTTCCATAGAAATAGAGTTGATCATTCACGATTGTCATTTCACTTACGGAGAGGTGAAAATCTTTTTTCACAGTTCCTGTGGCTGCATCTATCAAATAAAGGCTGGAAGGAACGTTATAATAATCTCCTCTTGAGGTTACGTACAAATCACCGTAATTATCTTTTTTAATATGGTGAAGATTAATCGCTACATTTATTTTTTTGAGCTCTGTAAAAGTATTCAGATCAATTACCGAAACAGTATTGTCATAATCGGGAGCTTTATATCCTCCGGAGTTGGCCACAAACAACTGATTACCCACAATTTCCATTTCTTCCGGCTGATATCCTACAACCACTTCACGTTGGATAGAAAGAGAAGTGGTATCAATTTCCACAACTTTTCCTTTAGGGGCTTTGGGGTTAATGGCTACAGGGCCGGCATAGCTGCTGGCATAAGCTTTCCCATTTTTGAAAGCTAGATATCTGCAGTTTTGCAATGGAATAGAAGTAATACGTTTCGCCGTTTTGGCATCCAGCACTTCAATTTTATTGGAAACATTGACAACGATATAGAGTTTGCTTCCGTACACTTTGATATCATTTCCTACATCTCCCAGTTCTTTTACCACATTCGGATTGATTTCTGCGTAAATATTCCGGTAATAAGTTCCTTTGGTATAATCAAAAAAATCCAGGGTACATTTATTGCTTCCCATATTCCCTTCATTCAGCATGTAGAAGCCTTTTATGGCTGTATTTTCTGAGGGAAGTCCTTCTACCACTTCCTGACGGACTATGATATCATCTGTACGGCAAGATGTAAGAAAAGCTAAGACCAGAAATAAAAAATAAAAGTTTAGTTTTCTCATAAGGTGAAGTTTAGAATAAGTTTAAAGTTTCTTCCGGGCATCGGATAATTGATGACCACATCATAGTATTGATTGAAAATATTATTCGCCTCAAGGCTTACTTTGAATTGATGATTCGCCCAGTTGAATTTTTTCTGAACAGACAGATCGTGAGTATACCAAGGCTGCACATAATTGTACTGAATATTATCCTGATTCACATCATACCTTTCTCCTACGTACATCGCACTGTAATTGAAACTCCAGTCTTTATAATCGGCCATCAGACTGAAAGATCCGCTATGCCATGGCGTGTAAGGTATCTGATTGCGATAGAAAGTATCTTCCGGATCACTTATATCTCTTGCACTTTGGTACGTATAAGAAAGCAAAGGTCGAAGGGTTACTTTTCCCAGCTGAAGTTCAGTCTGTACATTTACATCGGCTCCAATAATTTCAACCAATCCAAGGTTCATCATCAGCCAACGGAACATACTTCCGTTAGGAGCGGCTACAATTTTATCCTGTACTTTATTGTAGTAACCGTCTGCTTTAGCATAAAATGTTTTAAAGAAACGGTTGGTATAATTTTTCTGATAAGTAAATCCTATATCATATTGATTGGTGAATTCCGGTTTCAGGTAGGTATTTCCGATATTGGTATAATACAGATCATTGAAGGTTGGAAGCCGGAAAATCCTTTTATAGAAAGCCCTGAGAGTAAGCTCCGGAATGATCTCCGGCTGATAGCTCATAAATACCGCAGGTGTCCACTCTCTGGCATCTCCCGGTCTTTTATTTTTTCTTACTTCTTCAAAAGTAAAGGTTCCTAAAAGGCTTCCCAGAATTTTAAACCTGTTCCACTGATAGGTTGTTGCCAATGCTACCAATGTAGTGTAACGCGTAGGATAAGAAAAGTTATCCAGATTGGCATCCAGATTATTATACTGAAAATCACCACTCAGGCTGATATCCCAATTGGGCGTAATAGAATAGATATTGGATGAGGAAAGGTAGAGTTCCCGCTGTATATAGGTATTATCGGTATGAATAATAGACTGCGAACGAACCGTATCCATGAAATGGGTGTAATCGTAAGCAAATTTTGCTTTCAGCTGGGTTTCAAATTTCGGGAACAGTTTTTTCCTCAGATTGGCCTGTACGAAATAATTTTCATCAGAAAGTCTCGCTCCCCTTCCTCCGAAACGGCCATTCACAATAGGTGCCGGCATTCCACGGTCTGAAATATAACCGTAACCACGGATATTCCAGCTTCCGTTATTTAAAGTTCCATATAAAGAAGTTTCAAAACGTTTTGCTTTGATGTCTGAATCCTGTCTTTTTGCGATAGTATCATAAGCCTGCTGGCCGTCCGGATATTTCTTCGCATACCGGAATCTGTAAATTCCGTCACTTTGCATAAATTCTCCGCTGAAGCTGGCAGAAATCCTGTCTGAAATCTTCTGTTCCAACCGGAATGAAGGATTAAAGAGATCTATGGAAGCACTTTTGACTCTTATCACAAGATTGGTTTTTCTTGTTCCTTTAAACACAGGAGTTTTAGGCTGTAAATAAATAGATCCTGAAGATCCGAAGTCTTTTGCCGGCTGAAAAATTTCGCTTTTTTGCCCGTTATACAATGATATTTCTTCAAGATCATCCAAGGAATATCTTCCCAGATCCACCAGTCCGTTTTGGGCATTTCCCAATTGAATTCCGTCATAGAAAACACCTACATGCTGGCTTCCCATACTTCGGATATTAATAGTTTTCAAACCACCCAATCCGCCGTAGTCTTTAATCTGCACTCCCGAAAAATACCGCAGTGCATCTGCCACAGAATGACTGTTTAGTCTTTCCAGCTGTTCTCCCTGCAGGGTTTGTGCAGGAATAATTTCTTTAAAATTCTTTTTGTAAAGATTGATTCCTTTAATGGTCTCTTCCTGAAGACTGTCTTTTTTCTTAGTTTGGGAAAACACAAGTTGAGATGTTAACACTAATATTGTGAAAACAGCTTTATAAATTGCAGAAGTAGTTAGTTTTGCCGCCATTAGCTCATTTAGGGTAATGAAGACGCTAATGGGTATAAGAATACAACGACAAAGCACAGCTGTCACTGCACAGAATCATTGATGTCCTAAGCTTTATTCCACGAAAGCGTCAAACGATTATTTTCTGGCAGGTCTTCTGACTTACTCCATTTTTGAAATCCTTCCCATTCTTAAAAACAGTGGATATATTTTTCAAAAACTTTGGTGCGGAGCTTACAGCAGCGGGTCTGTTCCGGATTTTCACCGGATTCCCTTTTAAGAGCTTTTTACGGCTCACCAAATTCCGGCAAAGATAAATAATTATTCCTAATCCCCAATTAAAATCATGATTTATAAACAATTAAAGCTCCCGAAGGAGCTTTAGCATAATTTCATTAGGGGTTTCCCCTTTAAATTCCAATATTAAGGAAAATACTGAATCTTGATTTGGCTTCAATATCTCCTCCTGCCAGATGAGTATACATGGGAAGCATCATTTCACTTCCCAGGCTCAGCTTTTTATAAGAAGCTTCAAATCCCAGTTTTCCGTACAAAGCGCTCCCGGCAGTGTTAGGCAATGCTTCATCAAATTGTTTATTCTGGGCATATACTTCTCCCTGAACTCCTGTTTTTACAGAAAAAATAGACTTTTCATTCCCCGCAACCTGATAAAAACCTGTTGCAGCATAATTCCACTGGTTTCCAAAACGGTAATTTTTCTTATTCTCTGTTTTGATTGTATAGTCTGTATTGACCAATACGGCTACTTTATTTTTCTGAAATTTATAATTCAAAGCCGCCTGATAATCCCAGCTTCCGGTTCCCAGCTGAAAACTTGGATTGACACCGGATGTTCCTTTTTCATCAAATTTCCCTAAAGGAATTTTCACGCCCAAACCTCCGCTCAGATGATGGAAATTATCTTTGGAACTCATCAGCTGGTAAATTCCCATCAGATTAAGATCCCCTATTCCATTGATTTTAATATCTCCCTGCATGGTTTTCTTTTCATGAAAATGGAATGGCAGACTTGCGTAAACACTCAGTTTCTTAGTCAGTGGAATTTTTCCCCAAAGCTGCAGGGTATTAAAATATTGATCCTGTGTAAGATCTTTTACAAATAAGTTTTCTTTGGCTTTGTAATGCTGGGCAAAGTATTTGATTCCTACAAACTGTGGATTCAGCAAAGATTCAAAGCCGGAAGATCCGTTTCCTGCCGCACAGCCACAGGCATCACAATCATCATCAAAATTGAATCTACTAAAGGTTTCCGGGGCAATATATGCACTGTCTCTAATGGTCTTCGCCTGATACTGACTCAACAGGATCAAACTTATGATTATTATAATCTTCTTCATGTCTTCTATAAATTATTCTGCAAATTTTGGATTGGATATAAAGCTCTTATCTGATAGTGTTTTCAGAAAAGCTATAATATATTGTTTATCCTGACCCGTCATGGGAATACCAGTATGCCCATTCTGTTTTAAAAGAGGATCAAGATTTGGATGATTTTCAACATTGTCTGAATAGAAATTAAGTACCGCCTCTAAGGTGTAAAATCTTCCGTCATGCATATAAGGTGCGGTATATTCTACATTTCTTAAGCTGGGAACTCTGAATTTCATGTTGTCATTCCAATCTAAAGTAACCCTGTATCTTCCTCTGTCATCGAACTGGGCGTTGTAATACATTCCTGAATTTCGGTAGCTCTCATCGGTAAACAATTCTCCTGAATGACATGATGCACATTTATTCCGGAAAAGGGACATTCCCTGTGTTTCTTCAGCCGTGAAAGATAGCGTTCCTTTCATCATCTGATCATATTTGGAATCTGCCGATATCAATGTTGCCATAAACTGAGAAATAGCCTTAAGAATACGGTCTCCAGTGATCTTTTCATCACCAAATGCTGCTTTAAACATTTTTTTGTAGTTCGCATCACTATTCAGTTTTCCTACTGCTTCAGGAAGAGAGCTGTCCATTTCAAAATCTGTAGTAATAGGAACCAGAGATCTTTCATCCAGATTATGACTTACCCCGTCCCATGTATAATTTTTGAGAAAAGCCATATTCTGAATAGGCGGTGCATTTCTTATTCCTAATCTATCATCTATCCCATGGCTTACATTATGGCCGTGGTGGGTAAATGCATATTCCTGAATGTGACAGAACCCGCAGGAAATAGTATTGTTTCTGGACAGCTTTCCTTCATAAAACAGTTTTTTTCCAAGAGCTACTCCATTTACTGTAACAGGATTTCCGGTAACATCAAACGTCATTTTGGGAAAGCCTGAAGGATATTGTAAGCTATAAGGTTCATCTTTATCAATAGGAATTCCTTCATATTCGCCAGAACATGAAACCAAAAGGCTTGTCAGGATGGCGAAAATCCAAAGAGAGCAAAAATGCCCTCTATTGGATATTACGAATATCTTAGTCATTATGCACATGATCTACTTTAAACATTTTTGTAATATTATTAGTTACATTCACCAGGTGCTGGCTGGATCCCATTGCCGTATGGTTAGTGCTATCCAGCTTTAAAGTAGTCTGCCCGCTCAAATACTGATTAAGATCAGCCAGAATATGTACGGAAGGCCTGATATCTTTGGTTACTCTGGCTGTAACAGGCAAATCCAGAGTAGTCTCACGGTAAAGATCAGGAGTGTTATTGGCTGTAACATTCCCCATATTTCCACAATGATTCATAAACTTGGTATCTGCAGAAGAAGTCCCATACTTACCTTCAAGCTTGGTAAAAATGTATCCTGCTGCCCAGGACCAAGTCATACCAGCCGTTTTAGCTTTCTGCCAGAAAACTCCCTGTCCATCCTGTCCGAGAAGATAAGCGGTCTGGCTGATTCCTAAACCAATTCTTATCTTCTTATATTTATTTTGAGGAATATCCGTTAAATTAATGTAATTGATTCCCGCAACAGCTTCTGCCTGATCTACAATGAAAGCCCCTTTATCAGGATCATTATAATGGTACTTAAATTCTCCTCCGTTCTCATCAATAAGTGCAATATTACTGATCACATATTTAAGAGTAGAAAACTGATGCTTTTGTCCTTTTGCTGAAGTCTGGGTGGTCTGGTTCAGAACAATATCTCCAAGATTATTGAATCCGTTTTCAAATTTGATCTGAAGATTTCCGGGGGTTGTATTCTGAACCTCATCATCATCACTGTTTCTGCATGATGAAAGGGTAAGTAATGTAATGACTACGAAAAATAGGGATAAGAATTTGTACATTTTCAATTTGATTTTTTAAGTTGAATATTATTTTGAATGTGTTATTTTGAATGTGAACACATTTTTCTTTTACCACAAAAAGGCATAAAAGTTTTTTACACTTAAGTGATATAAGTGATAATCTTTATGTTCATCAGAACACTTAAGCTTTTAAAAATCTTTGATTTTAATTGAGATAAGCTTTTGTGACTTTTGCGGTAAAATAGTGATGGTTTAACTTAAAAAATCGGTGGTTTGAAAATATGGGTCAGAAACAGAAAAGAATAAGCTGTTTCGTAGGTGAAGTTGAAATTGAAAAACGATCGTTTTTCAGTAGTGCTGATCTCTGTGGTTTCGGGCAGAATATAGGTATCAAGGACTTTCTGTCCTAAGTTTTTGAGTTTCTGAAAGGGTGAAGATTCTGAATCATTGGCTTTGGCCAGTTCTTTACTCAGGTAACATTTTCCGTTACAGTGAACCTCCGGTCTGCTTTTATTAATACAGAGAACTTTAACGATATAATCATAATTTACAGCATACTCTACCACGGGCACTAAAGGTCTTAGCACCATATAAAAAGTAAAAAGTATGCTGTAAAATAATTTCATCAGATTATTTCTTGCTTATCGCTTCGTCATATCTTCTGCTGATCTCTTTCCAGTTGGTAACATTCCAAATCGCGCCAAGATAATCTGCTCTTTTATTCTGATATTTTAAATAATAAGCATGTTCCCATACATCAATTCCGAAGATCGGCGTTCCTTTTTCTTCCACTACATCCATCAAAGGATTGTCCTGATTAGGAGTAGAGGAAACAAATAATTTTCCATCTTTCCCTACAGAAAGCCACGCCCATCCTGAACCGAAACGATCTGCTCCTGCCTTCGCCATTTTTTCTTTAAAAGCATCCATACTTCCGAAGGTTTCGGTGATGGCTTTTGCTAATTTTGCAGAAGGCTGAGTGTTTTTCTGAGGCGTAAGAACCGTCCAGAACAATTCGTGGTTGTAATGTCCTCCTGCATTATTTCTTACTGCAGCAGGCAATTTTGATACGTTGGAAAGAATCTGAAACAATGTTTCTTTTTCCTGTGGAGTTCCTGCAATGGCTTTATTCAAATTGGCAGTGTAAGCTGCACCGTGTTTTGAATAGTGAATTTCCATCGTTTGGGCATCAATATTCCCTTCCAGAGCATTATAAGCATACGGCAGAGGAGTCTGCTTAAACTGAGCCAGTACAAACTGAGCCGCGAAAACTGCACTTAAAGCAGCTATTTTCATAATCTTCATAACTTTTTTGTTTATGGTTGAACAATGTTTTCTTTTAAAGATGGAAGCCGGGAGATGGAGGCTGGAAGTAATAAATGTCATAACATCAATTTTTCAACTTCTAATTACCTTTACATCAAAAATCATCAGAACTTCATAGGCCGAAAGTACTTCCTGCTTCCCTCTCCCATCTTCTCTATTTCAATAATTTCTTAATATCCTCAATCAGAATTTCTCTGTCGGGATGGTATTTTCCTGTAAGCAAGGGTGTTTTACCTTCCGGATCTCCATAATTCAATCCTGAATAATACAGAATGGGCATATTTTCTTTATTGTATCTGCATCGGATATTTCCGTCCTGATCTACCAGAGCAATCATTCCGCTGTGGTTCAGGCTTTCTCCTTCATCTTCTTTATCGCCTACATAGATATTAAACTGATCAGCAAGATTACCTATGTATGTACGGTCTCCGGTCAGGAAATGCCAGTTGGGAGATTTTGCACCAATTCTTTGCGCATGTTCTTTCAAAGCTGCAGGTGTATCATTTTCCGGATCAATACTGATGGAGATAATCCCGAAATCAGGATCATTAATCTGGCTCTGAATCGCTTTCATATTGGTATTCATCACCGGGCATATGGTAGGACATTTACTGAAGAAAAATTCTACCAGATATACCTTTCCCAACATATCCTTATTGGTGATCTTTTTACCATTCTGATCTGTAAGTTCAAAGTCCGGAACTTTCATCACCGTATAAAGGTTCTTTTTAAAATACCCCATTCCTATCCCGATTCCCAGGAAAAGCAATGCAAATACCGCAATGGGTATAATCACTTTACTTTTATTATTGGTCTTCTTATTTTTGGGCATATTTCTCGGGACTTTTTTTAAATTCATCTTTGCAGTACACACTGCAAAAACCGTACGTTTTATTTTTATATACCGCAGTATCTTTAAGAGATCCGGCTGTTTTCATGTGGCAGATAGGGTCTTCTTCATTCACTACCTGTACATTTTCTATTTTCTTTCCTGAAGTGTCCATATGGCTTGCATGCTTTACCTTAGGCGTTTCTTTTGCACACGACAGCAATGATACCGACAGCAAAGCAGTCGAAATAATGAGAGATTTCATTGTAATGTTAAATTAAAATTAATACTATTAAATAAAGTTATGACACAATGCATAAGTGGAAAAAGCACAGCATTTCTTAAGAAGAATTGGTGCATTCTTTTTGCTTACAACAATTAATTTTAATTGCAAAATATTTCTTTAACAGTTTATTTATAAAGATTTTTGAAAACCTTCACCTATTAAACTAAAGATATAGTTTACAATACAATTATATCAATGGAGGATGGAATATTCTTGAAAAGTAGCCTGAAGAATGAGAATTAAAGTAGCCTGAATCGGGAATTTTAGTTAACAATTCCGAATTTAGCTGAGAAGAGAAGGAAAGGATATCATAAGAAATAAAAACATCTAACCCTGCAATCTTTATGGTTTGGGAGCTGTTGGATTGTTTTTCTGTTTTTGCCAGTTCTTTTTTCACATAGCATTTTCCCTTACATGTTGATTGTGGTACATTTCTGTTCTCACAAAGGTTTTTTACAATATAGTCATAATTAACAGCATAGTTTATCAATGGCAAAACGGGACGTAATGCAATGGTAAAAATGACCAATATGGAAATAAATAACCTCAACGATTTTTTCTCTGTTACAAATATACTACTTCAAAACTGTTTTATATTCCATTTATGATGAATGTCATTGGAAAATTTTTATCTGTTACCGTTAAAATTTACAAAACTGTGGCTGTTACTATCATCCTATTATCCCGAACTTTGAGTAGGCCCAAATCCGATAAATTTAGTTCTTTATATACAATTTAATCTTGTTGATAAAAGCTTTGCTGATATTTTTGGCAGAGCTTTTTTGTTTTGTTGGAAATCGCAAAGACGCAGTTTTTTTTAAATATTCCCTGTATTAAGACGCAAGGATTTTATCTCTGATAAAATTGCAATGCTGGTTTGATTTATTTCTCTAATTAGAGGAGATTTGTTTTTGCAGAGATTCCTACCGGAATGACAAACTGTGTGTATCATTTTTATACTAATTGTAATTATCAGTTATAGTTTATACGAAAGTAAAGGCAGTCTCTTTATCACTCCGCAGGAGTCTCAATAGCACAATATAGAGTTTAAAACAAAAACCCTGCTAAAAATTCAGCAGAGCTTTTATTGAATATAATTGAGTTGTGTTTATTATTTGCTTCTTAAAATTTCATTCTCTGGATTCTCACCGCATTTAAAATAGCCAGCAATGCAACTCCTACATCTGCAAACACAGCTTCCCACATGGTTGCAAGACCTCCTGCCCCAAGAATAAGAACAACGGCTTTTACAGCAAAGGCAAGTACAATATTCTGCCAAACGATCTTTTTCGTTTGTTTCCCGATATTGATTGCCATTGGGATTTTGCTTGGTTTATCATCCTGAATAACTACATCGGCAGTTTCAATAGTAGCATCACTTCCTAAGCCTCCCATTGCAATTCCTACATCACTTAAAGCCACTACGGGAGCATCATTTACTCCGTCTCCTACGAAAGCTACAGTCTGGTTTTTAGCTTTGATTTCTTTAACCTTGTTTACTTTATCTTCAGGCAGCAGATCTCCGAGCGCATTGTCAATTCCCAGCTGATCTGCTACATATTTCACAACAGTACCTTTATCACCGCTCAGCATGGTTGCTTTCACATTCATTTTATGCAGGTTATCTACTGTTTCTTTGGCATCTTCTTTTATGCTGTCTGCTATCGTGATATATCCTGCAAATTTGTTGTCATAAGCCACTGCAATCACGGTGTACACTATATTGGCGTGGTTGATATCATAACTGATGTTGAATTTATCCATCAGCTTAAAGTTTCCTGCCAAAAGTTCTTTTCCGTTAACCATTGCTTTTAATCCATGGCCGGCAATTTCTTCTACATTTTCTAAAGGAATAGCGTGATTGATCTCTCCTGCATAATTGTGAATAGCCGTTGCCACCGGATGGGTACTTTTACTTTCGAGGGCATTGACCAACTGAAGGATTTCTTCTTTGTTAAATTCAGGGCTTATGCTTACTTCCTGAACTTTGAATACGCCTTCTGTCATCGTTCCGGTTTTATCCATCACCACATTCTGAATTGCTGCAATGCTGTCCAGAAAATTACTTCCCTTGAATAAAATTCCGTTTCGGCTTGCCGCTCCGATTCCTCCGAAATATCCTAGAGGAATTGAGATCACCAGGGCACAAGGGCAGGAAATCACAAGGAATATCAATGCTCTGTACAGCCAATCTCTGAACTGATAATCGCTCACGAAGAAATAGGGCAGTAAACAGATTCCTATGGCAAGAAATACTACGATAGGCGTGTATACTTTCGCAAATTTTCTGATGAACAGTTCTGTAGGAGCTTTTTGAGCCGTAGCATTCTGAACGAGTTCCAGGATTTTACTCAGTTTACTGTCTTCATAGGCTGTATTTACTTTAACCAAAGCAATACTGTTCATATTGATCATCCCGGCAAGAACCGCTTCGCCTTTATTTTTGGTATCGGGTTTACTTTCTCCTGTTAAAGCGGCTGTATTGAATGAAGCCGAGTCTGAAAGCAATTCTCCATCCAGCGCCAGTTTTTCACCGGGTTTCAGCTGTATAATGTCTCCAATTTTAGCCTCTTTGGCTTTCATGGTTTTTGGCTGATTATTGACCATAACGGTTACCTCATCAGGACGCTGATCCAATAAAGCTTTTATATTTCCTTTGGCTCTGGTAACTGCCATAGACTGAAATACCTCTCCTACGGCATAGAAAAGCATTACTGCAACTCCTTCAGGATATTCTCCGATGGCAAAAGCACCAATGGTTGCAATACTCATCAGAAAGAATTCTGAGAATACATCTCCTTTGATGATACTTTTATACGCATCCTTTAATACAGGGAATCCTACAGGAATATATGCTGCCAGGAACCATACTAAACGTACCCAGCCTGTAAACCAATCGGGTTTTATATACTTATCAAAGGCAATTCCCAATAATAAGATGATAAAGGATATAATAGCCGGAAGAAACATCTGAAAGACCGTCTCATCTCCGGAGTCGTGAGAGTGATCATGTCCGTCTCCTTCTGCATGATGATGTTGATGTCCTTTTGTATCTGGTTTTTCCGGGGTTGTACTACAGCATTTTTCCATAACTGAATATTTTTATACAAATGTAAAGATGAGACTGATGCAATGCTATTGCAAACTTTCAAGACAGTTTTCACAAATTCCTTTGGCAAATAATCTTATTTCATCAATCCTGAAATTGGTCTGGATATTTTCAGGGAAAGAAATATCTTCCTTACAAGTTGTCTGTTTGCATATTTTACAATAAAAATGCAGGTGCCAGTCTTTGTGTGTCTTTTCATCACAATCATCTTCGCAGAGTTTGTATTTCGTGGTTGTATTTTCCTGAATACTGTGAACAATTCCTTTTTCTTCAAAAGTTTTCAGTGTTCTGTAGATGGTGATTCTATCAGCATTTTCAAAATAATTTTCTATTTCAGAAAGGGACAAAGCCGCTTCCTGAGAGCTCAAGAAGTCATATACCAGAATCCTCATACTGGTAGGTTTGGTATTTTTATCAATGAGTTTGTGTTCTATATCTTTTTTCATATTTACAAATTATTACATTTCATAGTACAATGTATTTTCTTTTTTGGAAGGTACATTCTGTTCGCCAATCATCTGTCTGATATTGACCTCTATAGTCTGCGCCAGAGAAGTCATTGGGGTATCTACCGGACCATTTTCAAACGGATCCTGCATGATGATGGATGTTTTCTCAATGGCAATGAATGTCACCGGAACCAGGAAAGTAATGGCAATTTCTACTACCAACTGAGAATCATCAAGTCCAAACGGAAGAATGGCCGCAAAAACATAGATCAGAATATGTACTAAAACACTATAAGAGCGGGGAAAAACCGTATTCTTCAGTCTTTCGCATTTCCCCATACTGTCGCATAATCTTGTGATGATATCATTGAGCTGCATCTGCTGGAAATCCGTCAGTCCTTTGGAGGCAGCAATTTCTTTCACCTGTCTGGAGTGTTCGTCCAGAATTGCATTGGGAATATTGGCTCCTTTAATCTGATGTTGATCCAGATATTGCTGAACTTTTTCAGAAAACGGAAGTTTTCTCAGCGATTCTCCAAGGGCATAGGTCCAGATAATCTGTCTTTCAGCAAAATCTTTTATTGCTTTATCATCTCCGGCAGGCATAAACTGAATAATCAGTCTCACTAAAGTTCTGGAATCGTTGACAATGGCTCCCCAAACGGTTCTGGCTTCCCACCATCTTTCATAGGACTGAGAGGTACGGAATGCTAAAAGCAATGATACTGCTGTTCCCAGCAATGCAGGAATATTCAATGGCAGTGATATCTTTCGAAACCATGGAAGCTCGTCCAGAAGTCCAATGGCTATGGCAAATATTCCGATCAACAGAATTTGGGTTTTTATTTCACGGATGAAATACCAGACTGATATTTTTTTGTTTAGTAACATAATCAGGTCATTTATTAAAAATTCGGTGAGATAATCTTTACTTTTTTCTGCCGTTTTTATTCAATAAAAATTCCGTAAACAGCTCTAATGTAAGGATAAAAATCGACATATTACGGATTCCGGCTGCTTTCATTAATGTTCGTGTTCTCCTGAATTCACCAGTTTTGCATTCACGAAAAATGCTCCTTTTACTACTATTTTTGCATGGTCAGGAATATTTCCTACCGGAGTTACGGCAGTATATCCCATATCGGAAGTTCCTTTTACCACTTCTATTTTCTCAAAGTTTAAGGTTTTCGGATGAGGTTTTCCTTTTTCTTCGTGTTCTTCTTCCGCTTTTTTATCGGTCTGAACAAACACAAAATATTTCCCGTCGGCTTCTACAATAGCCTCTGTAGGCACTGCAGGTGTGGTACTTTTATCAAGGCTCACGATTCCGGTAATATTCATTCCGTCAATCAATCCGGATTTGTTTCCGATTACTTCGCAATGCATAGAAATGGTTTTGCTTTCGTTTTCAAAAGAAGATCCTATGCTGTAAATTCTTGCATCATATTCGGTTTCCGGATTGTTGGTCAGTTTAAAATGAACAATCTGTCCTACTCTCATTTTAGGAAGATCTTTTTCAAACACCTGAAGGTCGAGATGAATGGAGCCGTTATCAATCACTGTGGCCACGGGAGAAGAAATATCCACATAACTTCCGATCTGGGCTGTAATACTACTAATTGTCCCGCTGATGGGTGCTGTGATGACCAAACCGGATTTCATATTTCCATTGCTTACTTTTCCCGGGCTTATTCCCATCATCTGAAGCTGTTTTAAAAGGGATGCTCTTTTTGTTCTTAAGGTTTTAAGTTCCGCATCGGCACTCTGAAGATTTTTCTTCGCGCCTGCATCATTATCAAAAAGTTCTCTCTGTCTTCTGTATTCCTGCTCTGCATAAGTAATTCTGCTATTGGTCGTCAGGTAATCTTCCTGAAGCCGGATATATTCCGGGTTGGCAATGGTAGCAATCACCTGCCCTTTCTTCACGATACTTCCTACCTGAATATTGATGGTTTTGATGATTCCTCCATACAGCGAAGTAATGGTTGCTTTATTGCTGTTCGGTACGCTCAGCAAACCATTTGCTTTTATCGTTGATGTCAGCTCTTTCATTTCCACAGTTCCTAAAGCCACTCCTACAGAGTTCATCTGCTCTTCTGTGAGTGAAGCTATTGTTTGTGGAGCTTCTTCATGTGCCTGCTCTTTCTGCTCTGTTTTTTCAGGAGCTTTTTCTTCAGAAGCTTCTTTTTTTCCACAGCTTGTTAATAACATTGAGAACAAGATAATGGGTATGATATTATATTTGAGTTTCATATCTGAGAATGTATTTTGTTTGATGCTGTATTTCAAAACTTTCATATTATTTATTAATGATTGAATTTATGGTTACAACAGATTGGTTCACCTGCTGGATAGATTCCAGGTATTTCAACTGGATGTTGGTAGCAGTCTGCAGGGCAAAAAGATATTCCACATAAGAGATTTCTCCTGTTTTATATCCTAACTGAGCTGCTTTTACAATTTTCTCTGCATTAGGCAGCGCCTGGTCTGTATAGTAATCGTATTGCTGCAGGTCCTGCTGATACTGACTGAAGGCGTTTTCCAACTGAGCAGAAAGCTGTTTCTGCTGCATTTTGGCATTGGTTTCAGCGACCTGTTTTTCATATTCCAATGACTGAATTCTTGCTTTCGTCGCCCCAAATGTTAATGGAATTGCTACGCCTACTGTTGCCGACTGAAAACGTTTCCCTGAGTTATAAAAATTCTCCTGCCCGTTGATGGTATGAAAACCTATCAAAGACTGGTTGGTATATCCTAAACTGAAATCGGGAAGCCCCAGTGATTTTTCAACTTTTTTATTTTTTTCTGCAATTTCCATTTCCTGGTAAAAAGCTTTTACCGTAGGATTATTGGCAACCACAGCGCTATCGAGCACATTTTCTGCTTTTAAAGGAGCATAATCTTTATTAAACGGAACTTCAATATCTTCTGAAGTGTTCATCAGGGTCTTTAAATTCTTATAAGCATTATTCAGAAAGACTTCATTTTGTCTGAGCAGCAGATCAATTTCTCCCTTCTGGGTTTCTGCAGTACTGATTTCTATTTTCTTGATATCACCTGCTTTGAATCTTACGGTTGCAATTCTGATGAATTCCTCATAATATTGATCCAGACTGGTCAGCTGGGCTTTGTTATACTGAAGATATTCAATCTGATAATAATAGGTGCGGACCTGTTTTATCAGTTCATTCGCCGTAATTTCTTTATCAATCTGCTTGCTTTTAATATTCTCATTGATTAATTCTTTTCTTGCTTTAAACAATGTTGGAAAAGGAATACTTTGTGATATAGCAAACGACTGATCAAACTTCGGACTGTTGTACTGTCCGAGCTGTACTTCAAAGCTCAACTTAGGAAGTTCTTTTGCAGTTGCCCTCAATGCTTCAGCGGATTTAATACTTAAGTCTTTTGACTGCAGGGTTAAGTTATTATTCACAGCCTGTTCTACCGCCTGTTCCACAGAAACAGTTCTGGACTGTGCTTTAAAAGTCTGTCCCAGCATCATCAGTCCTACAACAAGAACTGCTGTAAACATTCCCGTTCTATTATTTCTTCGTTTCAAAATCCTGGTGTTAAAAATGATGTACAGCATCGGTAAAACGAATAGGGTGAGGAAGGTTGCTGTTACCAGCCCTCCAATCACTACTGTAGCCAAAGGTTTCTGTACTTCTGCTCCTGCTCCGGTGGAAATAGCCATTGGCAAAAATCCTAGTGAAGCTACGGTAGCCGTCATCAATACAGGTCTTAATCTGGTTTTTGTTCCTTCAAATACTCTTTTCAGAATATCAGTTTCACCGTCTTTTTCTAATTGGTTGAATGTTCCGATCAAAACTATTCCGTTCAATACTGCTACTCCAAAAAGGGCAATAAATCCGATTCCTGCACTGATACTGAACGGCATATCTCTTATTAAAAGCGCGAATACACCGCCAATGGCACTCATCGGAATGGCTGTAAAGATCAATGCAGCCTGTTTAAACGAGCGGAAGGTAAAATACAACAGCATAAAAATAAGAAGTAATGATACCGGAACAGCGATCAGCAAGCGTTTGCTTGCTTCCTGAAGGTTTTCAAACTGTCCTCCGTAGGTAAAGTAGTATCCGGAAGGCAGTTTCACTTTCTCCAGTTTGGCCTGAATATCTTTCACCACACTTTCCACATCCCGGTCTTTCACGTTGAATCCGATCACAATTCTACGTTTTCCCTGCTCACGACTGATCTGTGCAGGTCCTAATTTGTAACTGATATTAGCGACCTGTGACAATGGAATCTGTGCTCCGGCAGCAGAAGTGATCATAAGGTTATTCACATCTGAAATATCGGTTCTGTGAAGACTGTCCAGGCGGACAACCAGATCAAAACGTCTTTCATTTTCAAAAACCTGTCCGGCAGCTTTTCCTGCAAAGGCTGTACTTACTGCATTGTTGACATCTTCGATATTCAAACCATAATTGGCAATTCTTGTTCTGTCATATTGTACATTGATCTGTGGAAGACCACTCACTCTTTCAATCTGAGGTGCTGTAGCTCCATCTACAGTCTGAATGATTTTACCAACTTTATCTGCATACACTGCCAAAGAATCCAAATTTTCTCCAAAGATTTTTACCGCCACATCCTGTCTGATCCCGGTCATCAACTCATTGAAACGCATCTGAATAGGCTGGTTTTTCTCAAAAAATACTCCGGGAATCGTTTCCAGTTTTTCACTGATCTCATCTGCCAGTTCATTGTAGGATTTCTTGGTTTTCCATTCGCTTTGTGGTTTCAATACAACGATCATATCAGTGGCTTCAGGGGGCATCGGGTCTGTAGGAACTTCAGCTGAGCCGGTTTTTCCGACGACCATTTTCACCTCATCAAATTGCCTGATCAATCTTGAGGCCTGCATGGAAGTTTCAATACTCTGACTCAAAGAGCTTCCCTGTGGTAAAATACAGTGGAATGCAAAATCGCCTTCCTGCAGCTGCGGAATAAATTCGCCTCCCATATTTTTAAAAATAAAAGCAGAAATAAGAAACACGACAGCCGTTGCTGATACAATGATATATTTGATTTTAATTGCTTTCTGTAATAATGGCTGATATACCTTTTGAAGACGGTTCATCATTTTATCAGAGAAGGTTTCCTTGTGGGATATTTTCTTAGATAAAAAGAGAGCACTCATCATCGGAATGTAGGTCAGTGACAGAATCAAAGCTCCCAGAATGGCAAATCCTACTGTTTTTGCCATTGGGGTAAACATTTTTCCTTCTACACCCGCGAGAGTAAGAATCGGGATGTAGACAATAAGGATGATGATTTCTCCAAAGGCGGCACTGCTCCGAATTTTTGATGCAGAAAGGAAAACTTCTTCATCCATTTCAGACTGTGTCAAAGCACGAGTAGATTTTCTTACGCCTAAATGATGTAAAGTGGCTTCTACAATAATTACGGCACCATCTACAATCAACCCGAAATCTATGGCTCCAAGGCTCATCAGGTTGGCGCTTACCCCGAAAACATTCATCATTCCCAATGCAAACAGCAAGGAAAGCGGAATGGCTGAAGCAACGATAAGCCCGGCTCTCAGATTTCCTAAAAAAATCACAAGAACGAAAATAACAATTAAAGCTCCCTCGATGAGATTTTTCTGTACGGTATTGATGGCTCTGTCTACAAGATCTGTTCTGTCCAGAAACGGCTCAATGACAACATCATCCGGAAGAGATTTCTGAATAGTAGGAATTTTTGCTTTGATATTGCTCACAACTTCATTACTGTTGGCTCCTTTCAGCATCATCACAACTCCACCCACAGCATCTACTTTTCCATTATACGTTAATGCTCCGTAACGAACGGCACTTCCTAAACGAACATCGGCAACGTCTTTTATAAAGATCGGAACGCTTCCCGTTTCATTTTTAACTGCAATATTTTTGATATCCTCAAGTGAAGTTACCAAACCAATTCCACGGATGAAATAGGCGTTGGGCTTTTTATCAATATAAGCTCCCCCGGTATTCTGATTGTTTTTTTCAAGCGCTGTAAAAATTTCGGTAATGCTTGTTCCCATTGCTTTTAACCGATTGGGATCAATAGCGACTTCATATTGCTTTAATTCACCACCAAAACTGTTGATCTCCGCCACTCCCGGTGTTCCGTTCAGCTGTCTGCGAACGATCCAGTCCTGCATGGTACGGAGTTCTTTAGCATTGTATTTCTTTTCACTTCCTTTTTTAGGGTGAAGAATATACTGGTATACTTCTCCAAGACCTGTACTTACAGGAGCCAGCTCGGGAGTTCCTACTCCTTTCGGAATTTCTTCCACTGCGTTTTTCAGCTGTTCATTAATGAGCTGTCTGGCAAAGTACACATCTACATTTTCTTTGAACACCACAGTAATCACAGAAAGTCCGAATCTCGAAATACTTCTTGTTTCCTGAATATCGGGAACATTGGCAATGCTCTGCTCAATGGGAAAGGTAACCAGCTGTTCCACTTCCTGCCCTGCCAATGTAGGACATACGGTAATGATCTGCACCTGATTGTTGGTAATATCCGGTACAGCATCTATTGGCAATCTGGTGGCACTCCACGTTCCCCAGATGATCAGCACCAGGGTCATCAATCCAATGATCACCTTATTTTTAATACTGAATTTTATGATTTTATCTAACACGATTTGTATTTAATTTTTATTGAAAAGTGAATGCACACAGTATGAAATACTGCAGCAAAAATATCCTGAAAACCTCTGCAATGGTATTGCAAAGTTTCAAGCACGAATAAGTATTAGAAAGCATAACTTTCTAAAAAATCAATAAAAATTAAATTTTAGGAGGCTGCCAGATAGGATCGTAAACCTGGTAAGCAAAGTCGTTTTTGTGGAATAAGATCTTCTTTGAAAAATAAGCAGGAATCTGCTCTGGAATTTCCAACAAAGGATCCATTTTAAATGCTGAAACCGTTATCTGACAACAGCTGCATGCACACAGCGGAGAACAGACGTCTCCTTTTTCTGTAGAATGAACACCATGAATGCTTAATGAGACCTTATTCTCTACCGAATTCTGCGGATGAGACACATCAGCACATGGCATCAATGATAGCGCCATGAAGTAAATTGCCAATATCCATCTTAAGAGGTTCATGGGTACAAAGGTAGAGATTTTTTCTAAAATGGGTAAAAGTTCATGATATTAGCTTTCCAGTAAAAAAAATAATTTTAGCAGTAACTTATATTAATTGTAATAAATTTAATCAAAAAACATTATATAAACAATTACGTATATAAAAAATTAAATATTCATTAAAAAAACATAAAACTGATTATTATCTATTAAAAAATATTAATATTTGATTAAAAAAAACAAAAAAAATGTATTTTTTTGTAAATTCGTAAAAAAAAAAAAAAAAAAAAATCAATCGAGACATTGACCCCAATTATTAGTAATAAAATTCTCATGAAACACGACGTCATTTGTCGCCTTGCAGTTATAGTTTTACAAAAAATAAATTTTAATTAATAATTATGAAAACACAATTATTTTCGATGGCCTTATTAGTTTCATCCTTTACATTTGCCCAAAGTTGGAATACCACAGGAAATTCCGGAACTAATCCTTCGACACATTTTATTGGAACGACAGATTCCCAACCATTGGTTTTGAAATCTAACAATATTGAAGGGATTCGAATAAAGTCTAATGGGAATGTGGGAATAGGAGCAACAAGTCCCGATGCTAAATTGCATGTAGCTCAGAATAACATCAATAACCAAAATTTGTCTCTGGGAAAGTTTACTTCTGTAGGACAAACCGGAGGTAGCGCTATAGTCAGTTTAGCATATAATAGCACTACTGCTAATCTGGAAGTAAATTCTTCATATACAGGCACTGGCTTCAGGTACGGAACTTATAATGACTTTAATATTGAAAATGAGACTTCATCCACGGATTTTGGAGCGATTAATTTTATCACAAACAAGAAAGTACAACTTGCCATTAAACCTAATGGAAATGCTTCATTACAGGGCAAATTTGAAGCTAAAGAAGTAAAGGTTACTCTAACTCCTACTGCTGATTTTGTATTTGATGAAAAATACGATCTTCCAACATTAGAAGAAGTTGAAAAACACATCAAAGAAAAAAAGCATCTTCCTGAAATTGCTTCTGCTAAAGTTATGGAAAAAGAGGGCGTAAATGTGGGTGAGTTTCAGATTAAACTTTTACAAAAAATAGAAGAGCTTACACTGTATTCAATTGACCAGAATAAACAGATAAAACAACAGTCAGAACAGCTTAAACAACTTCAGAATGAAAATAAGGTTTTAAAAGCACAATCTGCTAAAATTGAAAAGCTGGAAAAACAGGTTCAACAATTGCTATCAACAAAAAACTAATAGCAAATGAAAAGAAAACTACTCTCGCTATCATCGCTGATGATTGGCTTTTTCGGTTTTTCCCAAACTGAAGTGTATTTCAAGTATGATGAAGCCGGAAACCAGAGATACAGGGGAATTGATGCCGCCGGCAAAACAGCAGAAGAAACCGCTTCTAAATTGCAGGAACAAGTAATGGTAGCTGCCGTTGCCAAGCAAACACCTGTTATTGATGAAAAAACATTCTGGAAGCAAATACGCCTCTATCCGGTTCCTGTTAATGATTATCTTACCATAGACTGGACAGAAGAAGTAGATGGACTCATAGAATCTGTTTCATTGTATCAACACAGTACAGTTCACTGGAAATTTCAGCAACAGAATATCCCAGACTTAAACCGCCAGGTTAAGATCAATATGACGGCTTATGACTGGGGAGTGTATGTTGTGCGCTTTACCCTAAAAGACGGCAGAGTTTTCAGTAAAAACATTACCAAACGATAGATAACCATGAAACTTTACGATAAGAAAATACAAGTATTTTCATCATTCATACTGTCTTTATGTTCAGTATTAGGTTTTTCACAAACCATACTGTATCAGGCAGAGAGTACTTCGAGAACGGTTCAGGATCCACAAACAGTGGTACTGGCACCAGGATTTCGTGCTTCTTCCAGTTCATCGAATCCATTTGTAGCTAAAATTGGTCCAGGTACTGAGAATCCGGGAGGGGGACCTGTGGATTCGGGAGCAGGAGCTACAAACCCATCGGGAACGACAGTACCGGATGGAAAGAGCTTCCACGACACAAAGGGGGATGTTGATGTTACCTCCAGTGGTCAGCTTCAATTTAGCCAGGCTATTGCGCTACCACCAGGCGTAAAAAGCGTTGCACCACAAATTAACTTAGTGTATACAAGTGGCTCCCCTAATGGAATAGCAGGTTATTCATGGAATATTTCGGGAATAACAGCAATTTCAAGAATAAGCAAGAATATTGATAAGGATGGATCTGTTAAAGGCATTCAGGCTGACTATTCTGATTATTATAGCTTTAATGGGCAGAGATTAGTCCTAAAGTCTGGTGAATATGGAAAAGATGGAGCAGAATATGTTACTGAAAAATATTCTAACATCAAAATAAAATCAATAGGAGCCATTGCAGGACAAATGTGGAAAGGTCCCGAATATTGGGAAATAACTTTTGAAGATGGCTCACAGGCTTGGTATGGTGGTATAGCCTTAGGATCAAGCTCTGCAAGAACTCCACTAGAGTATAATATAGTAAAATGGAAGGATATAAAGGGAAACTATATTACGTATAATTATACACAATCAGATAATGTTGCCGTAATCTCAAGTGTTCAGTGGGGAGGAAACGAACCATTGGGTAAGCCTCATTTTAATACTATTGAATTCAATTATTTCGATACAAGAACCTTAAAAGAAATTAACTACTTAAGTGGTATTGAGTTTATACAAAATAAACTATTAAAAGATATTGTTGTAAAATCCAATGGAAACCAATTTAAAAGATATACTATTGAATATGCAGATAATGGTACAAGCTATCAGTTTGCTAAGAAAATTACCGAATACAATGCCGAAAATATTGCTGCAAACCCGGTTATTTTTAATTACGAACAAAATAATGCTACAGAATATATTCCTTACCAATCTTTTAGTGCAACCAATGGAACTAAAAAATATGCAGACTTTAATTTAGATGGAGAAACCGATTATATTGAATTTATCTCTAATGGCGTTTTGAAATACAGAAGCTCGCTCTATAAAGGCGTATCTGAGGTTACATTAAGTTATGATTCCTCTAAGTTTACTTCGGGGGACTTTAGCAGAGCTACTCCTATTACATTTAAAAAAGACAATTATATCAAAAATAATATTGGCTTGGTCGTTCCTGTTAAAAAAGAAACGTCGCAGCCAGATATGTTTGATATAGAGCTCCAGATTTATTCTGTTGATGTTACAAGCCAACAACTGGTTTTCGAGTATTCAAAAACATTACAGCATGATCAGTATTTTGTGGGAGATGATATGTATAAAATTGATGGCTGGTTTTGTAATTATAATTTCTTTACAGTTTCAGCCAATGCTTACGATCATAATGGAGACGGAGTTTCTGAAGTCTTGTTGAATATAAGCAGAACATTAACCTGTACAGATCCAAGTATTTTCCAACCAACTGACCCAACAGATCCAACGGGAGGTAGTGGAGCTCCTCAACAACCAGCCAATCCGAACGATTATACAGTTACAACACAATTTTATACAACCCTATTGTATGATTTAGATCAAAACTCTGCATCGGATAACAGTTTCTATGTTTTGGATCAGGAGGCAGGAACTAATATCTCAATCAATAAACCTGTCAGACTTTTTGCAGATCTGAATGGAGATGGCGTACAGGATATTATTGAAATCAAAAATTCTACCGGAGAAATTTTAAATGCCTATAATGTTGTAAAATCATCTTCGGGTTCATATACAAAATCAACTGTTGGAAACTTTGCAGGACAATCTCTTTCCATGATGCACGGACATAGTTTCTTTGCCGATTTTAATGGAGATAATAAAGCTGATCTATTGATCCCTGCAAGCAATAACACCAACCAATGGAAGCTATTGATCTCTGATGGTAAGATCTTTACAACTTCTACCATAGCTTTAGCTCCATTTCAGGCTAATGCAACGGTATATTTCAAAGACAGTCATAGCGGATTTTTAGGAAATAGCTGTGACCGTGTAAAACTGAGCTATTTTAATTATGATGTTAATGATATTGATGGAGATGGAAAATCAGAATTTATCGTTACAGAAGTCCAGTATGAGGAGCATGAGTGGGATGCTCACAACGATCAGGAAAACACTTTGTCGCAGGTCTCCGTCTATTCACTCAACAAAATAGACAATTACAGCATCCACCAAGGTACAGATACCAGCAGTAAGTATACTTTCTATAAAACAAGAGTGTGGACAAACAGCTATCCGCAAAAAGCCATTGCCTTTAACCAAATAACAATGAATAACACTCACCAACAGCTTATACTTGTTGGGAAGCCTGCCAATTGTACAGGATGTACAGAAAACTATTCACAATATTATAACCACCCCTCTCTGACTACCTTATCAAGAATCAAATCCATAGAACAGGGAGGAACAACACTTAATGTTGTTTATAAAGAACTGAACCAGGATATTAATCCTAATTTTTATTTACCTACAAAAAAAGAAGAATATCCTTATTACGAATCATCCAAACTACCAAAATCATTTGCGGTGGCTCAAATAAATAAAATGATTTCTCAAGGTAAGGTACTGTATCAGGATTTCCGATACAGAGGATTTTTGAATCACAATACAGGAAAAGGATTTGTTGGCTATCGTCAGACAGCCCGTTCTTCTTGGTATTCCGATGGATTTGAAAATACCAAAGTATGGGCAGGAACAGAGATTGATCCGTTGAATGACGGACTCCCTGTAAAAGAATGGTCGATCAGAACCAATGATGAAAGTAAAATATTTCCAGCAGATATTTCCGAGAATAATACCCAGTTATTAAGTTTTAAATCCATAGTTTATCAAGTAGATAAGCTAATCAATGGTCAGGTGGTAACTACCGTGGCTGATACGGATAAACCTAAAGTCGTAACAGCCATTGTTCCGAAAAATACAAAATCCAAAGATTTCATGGCCGGAATACTTACAACCGGAAGTGTTACTTATGGGGATTATTATTTACCAAACCAAAGTATCTCTAATGTTAATAATGGGTATGGTATCACTACATCAACGTTTGAATATATTAATAATCCTTCAGGAATTGGTGCAGATTATTATATTGGACGTCCAAAAACTAAGACTGATATGATACTGGCGTATGGTGATACCAAATCCTCTAAAGAAGAATATACTTACGAGAACAACCTTTTAAAAACGTTAAAAATATGGAACAGGGATAATACCGGATATTTACTTGAAACATACAATTATGATAGCTTTGGAAATATCACAAATAAATCAATCAGCAACAGTATTGACTCCCAAACTCAGACCACAATAAGTAATTATGACCCTAAAGGAAGGTTTGTCATAAAGAAAACTGACAATTTAGGACTGGAAACAAATATTGAATACAATGATTGGGGTCAGATTAAAAAACAAACCGATCCCTTGGGTAATACCCTTATTAATACCTATGATAACTGGGGTAAGTTATTGACCTCTAAAAGTAATTTAGAAGGGACAACGACCTACCAGTACGAAAAAGACTCACAATCTAATATTATTATTACTCAAAATGATCCTGATGGTGATGTTTCGAAAAAATATACCAATGCATTAGGTCAGGAATACATGACTTCCACTAAAGCTTTTAAGCAAGGCTACTCAATCTTAAAAGCAATTCAATATGATGTATTAGGCAGAAAAATCAAAGAATCGGAACCCTTTTATGAAGGACAGGGGGTAGATCAATGGAATATAGTAGAGTATGACGACTCCGTGTTCCCTGCTAAAGTAACATCTACCGCATTCAATGGCAAGAAAATGGAAACATCTGTTTCCGGTTTAATGACTACAGTTAAAGAAATAAATGGCTACGGAAGAACCACATCAAAAACAACTGATGCGTTAGGAAATGTAATTTCCTCGACAGATAAAGGGGGAACAATCCAATTCTCTTATAATGCAGCCGGAGAACAGATCAAAGCTCAATATGTAGAAAATATTGTTACCACAAAATATGATTCATGGGGTAGAAAATCAGAGTTTAATGATCCTTCTAATGGAATCTACAAATATGAGTATGACGGTTTCGGGCAACCGAAGAAGATTATTAGTCCTAAAGGAACTAAAGAATATACGTATAATAATCTTGGGCAATTAATTTCCCAGAAAGAACTTTCTACGACAGATGGAGGACAAGCTACTAATAAGACAATTTCCTATACTTATGATAATAAAGGGAGGGTAATTTCTAAAGATGGTACATCTAATGGAAAAACTTACAACTCAAATATTTCCTATGACCCACAAGGAAGGATTTTATCTTCATCTGAAAGTAGCAATGGAAAATATTTTATCCAGAAAGGCATTACTTACGATGATAAAGGAAGAGTAATTTCTTACGAAAAGCAATTGTATTCTTCTGGGGTTCTTACCAAAGTACAAATAGAAAATGTGTACAGCACATGGAACGGTGAATTGTATCAGGTAAAAGACAAAGTTACAGGCAAAGCTCTTTGGGAACTCAAAGAAACCAATGCTAAAGGACAAGCACTGAAAACCAAATTAGGAGCAGCCGATATTAATAATACTTATGATTCTTATGGTTTCTTAACGAGTGTTAATCATTCATCACAGATAAAACCTTCTATTTTGCAACTTTCTTACTCTTTTGATGCCATCAAAAATGAGCTGAAGAGCAGAACTACAGGAGGAGATTTCAATATTGTGGAATCCTTTGACTATGATGATAATAATCGTTTGGTGAACTGGACGAATCCTATAACTGGAATAAAACCAACAGCCAACAGAAACGTTTATGATGTAAAAGGAAGAATTACCCAAAACGATCAGGTAGGAACCATTAAGTTTGAAAACTCTACAAAAATCTATCAACCAACAGGAATGACCCTGAATACAGCAGGGACACAGAACTATAACAATGACTTAATCCAGAGCATTGTTTATAATGAAAATAATGATCCTGTATTCATCGATGGAGGAAAAGGAGATGTAGCCTTCCAGTATGGCTTAACTTCAATGAGACAGAGAGTAACCTATGGTGGTAACTTTAGTGTCGATGGAGAAGGTAAATTCACGAAATATTACAACGAAGATGGAAGTTATGAAGTCATAAAAGACAACACAACAGGAAAAGAGAAGCACATCCTTTATATAGGAGGAACACCGTATGAATCAAATATTGTATATTTAAAGGATTTTACAGAGAGCAGCGGTTCTTATAAATTCTTGCATAAAGATTATATAGGAAGTATTTTAGCCATCAGTGATGAAGCCGGAAACAAGCTGGAACAAAGACATTTTGATGCGTGGGGTAATTTCACTCATCTTCAAATTGGAAATGGAGCTATTATTACAGATAAAGATGTCATCCTGAGCCTGTCGAAGGAGCTCATTGTAGACAGAGGATACACAAGTCATGAGCATTTCATGGAAGTAGGAATCATCCATATGAATGGAAGATTGTACGATCCATTACTCAGAAGATTCTTAAATGCAGATGAGAATATCCAGGATCCTACTAATACCCAGAATTATAATAAATATGGGTATGTAATGAATAACCCATTAATGTTCAATGATCCTAACGGAGAGTTTTTCCAGTTTTTAGGACTTGGTGTTTTATTTTGGAAAGCGGTAATCATTGGTGCTTATATTGGATTTACATCCTATATGATTACCGCAGCAATCACCAATCAAGGAGTATCTTTGGCAGGAGGATTGAAGGCTATATTCTTTGGGGCAGCCTCAGGAGCCGTCACTTTTGGAATAGGCAGTGTCTTTAGTACCACAGCCGGAGCAGCCACTCAGTTTGCTAAAAGCTTGGGAGATGCAGCCGTTGTTGTAAAAGCTGTTGCACATGGTGTAGCTCAGGGAGCCTTATCTTTGATGCAGAACCAAGGTTTTCAGCAGGCTTTTGTTTCAGGAGCTTTAGGAAGTTTAGGTGCTTCGGCTTTTGGAGAAATTGCAGGGAGCGCTGCAAACTCTACAGTAGGAACTATTGCTTTTGGAGCAGCAGCAGGAGGTATAGGCTCTGAGCTCACAGGAGGTAATTTCTGGCAAGGTGCTTTGATTGGTGGCGTTGTAGCAGGGCTTAACCATACTTTGCATATGGAGAAAACAGCAACAGATAATGATGATGAATATTTATTAAATAAAGATGGTTCTACTAAAAGAATTGGAAGTAAGGGAGGAGATAAAACAGATTATCTGTATGAACCTGAGTCTACAGGTTCTCCAAAATTAAGATTAATTGCTACTGCCGATGTACAAAATAGTTTTGCTACCGCCTCAGAAGGTGGTGGAAAAAGAGATTTTGGGTTAAATATTAAACTTGATACTCGATTACAGAGCCCAGCTTTATATGATCCCAGCTTTGATATTGCAGTTAGTGAAATAGGTGGAGGAGTAATTTTTAAAGGAGTTAGGGTTTTATCTAAAGGTAAGTTTATGTTTGAAAAATTCGTTTATAGATCAGGAGGACAAAGTACTTTTTCTATAAAATGGATGAACCAGGCTAAAACTTTTATGTTCAGATTTGAGAGACATAATATACCTTCTCCAAAAATCGGTTACAGAACACACATTAATCTTAATAATTTTACAACAAAGACTAATGCTCATATTTATTTAAATCCAAAATATTGGAAGCATACTACATTTAAATAAATTGTATATGAAAAATACAGAAATTAATGAATACAGAAAGTTTATGCTGTATAAAGATGAAAATACCTACATGTTTGAATATTCAGATGGAACAAACGAACTTACTGTATCAATAAATGATCATGATATTTATATTCAATATCATAAATTAAAAACAAGGATACCCTATCAGGAGAACCAGAGTAAAGTTTTTAATGATTTTGTTTCAGGAAATTATTTTATAAAAAACTACTATAATAATAAGATTTTATTATATTCCAAATTCATATGGAAAAATAAAGATCTAAAAAAATTTAATTTCAAAACAAAATATGTTTTTTTGTGCTGTAAAAAAATCAATAAAATAGAAAAGGTTCAAGGTTTAGCTTGGAAATAAGTATTCTTTTGTAACGAGAAGCTTATACTTCTTAAAACACTAACTTTAATATTTCTCAAATTCCTGCATCAATTGATGCAGGAATTTTTATTGTATTTCGAGTATGTAAGAGATTACAATATCCCGAAATGCTCTTGAAAATATGATTTATTGAGATAATATTTTTTGAAAAAAATCTAAAAAAAAACCACCGCAAAAGCAGTGGCTTAAAAAATCAATCTAATTATGGACTATATCCTATAAATTCGGGTTATTCTCAAACTCCCTTTGTGGAATGCTGAATAAGTAATAATTACTGTTCGGTACAAAAGCAGATTTATCCGGGAAATCAAGAACAGAATGTCCCCTACCATCAACTGTTTTCACCGTTCCGTCCGATGTAGTTACCTGAACTTTTATCGGTTTACCATCTGCATCTACAAATGGTTTTCTTACTACTGCACCCTGAGTTCTGATGATATCTGAAAGGGAGAATCCTTCTCCAAACAATTCTTTTCTTCTTTCAATCAGAACTGCATCTACTACTGCATTCTGTGACAATGAACCATTATAAACATTAGCATTTCTTGCAGATTTCAACTGATTCAATACTGCGACTGCCTGAGGAACATTTCCATTTCTGGCTTCGGCCTCAGCTTCGATCAGGTACATTTCAGCAGCTCTCATGTACACAATATCTGCAATAAGGGTTGGCTTAAACTTAAATTTGGCATACCTCAGCAATCCTTCTCTTCCTTTTTGCCCGTCCCATGAAAACAATTGAGATCTGATATCATTAGTATCAAAAAGATCCTTAAAATAAGGGTCTGCCATAAAACTGTAATAATAACTTCCCGATGAAGACACATCCAGATAATGGAAAGCATAACTCGCATCCGACTGCTCCTGTGTCTGTGCATGTCCCCAGATCCATTCTGCATTGTTGATATCATTGAAGCCATCCTTATATTTTTCCGGAGCCATCAATGGGAACCCTTCTCTTGCAATTTTCGCAGATGCTGAAGCTTTGCTCCATTCTCCTGTATTTAGGTAGGTTCTTGCCAGAAGTCCATTCACAACAGAACGGTTGATTTTATCTTTATTATTTCTTGTATAATTTTCCAACAGGTTATCAGCATCCGTAAGATCACTTTTAATCAGAGTATAGATTTCTTCAAGACTCGCTCTCTTCTTCCCTACAGTGCTTGTCGTGGAGGGTTCAGTGTAAATAGGAGCAGTAAGCGCTGATTTGTCTTTCAGATAGCTGAACTGATAAAAACTCGCCAGATTAAGGTAGCAGAAAGCACGTAATGCTTTTGCCTGTCCTTTCACCTGATTCTTTTTCTCCTGACTTCCTTCCGTTCCATCAATTCTTGTAATCACATTATTCATATTATTGATAGTGGAATACAATAAAGACCATATAAACAGCGGGCGGCTAGCTGTACTGTTCACCATTTCTGTAAAGGTATAAGTAGAACTAAAACCATATTTATTGGTCAATACGGCCACATCACTTCCCATGGCATCACTGGCTCTTAGAACAGTAGAATAACCGATATTGGCATAGGTTGTTCCATCGTTATTAAACTTTGCCCAGGTACCATTTACAACAGTTTCTGCACTTTCAGCTGTTTTGAAAACCTCCACGCTGTTGGCCTGATCAGTCGGAGCTGTGTCCAGATCATTTTCACAGCTTGTCAATGACAAAAACCCGATAAGTGCAAATGATATGTATTTTAATTTTTTCATTGTTTCAATTTTTAAAGGTTAAAGAGTTGCCTGAAGGCCAAAAGTGATTGTTCTCATTGCAGGATATCTGTAATACGTCGTTCCGTCCAAAGCCTGCTCAGGATCCATTCCTTTATGTTTATAGAAAGTCAGAAGGTTTTCTGCCTGAATATAAATTCTGAACTTTTTCAATCCTATTTTCTCAAAATAATCCTCAGGAAGTGTATATCCTAAGCTTAGATTTTTAAGTCTTGCATACGTCCCGGAATACAGGAATCTGGAAGAAGTTGAGGTCCAGTTATTCGTTGTTGTACTCAATCCCGGAACGTCTGTATAAGGATTATCAGGCGTCCACCTGTTCAACATTTCAGCACTCCACGCGCGCCCTCCTGCACTTCCGTTATGCATGATGGAAGTATAATCGGTATCTAAAATTTTTCCTCCGATTTTGAATGTCAGCAATCCTGAAAAGTCAAAATTCTTATAGGTGATGCTTGTACTGATTCCACCTGTCAGCTTAGGTAATGCAGAACCTTGCAATAGTTTTGTAGCTTTTGAATATTCCGAAGTTGTTCCTTCCACTGAGTTTCCGCTGGCATTGGTAGTAACAGTTTTCCATAAGGGTTTTCCATTGCCTGGATCCACACCAACCCATTCCGGAATAAAGAAATCATATACAGAACCTCCTACTGTCAGCAATTTAGTTCCTACCACAAGAGAACCTCCGGGTAACTTGGTAACTTTATTGTTTAAAGTACTTAGGTTCACATCTACATTCCATTGAAAATCATCATTCTTAATAGGTGTTGTAAATAATGAAAATTCAAATCCTGTATTCTGGATGGTTCCGATATTCGCAGGATAATCACTGATTCCCAATGATGGTGCAACCGGCATATTAAACAGAAGATCCTGGCTTTGTCTTTTGAAATATTCGATATTTCCTTTAATTCTGTTATTCAGAATCGCGAATTCCAATCCAACATTTAAATTAAGGTTGGTTTCCCATTTCACATTATTGGTAGAAGTCTTTTCAAGGGTTGTTCCCGGCTCTCCGCCAAGGCTTATAAATCTATACAGCTCCTGATACGCATAATAAAGCGGCTGCCCATTAGGTCTAAGTAATTTATCATTCCCCTGACCTCCGTAGCTGGCACGCAATGTCAGCTGATTGAAAACATTCAGGCTTTTAATAAATTCCTCATTGGATATTTTCCACGAACCTCCCACTGACCAGAATCTCCCCCATCTGTTATCTTTCGCAAATCTCGAAGAACTGTCTGCTCTTCCTGAAGCTGACAGGAAATAGGTATTATTATAATCATACTCTACTTTTCCAAGGAAACTTAATAAGCTTAATTTATTACTGTTTCCACTGAAGCTTCCTAACAGAGAAGCAGCATCCGGTTCATAGTAATAAGGCAGTGAAAACTGACTTCTTGTTCCGGAAATGGTCTGATAATCGTATTTATAGAATTCGTGCCCTGCTAAAGCATTAACATGGTGTTTTCCAAACTTTTTATCATACGTCAGAATATTGCTGGTTGTATAAGAAAGTGTTCTGGTATTGGTTTTCGTTACCGAACCTCCTATTTCAGCACCTTGCCCCAATAATGGATTTGAGTAATAATGTCCGTTATAATTCACTAAATCCACAGAGAAGCTGGTCTTGAATTTCAACTCCGGCAAGAAAGTGAATTCCATGAATCCTTTTCCGGAGAAGTTATCTTCTTTGTTTTCGTTTTTGTCTAAAGGCAGTGTTGCAGCGGCATTCTGATTCTGAAGCGCATTCGTAGGCCTGTATTTTCCAAAATCATAAACCGGGTTTCCATCAGCATCCAAAATATATGTACCATCTGCATTTCTTTCATAATAAGGATAGAATGAAGGAATAAATCTTGCTGCGTTGATGATGTTACTCGCCTTGGAATCCGAAGAAGTAGGCGCTTGCTGAATACTGTTTGTATAATTCAGGTTTACTCCAACATTAAGCCATTTTTTCACTTCAGAATTGATCTTCAATCGGGTATTATATCTTTTATATCCTGATTCAATCGCCATCCCTTTATCATCCAGATATCCCAGTGAAAAGAAGTAATTACTTTTATCACTTCCTCCGCTGATATCAAGATCCACCTGATTTCTTGAAGCTACTCTCTGTAAAATATCTCTCCAGTCATCATTCCAAAGCGGCGATGCACCAGGTAATAATTTTCCATCTGTTCCTACCGGTTTTGGATAAGCAGTGCCATATGGATTGATCCCAAGAGTCGAAACAAGATTATCTGTTGCCATTTGTGCAGCCTGTTGAGAAGAAACTTTGCCAGACTGATATCCGTTTCTCAGCGCTTCCCAATAGAGTTGAAAATACTGATCTGTATTAACCTGTTGATAATCTTTCACCGCTCTTCCGGAGAATCCCTGGCTGATATTAAAATTAACTCTGGCTTCTCCTTTTTTACCTGATTTTGTAGTGATGATAATAATCCCATTTGCACCTCTTGAACCATACAAAGCACTTGCTGTAGCATCTTTCAGAACACTGATAGATTCTATATCACTCGGGCTGATAGCGTTCAGGTTTCCGTCAAAAGGAATTCCATCCACTACATATAAAGGATCACTGGAAGCACTGATTGAGCCAATTCCTCTGATGCGGATGGTAGAAACTGCGCCGGGCTGTCCCGATGCACTGGTTGTTTGAATTCCGGCAACCTGTCCTTCCAATGCTTTGGTAATATTCGTAACTGGTCTGTTATTGATTTTATCGCTGGAAATTGTAGCTACAGAACCGGTATAGCTGTTTCTTTTTGCTTTTCCGTACGCTACCACTACTACCTCATCAAGTTCCTTTTCATGGAGGCTATCTTTTTTCGGCCTGGAATTCTGTGCATTGATGCTGGTTATTCCCAGAAAAAAAGCAGCAACCGGAGGTATCCACGCTTTATAATTGAATAAATTTTTGCTAATCATAATCAATTTTATTTATCATATATTAAAATTTTGCCCTTTGCCGAAAAGTCAGCAAAGGGCATCGATAAATACGATAAACCAAATGCTTATTTTTCCTTAAAAGGCTGAATGTAACACCTTGCCACACGAGGCAGGTTGTTAAGATTTCACAGGGTCAGTTCCCTCCATCTTTCTTTATAAGCCGATCGAAATATGGTTGCAAAGCTAAAAACTTTTAGTCTACAAAACAAGTAGACTTATTTGTTTTTTCATGATAATTTTTTAATAATTAACATAAATTTTTAATAAAACCCACTACAATAAGAAGTTGCAGACCTTATCATTTATTCAAACATGACAAATATCATTATCAATAATTCAATAGCATGAAAATTCAGTATACCTTAATTTTTGTGTGATTTATTGAAAAAACTTTTTAATTTTATGCTATGAAAGTTTTGATCATCAATGGCCCTAACCTCAATCTGTTAGGCACAAGAGAACCGGAAATCTATGGAAATGTTTCTATGGAAAGTTATTTGGAAAATTTAAGATCCGAGTTTCAGGCTTATGAATTACAATATTACCAGTCTAATATTGAAGGTGAGCTTATCAACAGGCTTCAGGATGATGATTTTGATGCGGTGGTAATTAACCCGGGAGCTTTCACCCACTATTCTTATGCAATTGCTGATTGTTTGAAGAATATCCGCAAACCGAAAGTAGAAGTTCACATCAGCAATATCTACAAAAGAGAGGAATTCAGGCAGAAATCAGTTACAGCAGCTAATACGGACGCTGTTTTATCTGGTTTTGGGATGAATGGATACAGATTGGCTTTATTGAGCTTGAAGTAATTTTTAGCTTATATTCCCCACAGATCACACAGATTCTCACAGATACATACAAACAAAAAGCCTCATTATTGATGAGGCTTTTTATATGTTGATGGATAACTATTAGATAGTCTGTTCCTGCAATTGGGGTCCTGAAGCAACTAATTTCTTACCTTCTTCAGTATCACAGTACTGCTCAAAATTCTTGATGTATCTTGAAGCAAGATCTTTTGCTTTTTCTTCCCATTCTGAAGCGCTCTCATAGGTATCTCTAGGATCTAAAATACCTGCAGAAACGTTTGGTAATTCAGTAGGAATTTCAAGGTTCATAATTGGAACCTGAGTTTTAGGAGCATTATCGATAGACCCGTCAATGATTGCATCAATGATTGCTCTGGTATCTTTCAGAGAAATTCTCTTTCCGGTACCATTCCAACCTGTATTCACCAAATAAGCTTTAGCTCCGTGCTCCTTCATTTTACCGATTAATGTTTTAGAATACATTGTAGGGTGTAATGTAAGGAATGCTTCACCAAATGCTGGAGAGAAAGATGGCTGAGGTTCTGTAATTCCTCTTTCAGTTCCGGCTAATTTTGAGGTATAACCGCAAAGGAAGTGGTACTGAGCCTGATCTTCATTCAGGATAGAAACCGGAGGAAGTACCCCAAATGCATCTGCTGAAAGATAAACAATCTTCTTAGCATGACCTGCTTTAGAAGGCAATACAATTTTGTTGATATGATATATTGGATAAGAAACTCTTGTGTTCTCAGTGATTGAACCGTCTGTATAATCTGCTACTCCATTGTTCACAACAACGTTTTCAAGAAGTGCATCTCTCTTGATGGCAGCGAAGATATCCGGTTCTTTTTCTTCAGATAAGTCAATCACTTTAGCGTAGCATCCTCCCTCATAGTTGAATACTCCGTTGTTATCCCATCCGTGCTCATCGTCACCGATAAGGTATCTTTTAGGATCTGCTGATAAAGTAGTTTTACCTGTTCCAGAAAGACCAAAGAATAAAGCTACATCCCCTTTTTCTCCAACGTTTGCAGAACAATGCATGGAAGCCATACCTTTTAACGGAAGGTAATAGTTCATCATGGCAAACATTCCTTTTTTCATCTCACCTCCGTACCAGGTACCTCCAATGATCTGTAGTTTTTCAGTAAGGTTGAACATAATGAAGTTTTCAGAGTGTAATCCCTGAGCTTCCCAGTTCGGGTTTGTTGTTTTTGATCCGTTGATTACAGTGAAATCCGGCTCACCGAAGTTTTCAAGCTCATAGTGAGAAGGACGAATAAACATATTAGTAACAAAATGCGCCTGCCATGCTACTTCAACGATGAATCTTACTTTAAGTCTCGTATCTGCATTCGTTCCGCAGAATGTATCTACTACATAAATCTTTTTAGATCCAGCAAGCTGGTTCAGCACTAGTTCTTTACAAGACCCGAAAATTTCTGCTGTTGTAGGTAGGTTTACTTTACCATCCCAGAAAATTGTATCTCTTGTAACATCATCCTGAACAATATATCTGTCTTTAGGTGAACGACCTGTGAAAATTCCTGTTTTTACCGATACTGCGCCAGATTCCGTAAGCTCAGCTTGCTCAAACCCCTGATTTTCAGGAGAAACTTCAGCCTGATATAATTCTTCATAAGAAGGATTATACACTACTTCATAGTTTCCTTTAATCCCTAATTTCTCTAAATCCTGGATGATTTTAGTGTTTTTCATTTTACTTATATTTTCTATTTCTTTATTGACTTCAACAAAAATAATATTAATTATTTGTTAAAGGTGGTTTAAATATACTGATATAAGTCAGAATGACAAATAAAAAAAAAGGATTACAACCATTTGATTATAAGCTAATTATATTTTCCCATTCTAAAACAGTGGAAAAACCTTTCTCCCAAAAATAGTTCTTATAGTCCCCAAATTTAGCACTCATTACAAAATCTCCACCCCATGCACCTAAACTTTTGACAAATAAAGGGCAATCTGAGAATAATTTTTCTTTAACTGTGAGAATTTCAAGAAAATTTGCAATTTTATGCTCATGAATCATCATTAATTCGGAAAATTTTTCCAATTCATTGCATAACAATATTTTTTTTGTGAGATCTGAAAATTCATTCACCAATTCCGGAGACTTCTTTTTGGACTTGTAAAAGTTGATTCCCTCTCTACTATCCTGCTTCTGATTTAAATGAATAAAAATCAGTTCATTTTTAAAGGATGGACTGAAATCTACTTTCTCATATTTTATCTCAGGTTTACTCTGGAACAGAACTGCAGATTTTTCCTTAGCTACAGCGATATCGTATCCACTGCCACCTAAGCTGATAGTATTAAGATAAAAAGGATCAACCTCTGCCCATTCTGCAAGATTGTTCATCAGGGTGGAACTGCTACCAAGCCCATAATCTGCAGGAAACTGAAGATTTGTTTTTAAATGATAAGTAAGGTCTGCTTTGAATTTACTGCTAGAAAGCTGCTGAACATTTTGTAGTGTTTTGGTAATGAATTCAGCACTTGATGGAATATTGGTTTCCAGAATCTGCCAGTTTTTATAATCTATGACAGCTTTTAACCATAATGTATTCTGATGATAAGCTTCCCAAAGAATAAGAGAGTTTCCATCTTCTTTTTCTTCAAAGAAAAACTCTTGTCCCAGCCTGGTAGGTACCGCTAAGACAAGAGCTCCATCTATTGCGAAATATTCTGAAGTAAGCATAAGCTTTCCCGGTGAAAATATCGCGTTCATATTTTTTATTAGATTGCAGAAGTTGCTTCTACAGATCCGTCAATTTTTTTGATTAATCCCTGAAGGGTTTTTCCTGGTCCTACTTCTACGAAGTTTGATGCACCGTCTTTAATCATATTCTGAACAGATTGTGTCCATTTTACAGGACCGGTAAGCTGAGCGATCAGGTTTTGTTTGATCTCATCGGGATTTGTTACCGCTGTAGTCGTGATATTCTGGTATACAGGAATGGTTGCTTTTCTGAATTTTGTTTTTTCGATAGCTGCGGCCAGTCTTTCCTGTGCAGGCTGCATCAATGGTGAATGGAAAGCTCCGTTTACTGGTAATAGCAATGCTCTTTTAGCTCCTGCTTCTTTCAGTTTTGCGCAAGCTTCTTCTACTGCGGGTGTTTCTCCGGAAATTACCAATTGTCCCGGACAGTTATAGTTGGCAGGAACAACAATTCCGTTGATCTGTGCACAGATTTCTTCAACCTTAGCATCTTCTAAACCTAAGATAGCCGCCATAGAACTTGGATTGGCATCGCAAGCTTCCTGCATAGCCTTTGCTCTTTCAGAAACTAATTTCAAACCGTCATCAAAGGATAAAACTCCGTTGGCTACCAAAGCTGAAAACTCTCCTAAAGAGTGTCCTGCAACCATTTCAGCACCAAGACCATTTACGGCTTTTAATGCTGCTACTGAATGTATAAATATTGAAGGCTGGGTAACCTCTGTTTTCTTAAGATCCGCATCCGTACCGTTAAACATAATGGAAAGAATGTCGAAACCTAAAATTTCATTGGCAGATTCCATCAGATCTTTAATATCTTTTCTAGAATCATACAATTCTTTTCCCATTCCTACGAACTGAGATCCCTGCCCTGGAAATACAAGTGCTTTCATGTATTGAATTAAATATTATGCAAATATAACTATAATGTTAATAATATTCTTTTAAACAGCTACAAATCATTTAAGGCACTAACCTGATTACTCTGTAACCGGTATTTACATAAGCACCATTAGCTTTAGATTTTACAAACTCAAATTTGGTAGCAAGCTGAGTCTGAACTTTATTCATCTGTTTAAAGATCTCTCCTTTTTTATTTTCTCTGGTTAGCATGTCATTAACAACATCAAAACCTACGATTGCATATTTTGGTGGAGTTTTACAGTATTTGCTTTTATAAGCAGCCAGAATTTCTTTTTCAAAATTTCCGTCCGTATTAATCTTTCTATCCATCAGATATACCAGACTTGCCTGGCTCAGTTCGTCTACTCTCTTCTCAAAAACCGGAGAATAGAACATACTGAAGGCTTTTATTCCCTGAACTTCTTTAGAAATAGCAATCATTCTGTTGGCAAAAGCATCTCCAGCAGCATTATCATCATTTGCTAAAATGGCAATAACCGGTGCAGATTGTCCTGTCATCATATTCTGATCCGGCTGAATATCTGCCGGGGAATTAACAATAATGATATTAGGATTTTTCACCGTTTTTTCAAGTCCGGCTTTGATATAATTGGCATTTTCTTTTTTAGCATCTGCCACTATATATATTTTCTGATCTGAATAAATTCCTTTTATCTCTTCTACAATCTTATCAGCATAGGTCTGATTGTTGGTCTCAACAATAATAAGATTACTGTAGTTATAAAGTTCCGGAGAGTTGGCAAATGGTGCTACAACCGGAATTTTCTGATTTTTGGTAAAATCAAGAACATCAATTACATTGGATTTAAAGAAAGGCCCTATGATAAGGTCTGTATTATCAGGATTGATCTGTGTTAAAGAGTTTTTGAATGAAGCTTCATTTCCAGAATCTACCACTTTAATATCCAATTTTTGCCCTCCTCTTGCATTTCTTTCAATGGCAAGTTTAGCTCCTGTCAAAAAATCAAGAGCCATTGCTCTATACTGAGTTTCGTTGGTACTGTATCCGAAAGGGAGCATTAAGATAACACTTAAAGCATCACCGTTTTTCTTTACGTATGCAGCATCCTGCTTTTTAATTTTTAAAACCATTCCGGTTTTCAAACCATGTGAAAGATCCGGGTTAAGAGCAATAAGCTCATCAATAGAAACACCGAATTTGTTAACGATAGAGAATACTGTATCACCCTGCTGAACTGTATAGGTTACATAATCATCACCTGCGGCAACATTGGAAGCAGTTGTTGATTTTTCGTTCCCGGAATCCATTTTTGCTTTTGGATTGGCAGTTTCTGCAACAGTATCAGTATGAGTCGTTGTATTTGTTCTTTTTATTTTAATGGTATCACCTGGTTTCAGTCCTTTTTCTTCCAATCCCGGATTTAAAGCATAAAGGTCCTGCTGGCTGATGCCAAACTGTTTTGTAATTCTGTAATAATTATCTTTAGCCTGGATGACATAAGACTCTCCTTCTACAGTAGCAGTAGCGGTTGTAGGGGTAATCGTCGTTATATTTTTTTCTACAGCGGGCTCAGCATGTTTTTCTGCTGCTACAGCCTGCTGCTCACCACCATATTTTTTAATGCTGGCAAGAGGTAAGGTGATTTCGTCCCCGATTTTCATGTGAGAATCCAGTTCAGGATTCAGTTTTCTCAAATCAGTTTCGGAAATTCTGTATTGTTTTGTAATACCATATATTGTTTGCTTTGGCAGTAAAACAATTTTACCCAGAGAAGAAGCACTTGTGTTTGAAGTTACTTTTTCCGCTGGAGCTGTTTTTGTTACAACCGGAGTGGCTGCTTTGTCTGATTTTATGGCTAAAACATCTCCGATCGCCAATTTGCCATCTTTATGTTTTGGGTTTAGCTTCAGCAATTCATCTACAGTCATTCCATACTTTTTGGCAATGTTGTAAGGATTGTCACCTTGCACAACCGTATGTGATTTCTGGGCTGAAACTCCCAAAACCATACATAAACTGGATAGAATAAAAAACCTCTTTATCATATTCGATAATTATAATTTACAAAAATACTTCTTTAAAATTAAATGGCAACAATTATTAATTTGGAATCATTAACCACCATCTCTTCCAAACAATTTTCAAGCCACGAGTAGCCGTAATCTGAAAAGAATACACTAAAGTTATAGACTCTTTCCTGCCATATTTTTGCGGGATGAACATCTAAAAACAGATTTTCAAGCCGTTCCAGCAATTCGTTCTGTTTTATTTTTTCAGCATGAAGCAGACGTTTTTTCATTCTTTTAAAAGATTTCAACTGTCGTACTTCTTCTGCCTTTACCATATTTCCAAAAGATTTTTCAGTGGTTTCCGCCGAAACTTTCAATGCAGAAAAATTACTGATCAATAATTCTTCCTTTTCTTCAAGTAATTGTAAAATCGGATTATCTTTTAACATCTTCTGATGGGTAAGTACCGAGAAGTTATGGAAAAAATCTTCAATTTTAAGATCAAGTTTCTCAATTTTCCCCAATGTTTTTTCTTTCAGGAATAGCATCGAGTTTCTTGGAATAAGGATAGGGAAAGGTGTATTAATTTTTGAGAAATAATCTTTCAGTTCCAGCCAGTACATGATTTCGGCATTTCCACCGATGTAGGCCAGATTTGGCAGTACATTTTCCTGATACACCGGACGCATCAATGCATTCGGACTGAATTTTTCAGGATGATTTTCCAATTCGACTAGAATTTCTTCTTCTGTAAACTGGATAGGTTTATCTACAATACTATACTTTAGCCCGTTAAATTCTATTCTGTCTCTGGTTTCAGAAAGGTAGAAAAGGTTTATTTCACGAGGGTTCACCTGAACCTTTCCGTATTTCTCTGTCAGAAACTTTACTTTATCTTCAGAAGTTTTCTGTAAGCTGAAATGAAGAAGCTCATCTTTAAAAATGGTCTTCATTTGATTTTTAAGTTCCTTAGAATCTCCGTCTACAATCAAAAGCCCAAATTCTGAGAAAAGACGATTGACAAGAATCTTAATAGCTTCCGTTAAAGTATTTCCTACTTTATATGCTTCCTTCATCATTAAGATCAGCTCTGTACCGAAAATAGAATCTTTGAATTCTTTTTCAAATTCCGAAATAAAATAGGTGTCACTGATTTCAATTCTTCCTACCGGACCTCCGGATTTCTCATGGGTTTCGTAATAATTATTCTCGGTTTTAAAATGATTGATCTCGGCAAAATCATGATCCTCAGAAGCCATCCAATACACCGGAACGAAATTAAAATCCGGGAAATTTTCTTTCAGATAAGTACATGTCTTTATGGTCTGAAGAATTTTATATACGAAGAAAACAGGTCCTGAAAACAAGTTTAGCTGATGCCCTGTCGTAATGGTGAACGTGTTGGGCAGTTTAAGATTCTCAAGATTTTCTTTCTGCCTTGAAGATAGGGAAAGAGTTTCTAACTGACCTTCTAACACATCAGCTAAAATATTTCTTTTTTCTGAAGCAAAAGAATCTTTTTTCAGATGAATCTGCTGTCTGAAATGCTCTAAGGAAAATGTATTATTTTCAAAACCTTCAATTTTCTGATGTAAAAAATCTTTCACCAATTGAGGAATGCTTTCTATATCGTTAAATGATATTTTATTAATTGTTTTCAACCTGTACAGTTTTTAGTTGAACAAATACCACACGATTCCGATATTCAATCTGAAATCATACACCGGGTAATGTGGAAATGCATATGCTTTGTTATTGGAAATCACTGTTCCTATCTGCTGTCCTTCTATGAAAAAGAACATTTTCTTCACCTTCATATTAATATAAACGTCAGCGATAGGCTGTCCTCCAATGGAGAATGAATCTGCTCTTGGAAGAATATATTCATTAAGAACAGGGAAGTATTCTCTTGAAGCGAATTTAGAGAAGTAATATACTTTAACACCTGCCTGGATTTCTGCTGCTTTTTTGAAGGCCTGGGTCTGGTAGAAGAAATTGGCTCTACCGATGAAGCCCGGCATTGGAAGCAGATCTTTGTTCGTTAAGGTATTCTGGAAATGCACTCTTGTATTCAGATGGAATTTGTTGAAGCTGAATGTAGCATCTCCTCCGATCTGAGAGATATTCACTGAATTGTCACTTTGCTTCGGACTTCCATTGCTGTCAAAGTAAGTATAGTTATCAATTCTGAAGTAATTGGCGAAAATTTCAGTTTTAAACCATTTTAGATTGATACTTCCTCCCACTTCCATTACAGACTGGTTCTTTGCATCTTCAAGATAATAATTGAAATTATTATAAACGGAGGTATTTAATAAATAATTGAATGATGGATAGGCACTTTGGAAGTTCACTTTTGCATTAACGAAATAATCTTTAATGGGTTCAAACTTCAGATTGTTGGTTGTTTTCAGGTAACTTTTAAACTGGCTTCCATTTGAAAATTCCAGGAATGAGTTCAATTGAATTTTATCCCAAAGTTTTACCTGCAGATTTCCTACAGCTCCGATTCTGTTTTCTTTGAGTTCACCAGGAAAAGGCACATTGTTGAGTGCAACAACATCTCTTATCCCGAATTTAATCATCTGATAACGCACACCAGCATCCAGCTTGAATTTTTCATTATTAAAGATCAGGCTTACTGTATTGCTGAAGTTTTCAGAATATTTCTTGGTTGTGAATGGAAAACCATTGACTAAATCTGTAGGAGCATCATACCAATAAGACTCCAAAGCGGTTTGGTTATAATAGTATTTATTTCCCTGATGAGAAAGAATATGTCTTATGCTGAAAGGAAATTTCTCAGAATTGAATGGAGTAAACTGATGACTCAGATAATATCTTCTGTAAGAAAACTGCGAGCTTGAAGAAGCCAGATTTACCTGTGCGTTTTGTCTGTTACTATAATTACTGTCTCCACTCTGAAACAGATTATCTTCAGTAATTCCTCCACTCTCCTGATTATTTACATTCTGATGAAGATAATGGGCAAAAAGCTCATAGTTTCCACTTTTCGAAATATAGTGCCCTGAGAATAACGTATTGTTGTTTGCTGACAATGAGTTTCTGTAAAGCCCCTGAGAACGAAGTCCCATATATTCAAGAGCGAAGTTGAATCTCTTTCCGATATTCTGGGTATAGGTTGATTTCAGAGCAGCTCCGTTACGCATTGCATTATGATAAATAAATGATGCGGTAGGTGTTTTTACATCATAGTATTTCACATCATTGGCTCCAATGATCATGTAAGATTTATTGGAAGGCAGTAAGGAAAGGTTTTCTTCCGGGTTTACCTCAAATACAAGTGGATTGAATCCTGAACCAATGTTGGCAGGCTGTACTCTTCCGAAGTTATCTTTATTATTTTGCTGTGAAAAGATATAGGTTTTATCAAAAGTCATTACCGTATCAAAAACTTTCTTTTCAGAAAACTCAGTCTGATACTGGTAATCATTAATTGTAGGTTTGAAAATTTTCAGGGAATCTTTTTTCCCGGAATCTATTACAAGGGTGTCTTCTTTTTTGGGTTGAGGCTTAGTGTCTGCTTTATTAACGACCTGAGCCCTGGCTACAAAACTTAAAGAGAAGAGTATGAAAAGGATGTACTTCATTATTCATTATTGTACAGCAAAAATAAGAAATAAAAGGACATAAAAAACCCCTGCTTTGAGCAGGGGTTCTATATCAAATGATTATTGTATGATTAATAACCAGGGTTTTGCTGGATATTCGGATTAGCTGAAATTTCAGATAAAGGAATAGGTAAAGTGTATTTATAACTATTATTTGGCAAGTTTTCTACTGCAACATAATCATCTTCATCACTTCTATCCATTGTCACTCCTGCTAAGGTAGCCAACCTCTTTAAATCTAAATAACGATGTCCTTCTAACGCAAGCTCAATTCTTCTTTCTTTAAGGATATCAGCGTAAGCGATTTGAGCATTACCATAAGTAGGAGTTACAGCAGTCCCATGAATTCTTCTTGCTGTTCTCACTTCTTGTATTAAGGACTGAGCAGTAGATAAATTATTTTCAGCAACTGCACATTCTGCTAAAATAAATTTCATTTCAGATAATCTAAACAGTTTCAAGTCATTTCTACTGTTAGTACTTACTTTGCCAGGATATTTATCAATTACATAATAATTGTTAGCTAGGTATGGATAAGATGTAGGGTCTACATAAGCATATTTTCTTACATCACCGTTTACGAAAAATAGGTTAACTAGATTTTTTCCCCATAACCACATTGGGCTACCAGTAACTATGGAACCATTAGTATTAAATAATTGTCCAACGTTTGATCCAGCACCCAAAGGAAGTCTGTTCAAGGCAAAAATAATTTCACCTCTATCTTTATCCGCCCACAGATTTCTATAAGGATTAAATGATCCCAGTAGACCATTTCCTGTAGCGGCCGTAATTCCTCCATAAAAAGCAATATTCCAAGTAGAAGTTTGGGTGTTGGCTGTTGTTGAATATGGTCCTGATTCAGTATTGGTATATGGGTTTGAACCTGTATTAGGCTGCCCCTGTGTAAGTGTTAATCCGGCATTATTTATTACATCTTGTGCATATTGTTTAGCTAAGGCAATATTACCTCTGTAAAGATTAAATCTCGCAGCTAAAGCATTAATAAAGCCTTTATTTATTCTATATCTATCAGTTCCATAAGTTGTTAAAATACTTCTTGCATAATCCAAGTCCGCATTGATAAAGTCATAAACCTCTTGATTTTTAGCTCTTGGCAATTTTACATCTACAGCAGGTACATCCTTTACAAGCATTACTCCTAAAGCATTTGGATCTTTCATGTTTGTTGAGAAAAACGCCTCCAATTGTACATAGCTATATGCTCTTGCAGCTCTTGCCTGAGCTAAAATCTGATTATACTGTGTTTGTTGAGCAGATGTCGAAGGGGTTATCTTTTTTGCTCCTTCCAATAGCCTGTTTACATTATTAATGATAGTATAGTGCTTAAGCCATAGACCTGGAGTTGACAAGGTACTCATCCCACCGCCATTAACTAATGATGATGATGGATTTAAAAAGTGTCTGTACAATTCCCACTCCTGACCACCACTACCAATCTCACTAATCATCAATTCATCAGTAAAAACTCCTGAAAAATAAATTTCTTCAACAGGGTCCATATTTCCATATACAGATCCTAATAAAACATTATTAAGGTTTTCAACACTTGTAAAAAGAATATTATCATTTTCAGTTAACTGACCCGCCTGTGTGATATCAAGTGCATCCTGGCAGCTATTTAAAGTCAATGTTGTAGTTGCAAAACCCGCTACAATTAAAGCTGTACTTATTATTTTTTTCATAACTATTTAAATTTAAAAATCAACATTTAACCCTACAGAAATTGTTTTTGGGTTTGGGTAAACATTCAATGAGTAAGTTGTTACTGGTTCTGGATCATATCCTCTCCATTTACTCCAAGTATACAAATTTTCTGCCTGCACAAATAATTTAATTGATTTAACAGGTAAATTACCTAATTGATTTTTCGTGAAATTATAGCCAATCGAAATATTCTTTAATCTGACAAAGTCTGATCTGAAAAGGAATCTATCTGATTGACCTTGTAGTCCCATATTCTTTGCTTTTAATGCAGGTACATCTGTATTAGTATTAGTTGGTGTCCAAGCATTTAGCAAATCAGCAGAAACGTTAAGATTATTACCCGCGTAAGCAGGATTCATCTGCCAATCATTTAAGTTATCATAAATCCATCCTCCTTGTTGGAATGAGAACAATGTATCAAAGAAGAAACCTGAATAATTAAAGTTAAATCCAAATCCTCCTGTAAACTTAGCGTAAGGTGATTTACCTGTTAACCTTCTGTCTGCTGCAACTGGTTCTTTAGTCATGTTTCCATTAATATCAAGAAACATCTGCTCCCCATCTGCTGGGTCAACCCCTAAATAAGGATACAATTGATACTGACTTGCAGGACCTCCAACTGCATTAACAACATCTCCAGTTAAATCTTGAGCATCTAAGCTTACAATTTTGTTTGAGTTGTAAGCAGCATTTGCAAAGATTGACAATTTCACTTTATCTGTTCTTAACACATTGTATCTGATCAATCCTTCAACCCCTTTATTATCAAGAATACCATTATTTCCTCTTACACCGTAAGTACCAGTAGCCGCTGAATAGTTAATGCTGCTATATAATCTTGAAGTTCTTTTTTGATAATAATCCACAGAACCTTCAAGTACTCCATTATAGTTGAAATCAAGACCTATATCACTTTGTTTCACTTGCTCCCATCTTAAGCCTGGATTTGCTAGATTGGTAAAATAGTATCCTAGTAAGTTTTGATAAGCAGATGATCCATTATATAGATCCAAGAAGTTATTAGGTAATTGAACAAGTGGGTTGGCATTGTTTGTTACACTAATAATGTTTTGGTTACCAGTAGTACCAATAGAGGCACGTAGTTTCAACATTCTAAAGCCCGAATTAGCCATGAAATCTTCTTTATCAATATTCCATCTAACAGCTGCTGACCAGAATGTCTCCCATCTGTTTGCTGGAGCAAATCTATATGAACCATCTCTTCTTACAACACCGCTTACTCCATATTTATCTTTATAATCATAATCTAATGTTCCGAAATAAGCTAATGTTCCGGCCGTAACTTTTGTAGCAGATACACTAGGTCTGTAAACATTTGGAGTATCAGGATTAAATGGAATATATCCTGTTCCAGCTCCAAATTCCCATTGTGCCGGATTTAATCCATTTTGTGTTTGAGTATTACTATTTACATGGGCTTTAATATAATCCATATATGCAGCTACACTTAAAGTATGATCACCAAAAGTCTTGTTAAAAGTAATATTTGTAACAGTATTGAAAGTTAAATCATTGGTAGTTTGGAATGTTTCAGATCCCCCATACTGTTGACCATTAGGAATTGCAGTTACTAAGGCAAGATATCCATTCGCTGATCTTGCAAAAATTCTTTCATGCTGTTTATAATCAATTCCTGTACGGTTTCCAATGCTCAACCAATCCGTAAGCTTATAGTTTACATTAGCATTAGCGGATATACTCATTTCTGTAAATCTGTTTCGAATTCCTCCATTGATATTATCCTGAAGAACCCATGGTCTATAAGCTGAACTGGCACTACCAATAGCATTATATAAATCTCGTCCGTTTGAATATGGACTAGGAGCCAAATAGGTTGGTGACAAAACTCCTCCGAAAAGAGGATTTTGAATTACATTGCCTGCAATACCTGAATTCGTTTCATCATCTAACTGATTTCTCTTGGAATATCCTAAACCTAAAATCGCTCCAAAAGTTAATTTTCCATCTTTTGATTTTCCATTTAAGTTATTTCTTAAAGTAAATCTTTTAAAATCTGTGGATTTAATAATACCTTGGCTATCTAAATATCCTAAAGATAAAAAGTTATTCACATTTTCTCCTCCAGCAGTAACCGATAGATTATGTTGTTGAGAAATACCTATTTGAGTAAATTGTTTATTCCAATCAGTATCAATTGCCCAGTTATTGATTTGATCTTGTGTTAATTTATTTGTAACTGCATATCCTGCACCGAAATTCTTTTGAATTTGTAATAATTCTCTACCATTAGCAGAATTATAGTCTGCTTTAGGCATGGTTGAAAATGATGTTAATGCATCATAAGAAACTTTTAATCCTGAATTAAACTTCCCAGCTTTTGTAGTAATTACAACTACTCCATTCGCTGCTCTGTTACCATAAATAGCTGTTGCTTGGGCATCTTTTAAGATACTAAAAGTATCGATATCGTAAGAGTTTAAGTTTCTGAATTGTGATCCAGAAGTGATTACCCCATCTACAACGTATAAAGGATCAGTCGATCCATTTAATGAACTCATACCCCTAATTAGAATATTGAATTTTCCAGAACCCGGAGAACCCGAAGCTGAGTTAACAACAATACCAGGTGCAGTTCCTTGGATTGAGTTCAGAACAGAAATGTTTGGTCTGTTTTCTAAAGTTTCAGAACCAACTGTAACTGAAGATGTTGTAGACTTTGCTTTGGTAGATGTTTTACTATATCCTAAAACAACAACCTCCTCAATTTTTGTCTCCTTGTCTTTTTTATCCTTGGAGTCTTTTTCCTGAGCAAATACAGCCTGTCCTGTAAAAAACAAAACACCAGCCGTTAATACACGTAATTTAACATTCATATTAACAAATTTTAATATATTTTAGGAGCAAATATGTTAATAAATATTAACACTAGCAAATTTTTCAGATTCACAAATCATAGATATATTCATGATAAATCAATCTAACACCACAACATACATTATAATTCATAATATTAGATGTAAAAAATTATTAAAATTTAAATCAAAAACTTAAATTATTCACTTTTTAACACTTTAAAATCAAAAGAAAAATAATTATTTATAATGAATCTAAATTAAAACAATGCTAATATTCAAGCTTATAGGCGTTTTTTTTTAATTTATATGATCATTAATTTCTATTTTTTCAATACAAATGCTTCATCCAATTAAACAGATAAAAAATATTGGTTTCTTTTAAAAAGTAATATATTTATAACCTAAAAAAAAAAACATGAGAAAAATAGTCTTAACAGCATTAGCCATATTTAGCTTCAGTTTTAGCTTTGCACAAAATACACTTTCAGTAAATGGTGCTACAGGAGCACAATCCGTATTTGATGGCATCAACTCAACTACAGGTAAAACATTTAAATATGATGAGATTGCAGGGGATTCCCCATATATTGGGAAAGAATTTTCTGATGCAAAGATTGCTGTTAATTATGAGCAGCTTCCTATACGCTATAACAGCTACACTGATGAAATCGAATTTAAGAAAAACGGAAATGTTCAGGTTCTTCCAAAAACCACAGATTTTTCAAGAATTGAAGTTCTGTCTCCTAGACAAGTAATCGTTTTACTGGACACTTCAGATAATTTAAACGGATATTTTTTTGAATTGATCAACGGAAAAAACAGTCTGTACAAAAAAATCAAAACTAAATTTACTGATGTTGTACCGGCCGCAAATTCTTATGCAAGTGAAAAACCTGCTAACTTCAGAACATTGCCTCCAGTGTACTACATCAAAACACAAAACGGCTTTATCAAGAAGCCTAAAAATCAAAAGGATATTATCAATCAGTTTCCAGATAAAAAAGACAGCTTAACCAGCTTCTTTAAATCCAATAAAATAAAGTTTGATGAGGATGAAGATTTAATAAAGCTTGTTACCTTTTTGAATGAAAATTAACGAAATATTTATAAACAATTATATAAAAAAAGCAGGCTTCTCAGATGCCTGCTTTTCTTATCTTAAATTATTATTTAAGTTTTTTCTTAACAGCTACTTCTTCGTATACTTCAAGAATGTCACCTATTTCAATATCATTATATCCTTTAAGGTTCAGTCCACATTCGTAACCTTTTGTTACTTCCTTCACATCATCTTTAAAACGTTTCAAACTTTCAAGTTCTCCGTCGAATTTAACAATACCATCTCTTAACAAACGTACTTTAGACTGTCTTGTTACTTTTCCGGTAAGAACCATACATCCTGCAATTGTTCCTACTTTAGAAATCTTGAATACCTCACGGATTTCAACATTACCAATCACCTGCTCCTGAATCTCCGGAGAAAGCATTCCCTCCATCGCTTCTTTTACTTCATCGATTGCTTTATAGATTACAGAATAGGTTCTGATTTCAATTTCTTCACGGTCTGCAAGTTCTTTAGCATTAGCACCTGCTCTTACGTTAAATCCAATAATAATAGCATCTGATGCTGCTGCTAAGTTGATATCAGATTCTGTGATCTGTCCAACCCCTGAGTGAAGAATTTTAACGCTGATTTCTTCAGTTGATAATCTTTGTAACTGATCAGAAAGAGCTTCTACTGAACCATCCACGTCACCTTTAAGGATAATATTCAATTCTTTGAATTCTCCTAAAGCAATACGTCTACCTAATTCTTCAAGTGTCGTATGCTTCTTAGTTCTGATTGATAATTCTCTTTGTAATTGTTCTCTCTTATTGGCAATAGCTTTACCTTCACTTTCATCAGCATATACCCGGAATTTATCACCTGCAGTAGGCGCCCCATCCAAACCTAAGATTGTTGCAGGGATTGATGGACCAGCTTCATTAAGATTTTTACCTCTTTCATCAAGTAAAGCTTTTACTTTACCATGATTTTTACCTGCTACCACATAATCTCCAACTCTTAGAGTTCCGGTCTGCACCAGCATTGTTGCCACATAACCTCTACCTTTATCTAAAGATGCTTCAATAACAACTCCGTTTGCTGCACGTTCAGGATTTGCTTTTAATTCAAGCATTTCAGCCTGTAGTAAAACTTTCTCCAACAATACATCTACATTATTACCGAATTTGGCTGAGATTTCTTGTGCCTGAACATTTCCACCCCACTCTTCTACTAAAACAGGAGGGTTTAAACCAGAAAGTTGCTGACGGATGTTATCAGGGTTGGCATTTGGTTTATCCACTTTATTGATTGCAATAATCATTGGTACCTGCGCAGCCTGAGCGTGAGCAATTGCTTCTTTCGTTTGTGGCATTACATCATCATCGGCAGCAATTACGATAATTGCAATATCCGTGATCTGAGCACCTCTTGCTCTCATCGCTGTAAAGGCTTCGTGACCTGGCGTATCTAAGAATGTAATTCTCTGACCGTTTTCCAGTTTCACGTTATAAGCACCGATGTGCTGAGTAATTCCTCCTGATTCACCAGCGATGACGTTGGTTTTTCTGATGTAATCCAATAATGAAGTTTTACCGTGGTCAACGTGTCCCATTACAGTAACTACCGGAGCTCTCTGTAATAAGCTTTCTTCAGTATCTACTTCATCTTCAGCATCCGTATCTTCAAGATCAGCATCTGAGAATTCGATTTTATAACCGAATTCATCTGCTACTAATAATAAGGTATCCGCTTCAAGCCTCTGGTTCATGGTAACCATAACCCCTAATGAGAAACAAGCAGAGATTACTTCCGTTGGAGAAACATTCATCAAACTTGCCAATTCACCTACTGTGATGAATTCTGTTACTTTCAGCGTTCTGTCTTGTGCTTCAAGCTCCTGCTGGCGCTCATCCTGCTCTCTACGGAAAGTTCTCTTGTCTTTTCTGTGTTTTGCAGATTTAGACTTACCTCCTTTGTTAGTAAGTTTTTCTAATGTTTCTTTGATCTGGTTTTTAACTTGTTCGTCAGTTAATTCAACTGGCATAACTCTTTGCCCGGGTCTGTTGTTCTGGCCTCCTTTTTTGAAGCCACCACCTTGCCCCTGACGGTTTCCACCCCCTTGGTTATTTCCAAAACGGTTTCCACCCTGGCCACTCTGACCTGGAGGACGATTTCCTTGTCCTCCCTGACCTTGGCGGTTTCCACCTTGTCCACCGTTATTATTCTGACGGTTTCCCTGGCCCTGACCACCTTGGTTGTTATTATTTCCTGAGTTTTGATTATTCCCCTGACCTTGTTGGTTATTCTGGCCACCTGGTTTTTCAATTCTCTTTCTTTTCTTTTTTGCTCCTGCACCTGGCTTTGGCGCAAACTGAGTTAAGTCTATCTTTTCACCAACGATCTTAGGACCGTCAAGTTTCTGATACACTGTCTCAATTTTCTGTGGTTCCTGAGATTCAGGCTCAGCCTCAACTTTTGGAGTTTCCACTTTTTTCTCTTCTACAACAACTGGTTTTGGAGTTTCTTTTACTGGTTCCACAGGTTTAACTTCTTCTTTTTTCTCCTCCATTTTTGGTTTGTCTTTTTTCACAGGTCTGTTTCTAGATTCTATTTGAGACAAATCAATTTTATCCAAAACTTTAAATTCCTGCTTTTCTGGCACTGCTTTAACTTCCGGTTGCTGTTCTTCTTTCACGATTTCTTCTTTCTTTTCTTCAACCGGTGTAGCAACAGGAGCCACAGGAGCCGCAGAAGCTTCTTCAACTTCAGGCTTCTTAGGTTCTAAGTCTATTTTACCTAAAATTCTAGTTTCTGGTTTATTTGCTTTAGCTCTTATCACTTCAGGGGTTTTCTTTTCTTCAATTTCCAGTTTTTCTTCCGGAACTTTAGTGATCACCACCTCATGGGAAGCCTTTCTTTGTTCGCCGTCTTTAGCAAACTCAGCCTCCAATGCAGAATATGCCGCTTCTTCCAATTGAGCGTTAGGATTGCTTTCAACCTCGAACCCCCTTGACTGTAAAAACTCTACTAATCTGGACATCGAAATGTTGAATTCCTTAACCGCTTTATTTAATCTAATTTTTGGCATTTATATTATTTACTGTTTTTAATTTTTAAAATTAAAGTATTTCTTTTTTACTGTTTATTAAGATTTATTTACAATCTTAATCTTCAAATTCTTCTCTCAGAATACGTTTAACCTCTTCGATTGTTTCTTCCTCAAGGTCAACCATATTTAAAAGACTTTCAGTTTCTTTATCCAATACTGATTTTGCAGTTGTAAGTCCTACTTTCTTAAACTCATCCAAAATCCACTGCTCGATATCATCGTTAAATTCTCTCAATTCAACATCGTCATCCTCGCTGGATTCTCTGTATACATCAATTTCATATCCTGACAACCAAGAAGCCAGTCTGATATTCTGTCCTTGCTTTCCAATCACTTTAGAAATCTCTTCAACAGGAGTATAAACCAATGCATAGTTTTGATCCTCGTTGATGTCAATTTTATTGACGGTCACATTTCCTAATGCTCTCTTCACCAAAATCTCAGGGTTTTTAGACCACTGAATAACATCGATGTTTTCATTTCTCAACTCTCTTACAACGCCATGAATTCTGGATCCTTTAACTCCAACACAAGCTCCTACCGGATCAATTCTGTCATCATAAGCATCTACTGCAATCTTCGCCTTTTCACCAGGAATTCTCACTACCTTTTTCAGGATAATTGTTCCGTCCTGGATTTCAGGAATTTCCAGCTCTAATAACTTCTCAAGGAATTTAGGTGCAGTTCTGGAAATAATAATCTGTGGTTTAGAACCTTTAAAATCTACTGTCTCAACAATAGCTCTGATATTCTCACCCTTTTTAAAGAAATCGGATGGGATCTGGTTTTCTTTTGGTAAAATAAATTCATTTCCTTCATCATCCAGCAGAATCACGTGCTTATGACGGATATGGTGGATTTCACCAACAACGATTTCACCAATTTTATCTCTAAACTGTTCGTACAGCATTGCATTATTGTGTTCCTGAAGTTTTGTAGCCAGAATCTGCTTAAGGGTAAGAATATTTCTTCTTCCCAATTGTGCAACAGGAATTTCCATTGTAAAGTCTTCTCCTACTTCGAAGGTAGGATCAATCTTCTTAGCTTCAGAAATTTCAATTTCCAAATCATCATCTTCAGACATTTCGTCCTCTACAATTGTTTTATTTAAAAATATCTGAAAATCTCCTTTATCCGGGTTTACAATCACATCAAAATGATCATCTGAATCAAATCTCTTTCTTAAAAGAGTCTTCAGTGAATCTTCAATAATTGCCATAAGATCAATCTTACTGATCCCTTTTTCGTCTTTAAAATCACCAAAGGATTCAATCAACGCTATATTATCCATCTATTCTTTTTTCTTTTTAAAATTTAATTACTACTAATGCTTTTTTGATCTCAGGATAAGAAATCTCTTTCTCCTCCTCCACATCTACTTTTCCTTTTCCGATATCTTTTGGCTTACGGTAACGTAAAACAAGTGTGATCTTCTCATCGTCTACTTTTGACAATTCTCCTTCAATTTTGGAAGAATCCTCCAGCATCACCTCAATCTCTCTTCCAATGTTTTTATTGAACTGTCTTGGTGTGGATAATGGCTCGCTCAGTCCTGCAGACATCACCTGAAGGCTAAAGTCATGCTCTTCACGATCCATATTAAATTCAATGGCACGGCTTGCATCAAGACAATCCTGCAAAGAAACCCCATTATCACCATCCAAAATCACTGTAATATCATCCCCTGCAGAAATTTTAAGATCGATAAGAAACAGATCTTTTCTTGTCTCAAGGAATTCATTTAATAATTCTTCAATTCTTTTTCTAAACTCCATATCTATTTATCTTGATTTACAGTACGAAAAAAGGCTTTCTTCCGAAGCCTTCCCATTTTTTCCGTAAATCCATTGCAAATATAAGCTTTTTTTCTAAAAATGCAAAATTATCTTAAGTATCAAGTAAATAGCGCAAGATTCATTTACAATTAAATTAAAAGAATATGTCACAGGATTTTTATTACTTTTGTCTTTAGAATTTTAAAAACATACATTTTGAATATAACGATTGTAGGAACAGGTTATGTAGGATTAGTTACAGGAACTACCCTGGCAGAACTTGGCAATTCAGTATACTGTGTTGATATTGATGAAAAAAAAGTAGAAGGTATGAAAAACGGCATTGTTCCGATCTATGAGCCGAACCTTGAAGAAATGTTCCTGAGAAACATTCAGTCTGAAAGATTATTTTTCACTACCAATCTTAAAGAGGCTTTAGACAAAAGCGAAGTTATATACCTGGCATTGCCTACTCCTCCGGGAGAAGATGGATCTGCGGATCTGTCTTATGTACTTCAGGTAGCTAATAATATTGGTGAACTGATGACTGAATACAAAGTGATTGTCAATAAAAGTACGGTTCCCGTAGGAACTGCAGACAGAGTGAGAGAAACAATTGCTTCCAAAACAGACATCGCTTTTGATGTAGTTTCAAATCCTGAATTCTTAAGAGAAGGCTTTGCTGTTGAAGATTCAATGAATCCCTCAAGAGTGGTTGTAGGGGCCGGCTCAGAAAGAGCAAAAGACATTATGTCTAAAATATATCAGCCTTTTACCAATACAGGAATTCCTATCATCTTTATGGATGAGAAGTCTTCAGAACTTACCAAATATGCAGCAAATTCATTTTTAGCGGTAAAAATTACCTTTATGAATGAAATTGCCAACTATTGTGAAAAGGTAGGTGCAGACGTAGATAAGGTAAGACTGGGAATGGGTAGTGACGACAGAATAGGGCACAGATTCTTATTCCCGGGAATCGGATATGGAGGAAGCTGCTTTCCTAAAGATGTAAAAGCGCTTATAAAATCCGGCAAACAGGAAGATTTTAATTTCCAGATCCTGGAAGCTACTGAAAATGTAAATACAAATCAAAAAGTTATTTTAGTCTCTGAAATTGAAAAATATTTCGGCGGAAGTATTGAAGGAAAGAAAATTGCCATGTGGGGACTTGCCTTTAAAGCAAACACGGATGACATCAGAGAAGCTTCCTCTTTAGATAATATTGCTCTTCTGCTGGAGAAAGGAGCAGAAATCATAGCCTATGATGCGGTTGCAGAAAGGAATGTTCAAAAGCTCTTAGGCAATAAAATAGAGTATGCCAAAGGAATGTATGACGCGCTGGAAAATGCAGACGCACTATTTATTGCTACAGAATGGCCGGAATTCAAAAACCCTAATTTTGAACTGATGGCTAAAAAAATGAAAAACAAAGTCATTTTTGACGGCAGAAATATGTACCCGCTGGAAATCCCTGAACAAAACGGATTTCATTATAAAAGTATAGGAAGAAAGACCATCACAAAATAAATCAATGAAAAACATTATCATTACAGGAGGTGCCGGATTTATCGGTTCTCATGTTGTAAGAGAGTTTGTAAAAAACAATCCGGATACTACAATCATCAATCTTGATGCTCTTACCTACGCCGGAAATCTGGAAAACTTAAAAGACATCGAAAATGAGCCTAATTATGTTTTCGAAAAAGCAGATATCACAAAACCGGAAGAACTTAGAAAAGTTTTCGAAAAATATAACCCGGATGCCGTTGTACATTTAGCAGCTGAAAGCCACGTAGACAGAAGTATTACAGATCCAATGGCATTTATCAATACGAATGTAAACGGAACCGCTAATCTTCTGAACCTTTGTAAAGAATTCTGGACATTAAATCCTGATCATACTCACGGCAGATTCCCGGATGAAAAAAGAAACAATCTTTTCTATCACATTTCTACTGACGAAGTATATGGAAGTTTAGGCGAAACAGGCTTCTTTTTAGAAACAACATCGTACGACCCCCAATCTCCATATTCTGCTTCAAAGGCAGCTTCCGATCATTTGGTGAGAGCTTACGGAAACACCTATGGAATGCCTTTCATCGTATCTAACTGTTCCAACAACTACGGTCCGAATCATTTCCCTGAAAAGCTGATTCCTCTTTGTATTTCTAATATTATCAATGAAAAACCACTTCCCATTTATGGCGATGGAAAATACACCAGAGACTGGTTATTTGTCATTGACCATGCCAAAGCGATTCATCAGATTTTTAAGGAAGCAAAAACCGGAGAAACTTATAATATAGGAGGATTCAACGAGTGGCAGAATATTGACCTTGTAAAAGAACTGATCAAACAAATGGATGCCAAACTGGAAAGACCGGAAGGCTATTCTGAAAAACTGATCACTTTTGTGAAAGACAGACCAGGTCATGATAAACGCTACGCCATTGATGCTACAAAATTAAATAAAGATTTAGGCTGGAAACCTTCAGTAACTTTTGAAGAAGGACTGGCAAAAACCATAGACTGGTATCTTGAAAACAAAGAGTGGCTTGAGAATGTAACTTCAGGCAATTATCAGGATTACTACAGCAAGCAATACAGCTAAATTTCCTGCTATTAAGGAAGAATTATAGAATCTGAGATAATTAATTACATTTCAGTTTTTATCGTCAACCAGAAATAGCTAAATAAATCCATTTATAACACAAAAGAAATACGCGCAATACGCACCAAAACATGAAAGGAATAATATTAGCCGGAGGTTCCGGAACAAGACTTTACCCTCTTACCATTGCAGTAAGCAAGCAGCTGATGCCTGTTTACGACAAACCGATGATCTACTATCCGCTTTCCACACTACTTCTAGCAGGAATCAAGGATATTCTCATCATCACTACTCCACATGACCAAGCAGGTTTTATCAAGCTTTTGGGCGACGGCTCGCAAATTGGCTGTAATATAGAATATGTTGTACAGCCAAGTCCTGATGGTTTAGCGCAAGCATTTATACTAGGTGAAAATTTTATAGGCAATGATCCCGCAGCATTGGTATTGGGAGATAATATTTTCTACGGTTCCGAAATGGGAACTTTATTGAAAAATAAAACCAATCCGGAAGGAGGAGTTGTTTTCGCTTATCACGTAGCGGATCCTGAAAGATATGGTGTAGTGGAATTTGACAAAAATCTGAAAGCTGTTTCTATTGAAGAAAAGCCTTTAAATCCTAAGTCAAACTACGCTGTCCCTGGTCTTTATTTTTATGATAACAATGTGGTGGAAATTGCTAAAAACATCAAGCCTTCTGCAAGAGGTGAGCTGGAAATCACAGACATCAATAATGTATACCTAAACAATGGAAAGCTTGAAGTAGCTGTTCTCAACAGAGGAACCGCATGGCTGGATACAGGAACTTTTGATTCTCTTCATGACGCTTCAGAATTTGTGAGTGTTATTGAAAAAAGACAGGGATTTAAAATAGGCTGTATTGAAGAAATTGCGTTCAGAAACAAATTTATTAATGAAGAGAAACTGCTTGAAACAGCTACCAAATATGGCAAAAGCGGATATGGTGAATACCTGAAACAACTTATCGGAAAATAACAGATATAATTTATAAAATTCATAGACTATTGGCTTTGTGGTCAATAGTTTTTGTTCATACCGACAAATATCAATATATTAGTTGTTGATTTTTAGTTTTATTAACTATGAAAATTCATAAGCTTAAGAGAGATGGTAAGAATTAATTATTATAAATTTGCAAAAACTTACACAGATGAATGAACCACAACAGAAGTGGACTGAAACAATTGAAGCCAGTCATTCTTTGTTTGATATCAAACTTAGAGAGGTATGGAGATATAAAGATCTTATTTACATGTTTGTAAAAAGAGATTTTATTTCAAGTTTTAAACAGACTATTTTAGGACCAATCTGGTTTTTTATCAATCCCATTTTAACAACAATCGTCTACATGGTTGTTTTTGGTGCTATTGCCAGACTCCCTACAGATGGAGCTCCTCCAATTCTATTTTATCTGGCCGGTGTTACCCTTTGGAATTATTTTTCAGCATGTCTGCTGGCTACTTCCAGTACATTTTTAGGAAACTCGGCTATCTTCGGAAAAGTATATTTCCCCAGACTGGTTACCCCTATTTCTATAGTAATATCTAATCTGATGCGCTTTTCCGTACAGTTCGTATTGTTCATTTTGGTATGGATTTACTATCTGACCCAAGGTAAAGTACATCCTAATATTTGGGTTCTTGCAACTCCTTTTCTGATTGTATTGATGGCATTTTTTGCTTTGGGAGTAGGAATGATATTTTCAGCACTCACCACCAAATATAAAGATCTGAGCATGCTGCTGGGGTTCGGAATCAGTTTATATATGTATGCTACACCTGTGATCTATCCGGTATCTTCGCTTCCGGCAGGTTTCAAAAATCTGGCCTATTATAATCCCCTGACAGGAATTTTCGAATGTTTTAAATACGCATGGCTGGGTGTGGGCGATTTTTCACCATTGATGCTTGGAATCAGTACCATTCTTATTCTTATTCTTTTGATGATAGGAATACTGATATTCAATAAAGTTGAAAAAACATTCATGGATACCGTATAATTATAGGTAATTATCGTTTATTAACTTAAAATCAAATCTAAACATGCTGGCTTTAAAAGCAGAAAATATATCAAAACAATACCGCCTGGGACAGGTGGGAACAGGGACTCTATCTCATGATCTCAACAGATTCTGGCATAAAGTGAGAGGCAAAGAAGACCCTTATCTTAAAATTGGAGAAGCCAATGACAGAACAACTAAAGGCGATTCTGAATATGTGTGGTCTTTACGGGACATTAATTTTGAAATTGAGCAGGGAGATGCTGTAGGAATTATAGGAAGAAACGGCGCCGGTAAATCAACGCTGTTAAAGCTTTTAAGTAAAGTAACCAAACCTACTACCGGGAGAATTTCCACCCGGGGAAGAATTGCTTCCTTACTTGAGGTAGGAACAGGATTTCATCCGGAAATGACAGGACGTGAAAACGTTTACCTTAACGGGGCTATTCTAGGTATGACCAGAAAAGAAATTACCCGAAAATTTGATGAGATCGTAGATTTTTCAGGAGTAGAAAGATACATTGATACTCCGGTAAAGAGATATTCTTCAGGAATGTATGTGCGTCTGGCGTTTGCCGTAGCAGCACACCTTGAATCTGAAATTCTGATTGTAGATGAAGTGCTTGCCGTAGGAGATGCTGAGTTCCAGAAGAAATGTCTTGGGAAAATGAATGATGTAACAAGAGGAGAAGGACGAACTATTCTTTTTGTAAGCCATAACATGACTGCCGTTAAAGAATTGTGTACAAAAGGAATTCTTTTGAATCAGGGTCAGATTGATTACCAGGGAGATATCCTTAGTACAATCATAGAATACCAAAAAAGCAGCGCAAGGGAAAGCTCTTATATTTATAACGGAAATCTAGATGAAGCTTTAGGTAATGAAAATATCAGAATAAAAGAATTTTCAGTATCTCCAATTAATGGAAATTTACTGGATATTGATTCCGGGGTACATGTAAAGCTTATTTTTCATAATTATTGTCCTGATATTACCCTTGACACTACTTTTGAACTGAAAAACTACGATGAATTGGTGATTTTCCATGTGGGAAAATTTGTCTCGCCAAAAGAAGGATCAAAAGTTGGTGAATATATTGTAGAATTTGATATTCCTACGGGACTTCTAAATGCAGGAAATTATTATTTTAAACTTTACTTTGGAAAAGATCAGAAATCACTTCTGTATGGAATTGATAATTTCATCGGATTTGAAGTAGAAAATGTAAAAATAGGAGATGTCATGTATGTTTATCCTGGAATAATCAGACCTCAATTTGAATACAAAGTACAAGAACCATGATTCCTAGAATAATAGAACTTCCAAAAATATATGATAAAAGAGGAAATCTTTCCTTTTTTGAACATCCCAATCAATTACCTTTTACCATAGAAAGAACTTATTGGATATATGATGTTCCCGGCGGAGAAACAAGGGGAAGCCACGCTTTCAAGGAGCAGCAGGAATTTATTATTGCTCTTTCAGGAAGTTTTGATGTAGTGATACATAATGGAAAAGAAGAACAGAGGTTTTCCTTAAACAGATCCTATTACGGATTGTATGTTCCTAAAATGTTATGGCGAAGATTGGAAAACTTTTCAACAAATTCATTGGCATTGGTTGTTTCTGATAAACAATATAATGAAAGTGATTATATAAGAGATTTCGAAGAATTTAAAATGCTGACTAATGAAAAATAATATTTCCGTATTTGATTGTAATGTTATTGATCTGGGTAAAATCAGTTTTGATGAAGGCAACCTTACAGTAGTTGAAAATAACTCATCTTTTCCCTTCAATGTAAAAAGAGTTTTCTATTTGTATGATATTGTAGGCGGAGAGAGCAGAGGAGCTCATTCTCACAAAGAATGTCATCAGTTTCTGATTGCAGCAAGCGGTAGTTTTGAAGTTTCATTAGATGACGGAAAATTCAAAAGACAGGTTTTCCTAAACCGCCCTGATTTGGGATTACATATTCCACCTGGAATATGGGCTTCTGAAATTAATTTTTCCTCGGGAGCTATTTGTTTGGTGCTAGCATCTCATTCTTATAATGAGAAAGACTATATAAGAAACTATGAAGATTTCAAAAATTATCAAAATGAAATTTAATAACAGAAACGTATTCATCAGTGATAAAGCAAAAATAGGTAAAAACGTAAAAATTGGTGACAACACCGTAATTTATGACAACGTTACTATTGGAGATAATTCAATCATTGCAAATGATTGTGTTATTGGAGAGCCGCTTAACGATTATTATTTTAAAAATGATTATATAAATCCCGAAACGATCATCGGTGAAAATGCATTAATACGAAGCCATACTATTTTATATGCAGGCTCACGTTTTGGCAATAGCTTTTCTACAGGCCACAGAGTTACGGTACGGGAAAACTCAGTTTTCGGGAATAACTGCAGATTGGGAACAGTTACCGATATACAAGGGCATGTTACTTTTGGTAACGACTGCTGGCTTCACAGCAACGTACATATTGGTCAAAAGTCTACAATAGGAAATTTTGTTTTTATTTATCCTTATGTAGTATTGACGAATGATCCTACACCACCTTCTGACATATGCATAGGAGCTACAATCGGGGATTTTTCCCAGATAGCAGTAGGTACTGTTTTACTACCGGGAACAATCATTGGTAAACACTGCTTAGTGGGCGCACAATCACTTGTGGGAGGAAAATATGAAGATTATTCTTTGATAGTAGGTAATCCGGCAAAAAATATAAAAGATATCCGCGAATTAAAATCAAGAGAAACAGGAAAATCTCATTATCCCTGGCCGTATAATTTTTCTAGAAATTTACCTTGGGAAGAAGAGGGATTCGAAAATTGGAAACTAAAAAACGGTTACGAAAATGATTAAGTTCTTAGATCTGCAAAAAATCAACTTACAGCATCAAAATGAAATTGAGGCTCAGCTTTTAGAAGTTTTCCGTTCAGGATGGTATTTACTGGGGGAAAAGACTCAAGCTTTTGAAAACAATCTTGCTTCTTATACGGGAGTTTCACACGCTATAGGTGTTGCTAACGGCTTAGATGCGTTACGTCTGATATTACGTGCCTATATGGAACTGGGAGTAATGAATGCGGGTGATGAAATTATTGTCCCGTCTAACACCTATATTGCTTCCATACTTGCAATTTCAGATAATGGTCTTGTTCCCGTCTTTGTTGAGCCGGAAATAAATACCTATAATATTGACATTTCAAAAATTGAAGAAAAGATTACGGAAAAAACAAAAGGAGTTCTTATTGTTCACCTTCAGGGAAGAGTTGTTTTTTCTAACGAACTGAAGCAGATTGCAGAAAAACACCATTTAAAAATAATTGAAGACAACGCACAGGCAATAGGAGCAGAATGGGGTGGCATAAAATCAGGAAATCTTGGTGATGCGGCAGGGTTCAGCTTTTATCCCGGTAAAAATTTAGGTGCTTTAGGAGATGCTGGCGCAGTAACTACCAATGACGAAACTCTGGCAAAAACCATCAGAGCTTTGGCCAATTATGGTTCCAATCAGAAATACATTAATATTTATAAAGGCTTAAACTCAAGGCTTGATGAAATTCAGGCAGCCGTGCTGGATATTAAGCTTAAATATATTGATGATGAAAATAATATAAGGAGAGAAATTGCAAAACGGTTTATTAACGAAATAAAAAATCCTTCCATCATTCTTCCGGAAAATCCTGAAAATGAAGGAGAGCATGTATGGCATGTCTTTGTTATCCGTTCTGAAAGAAGAGATGAGCTTCAGGCTTATCTTACAGAAAATGGTATTCAGACTCTCATCCACTATCCTATTCCACCGCATCAGCAAGAAGCTTATAAAGAATGGAACCTTTTATCTTTCCCTATCAGCGAAAAAATCCATAAAGAGGTCTTAAGCCTTCCTATAAGCCCTGTGATGAATGAAGAAGAGATAAACATTATTATTAATTGTTTAAATCAGTTTTAAGATCAGTATACTTAAGTTCCAATACTACTTTAATGCAGACATATACGCCTTCTAACAGAGAAAAATTATTATATTCAAATAGACAGTATTTTGAATCGTGTATTCAGATTGCACAAAAGTTATTTGAAGAAAAGCTATATGAAGACTGCATAAATTATATTGAAAAGACGGCTTCTTTTGGCTGGTTCAATTTTTCGGGATATTATAAAAGCGAGTCGCTTGAAATACTTTTAGCTAATATTCAACAAAAAATTTTATCTGCGTCTTTCCAACGTCCCAAGCCGCAAAATAAATCTAATAAAATTTTGCATATCTGCTCGGAGATATATACTTCCGGAGGCCATTCAAAGCTTCTTTACAATTGGATAAAGAATGATCCTGCTAAAAAGCATACCATCCTAAGCACCCGGCTTTCTCTAGAAGAGCTACTGGATGTTAGTAATTTTTATCTGCAAAACAAGAATGATGTAGAGCACATCAGCGTACTATCGCCATCAAAAATAGAATCGGTAAAACTCTTAAATCAGCAGGCTTTAAATGAATATGATGTTATATTGCTTCATATCCATCCCAATGAAGCCGTCGCCCATATTGTTTTATCCCAAAAAGACATTACAACTCCTGTTTGTTTTATCAATCATGCTGACCATGTTTTTTGGCTGGGAACATCAATTGCTGATATGGTTCTTCAAATCAGGGAATCCAGTATATCTTTTGATGTGGAAAGAAGAGGAATTCCGCTGGAAAGACAGTTTTTCCTGCCTATTCCTGTAGAAAACTCATGTGACGTACATGAAAAAAAGGATACAGAAACAAAAAACATTAAACTTTTAAGTACAGGAACTTCCTATAAATACAATCCAAATGAACAGTATAATTTCCTTAGGGAGGCCTATCGGATTGTAGAGGAAAATCCGGAGGTAATTTTTAATATCGTTGGAATAAGCCCGGATTCAGTCTATGCAAAGGAGTACCAGCATGACAGAATTGTTTTGCATGGTATTGTTTCTACATCTGAGCTGAGTGATATTGAAAGCATCACCGATATTTATGTAGAAGGCTTTCCATTGCCATCATTTACAGCTCTTTTGCAGCCCGCTTTATGTAAAATTCCTTTTGTACTTCACTATAATCCGTTACCTTTATTTAAACTTTTTAGCGAAAATAAAGATCACGGAACTCTCTATCCAAAAAATGTAGAAGAATGGCACAACAATATCAAGCGCATGATCCGTGATAAAAAATACAGGGAAGAAACAGCGCAAAAACAATATGAATATGTCTTAAGTAACTTCAGCATTGAGGTCTGGAAATCCAGTATAGAAAAACTTTATAACATAATCAGCCAAAAGAATCATTCATTCTGGAAGCCTTCCCCTGATAAGTTTTATGATAGCGAAAATGAAAAAATTCTTGTAACTATCGATAAGAAAAGATTCATGCATTACAGCTTCACAGAAAAACTATCTTTACGCGGAAAGTATATGGTATATCAGATGTCAAAAATCAGAAATGCCAATATAATATACATCAGGAAAAGAGAATTAATAAAGTATTTTACCCAGAGACAATGAATTCCACCACAAATATTAACCGCAGTAATAATTTTGATTTTCTTCGTCTGCTTTTCGCCAGTTTGGTAATAGTATCACATTCTTATCCCCTTACAGGTAAGCCCGAGATAATTGGTATATTAACAAAGGAACAGCTTAGTCTGGGTTCATTATCTGTAGACTGTTTTTTTATCTTGAGCGGTTATCTTATCATGACAAGTCTTGAGCGGAGTAAAAGTCCACAGGAGTATATGTGGAAACGTATGTTAAGACTTTATCCTGCTTATATCCTGCTTTTATTACTTACAATGCTTTTCTTGCCTATTCTATACCAGGGAGACAATATTTTTCAGGAAAAAACATATTGGAGCTATTTCCCTAATGCACTTTCTTTATATAAAATTCAATATGAAGTAAAAGGTGTTTTTGAAAATAATCCATATCCAAAAGCAATTAACGGAAGTCTCTGGTCTTTATCCTATGAGTTTACCATGTATATTGCTTTATTATTTTTATTCCCGGTTCGTAAACATAAGTACCTCATCATTATAGTTGGTGCTATTTTTCTCATATCATATTATTTAACCATTACTGAAAGTCATTTTTTAGAAAATACAATGCAAAAACTATTTTTGCAGCCTAATGAGTTTTATAGGCTTTGCGCATATTTCATGGCAGGAAGTTTATTAAAGCTCATTAATTTTGAAAAAATCAATTTATTTTGGGTACGATGTTTGCTTTTTTTAACATTGATAGCATCTTTATATTTTGTATTTTACAAGTATGTAAGCCCTGTTATTTTACCGTTATTAATCTTATTTATCGGGGTTAACAAAAACCGATATATCAGCAGTATAGGCTCAAAAATAGGAGACATTTCCTATGGAGTTTACATTTATGCATTTTTAATACAGCAGACACTAATGTATTATTGGGGACTGGGAACTATCAAGCTTATGATAGCAAGCATTATTATCACCTATATTTTTGCATATGCTTCGTGGCATCTTATCGAAAAGAAAATGTTAACGTATAAAAATTGGGTAAAATGACATCCCAGAATTATAAAAATAAGCTTGCTATAGTTATTCCTTATTATAAGATCGATTTTTTTGAGGAAACTATAAAATCTGTTGCATCACAAAGCAACAAGAACTTCACTTTATATATAGGAAATGATGCAAGCCCTACCGATCCTTTACCTATCATTCAGAAATATTTTGCCCCAGATGAATATACATATTTTAATTATAAGCAAAATGTTGGAGGCAAAAACTTAGCCCTTCAATGGGAACGAGTATTGGAAAATGTTCAGGAAGAATGGTTTCAGATATTAGGTGATGACGATATGATTTCTGAAAATTTGGTAGAAGTATTTTATCAAAAACTACCTTTGGCAGAAACAAAGAAAATTTCAGTCATAAAATTTGCACACCAGTGGATTGATGAAGAAAATAATGTAATAGAAAATTTCGATTATAATTTTTCAGAATTAAAACCTTCAGAATTCTTTATCAAAAAATATAATCATGAAATACAAAGCAGCCTTTCTGAAAATATTTTTAAACTGGATATCTACAAAGAAATTAAATTTGAAAAAATAACACTAGCCTGGGGAAGTGATGATTTAGCAATACTTTTGTTTGCTGACAAAAATAATATTCTTTATAATAAAAATACCAAAGTTAAAGTACGAATTTCGGGATCCAGCATTTCCGGATCAGATCATTTAGATGATCAAAAGCAAAAGGCCGGTTTTGAATTAAAAGAAACTCTGGTTACTAAATATTCTTCATTATTCAGTTATGAATTTATCTCCGGAGTAGTGGAAGAATATTTAAATTCCAGTCACTACAGAAGATATAATGCTCATTATTCCGTTATTTTCTTTTATCTTAAACATTTTAGAATTAAAGCTTTTTTAAAAGCCCTCAAAAAAATATATTACATCAAAAAAAATGTCATCTAAAGTTTCCATCATAGTGCCGTGCTATAATCAAGAAAATTATCTTGATGAATGTTTACAGTCTTTACTGAATCAGTCTTTCACAGATTGGGAATGCATTATAGTGAATGACGGATCCACAGATCATACCGCAGATATAGCAGAAAAATGGGTAAAAAAGGACCGTCGGTTTATTTATTTTGATAAAGAGAACGGAGGAATTTCTTCTGCAAGAAATGCAGGTCTTGAAAAAGCCAGTGGAGACTACATCCAGTTTTTAGACTCAGACGATATTATTGATCCTGAAAAGTTTTCCAAAAGCCTTTCAGTAAGTCCAGAATATGAATTGATAGTAAGCCAGTTCACAATTTACAGGAATGGCCGGCATTTACCCGGCTACAATAAGATCGAGAAAGACTATCTGACATTTGACAGTATCGTTTTTGGATGGAATTTAAAATTTACCATACCTATACATTGTGCTCTTATTTCCAAAAGACTTCTTGAAGGATTTCGTTTCGACCTTACCTTACAGCATAATGAAGATTGGCTGATGTGGATATATATTATGAAAAATCACCCCAAAGCGTTACTTATTGATGAGCCCCTTGCACATTACCGAAAAGAAAATAATAAACAAAGCTTATCTTCTGATTACAATAATATTCTTCTCAAAAGAGTTCAGATCCTTCCTATATTAAAAAAATTATATGGTGAAGAGCTTCATGATAAACTGGCTTATCATATGATCAATGTATATACAACTCAGCTGATAGAATTAAAATCTGAATTCAATAAAATAACAGGCGGCAAAGTAATCTCCGGTTACCTGAAATTTAAAAAGTATTATTATAAACTTTTTCAGAAAAAAAACTGAATATCATAAACACAATGACCTCATCTGTAGCCCTCTGCACCTATAATGGCGAAAATCACATCGCTGAACAGCTGGAAAGTATTCTAAGCCAGGAAAAACCTGTATATGAAATCATTATCTGTGATGATGGTTCCACAGACGGAACTTTAAAGATAATTTCCAACTACGCAGCACAGTTTCCGGATATCATAAAAATATACGAAAACCCTAAAAACCTGGGCTATATCGCCAATTTTGAAAAAGCAATGAATCTATGTTCTGGAGATATTGTATTTCTGTGCGACCAGGACGACAGATGGTATAAAAATAAAACAGCATTTATTACAGATCTTTTTGAAAAGAATACTGATATCAACATTGTTTCTCATAATATTAAGCTTTTCGGCGAAGCCATAAACAGTGCTTCGGAGACTACCTACTGGGATATAGAATCAGTTGATTATAAAGAATTTAAACACCCGGAAGATATTGTAAAAAGAATATTATACCAAGGAAATATATTCCCGGGGATGAGCATGGCTATCCGAAATACATTTCTTAAAAAACATCTCCCTTTAAAAAAAATCAGTCCTGTCATTATACATGACTATGAACTTCTACTCCTTGCATCCGATAAAGATACAGTATGGGTAGAAAAAAATATTCTCGGAGAATATAGAATCCATCCTCAACAGAATATAGGATATAAAACATTTTCTCAATTCAGTACTTCCGGAAAAGAAGCTATATCCAGGGAATCACTTTTTACCACATTCAAAAGGTTTCCTTTTGTTAAAAAAACAATAGCCGGCCTTCAGCTGAATCCTGAGCTGGAAAACGGATATAGAAACTATTGCATGCAACGGTATGAAGATTACCTGAAAAGTCTTCCTGTTTTCGAACGCTGGATGGCCTCAGTTAAAATGAAATACTATTTTCATATATTTGATTATCTTAAGTAAACAACTCCACATCACAGATATGAAATATTGTTCCCCATACACTACACAACTAATGAAAAATAACTAGCGCATGATTATTGGCAACGGTATTATAGCAAATGCTGTAAAATCTTATGACAGAGAGGATATCGTCTTTTTTGCATCCGGAGTCTCCAATTCACTGGAAACCCGGCCATCGGAATTTGAGAGGGAGTTTTCCCTTTTAAAAAGAATTCATAATGAAAACAGGGAAAAGAAAATTATCTACTTTTCTACCTTAAGCATTCATGACCAATCCAAACAAAAAAGCCCTTATGTTATTCATAAAAAGGAAATTGAAGCTTATATACAAAATCACTCGGAAAATTACCTTATCTTAAGAATAGGAAATATTGTGGGAAAGGGTGGAAATCCCAATACCCTTTTTAATTTTCTGAAAGCCCAGATTGCTTCCAACCAGGGATTTGCCCTCCACACCAAAGCCAGAAGACTGCTTCTGGACATTGATGATATTTCCCTCTTCCTGAAGGCTAATTGTCTGGATGCTCCCAATAAAATTATCAACCTGGCCTTTCCATACCATTATAATTTAAAGGAAATCGTTCATGCTATTGAAAAAAGCGCCAATCAAAAAGCATCTTATTCGGAAGAGGATGAAGGCGATTTTTACAAAGTGGATTTCAGCGAAGAGATCAATGATTTTTTTGCAGGCATCAATCCTGAAAAGTATTTAGAAGCTTTGACCCAAAAGTATATTTGATATGGCTCATATACACATTATTATTGTTACCTACAATGCCATGAAATGGGCCGACAGGTGTTTTACCAGTTTAAGAAACTCTTCGGTACCGGTGAGATGTTTGGTGGTAGATAACGGTTCTACAGACGGTACACAAGAATATATAAAAAAACATTTTCCGGAAGTGGATTTTACACAATCCCCTGAAAATTTAGGCTTTGGGAAAGCCAATAACATCGGGATCGAAAAAGCATATAAAGCCGGAGCCGAATTCTTCTACCTGATGAATCAGGATGCATGGATATATGAAGACAGTATGGCTACAATGCTTGAGGTCTACAATAGTCATTCAAACCCCGATGAAATAGGGATTATAAGCCCTATGCACCTGGATGGCACTGAAAAAAAACTGGATATTTTTTTCGAAAGATATTTAGCCAGGAATACTCATATTAATAGATTCTTTTCAGATGTTTTCAATGCCTCACTACACGATTATTATGAAATTGACTTTGTAAATGCTGCCCACTGGCTTCTTCCCAGAAAAACAATTGAGGAAATAGGTGGATTCAATCCTTATTTCTTCCATTATTCTGAAGATTATGAATATGTTCAGAGGATAACCTATTACAACAAAAAAATTTTGATAGCCTCAAAAAGTCATGTGGTACATGATGGCAAACAATCGTTCAATAAAACAGATCATATCAATGCTCAACGTGTACAGCGTGAGCAACGCTATTTGAATCCTGCGCTCCAATTCGATAAGCAAGTATTGAACAGAGATTTTATCCCAAGGATAATAAAACAGATCTTCAAATTAAAATTATCAAATGCTTCAGAAATCTATAAGGAATATAATTATATGAGAGGCCGGTTTGATGAAATCAGAAATTTCAGGGAGATTCTCGGTAATAAAGGAGCAGCATTTCTCAATTTAAGATAAAAAGTATAATCAGATAATTAAATTTAAAACCCACAAATGAACAGAATCCGTCTTATCAACAGCATCATACAAAAGGCTAATTTTAAAAAATATCTTGAAATTGGTACCCGAAGCGGCACTTCTCTATATGCCGTAGGCTGCAAAAACAAAATTGCAATAGACCCCAACTTTGTAATCCCCAAAATGGAAAAACTCAAAAGAAAAGTTTTTGATATTAAAAATAACAGAAAAACGCATTATTTTGAAATGACCAGTGACGATTTCTTTGAGCAGAAAAAGGATTTTCTTAAAAAATTTGGCAGCATAGACATATCTTTAGTTGATGGAATGCATACCTATCATCAGGCACTCAAAGATGTTCTGAATATTCTTCCTTTCATGGATGAAAAATCAATTATTGTAATGCATGACTGTTTCCCTGTAAGTGAACCTGCTTCAACAGCTTACAACTCAAAAGAATTTTTTACAAAAGAAAAGCATCCGGAATGGACCGGTGAGTGGAATGGTGATACCTGGAAGGCCATCCTTTATCTGTTAAAAAAATACCCGGAGGATCTTGAAGTTTTTGTTATTGATACAGATTATGGTCTCGGAATCGTTCAGAAAAAACATAACCTGCCTATGAATTTTGAAATGGATACGGAGTTTTTCAGGCAGTTTATTCCCTATACATTCCAGGATCTCAAAAAAAATCCTCAGGAATTCATAAATTTAAAATCAAAGGATATCATTCCTTCCCTTATTAACAGATTTCATTACTAGTCAATGGAGCCTAAAGTATCCGTCATCATGCTCACTTACAATCATGCCCCTTTTCTGAGGCAGGCCATTGAAGGTGTGCTCAGCCAAAAAACAAATTTCAAGTTTGAACTGATCATTTGTAATGACAGTTCGCCGGACAATTCTGATCCTATTATTTCGGAATATGCTGCCAGATTTCCCGGTCTTATCCGATATTTTAACCATAAAAACAATATCGGGTTTGTAGAAAATCAGAGATTTGCATTTGAAAAGGCAAAAGGGGAATATCTAGCCTATTGCGAAGGTGATGATTACTGGACAGATGAAAATAAACTTCAGTTTCAATATGATTTTCTTGAAACCCATCCCGAATATGCCATGGTTACTGCCAGAAACCTGCTTCTTCATCAGGATGAAAATAAAATGACTGATGACGGGAAAAATAATATGTTTAAAGAACAGGAATATATTGATTTTACACAGGATAGTTTCTTTATACAACGCCCCACCCAGACATTTACCTATCTTATCCGAAGGAAATGTATTGACCTTAAATGGATAGATGTATATCCTAATTACAGGGATTTATACTATTTTTATCATGTTTTGGAATTTGGGAAAGGAAGAAGTTTCAATACCGTAATTGGAGTTTACCGTCTTCACAGCGGCGGAGTTTTCAGCTCTCTTGAAATTGAAAAAAAGCACCGCACTTCCATTGAAATCTTTAAAAATATCAAACGGGTGAACAAAGACAGGAGAGCAGACAGACAGATCTTAAAAGATCTTGACCAACTTATCCTTAAGTATTATTACAGGGAAGAATTTAAAATTCCGGTAATGAATTCCAGACTTTATTCTGCTATCTTTGAAAGGCTTTTAATATCTGGAAATATCAGTACTTTTATTCTGCAGCTATTTAAAATTATGAAATATACATTGTTAAGATAATTAACCATCCCTAAAATATCAATAGAGAATGCCTCAGGTTTATATTATTATTGTTACCTACAATGCCATGAAATGGGCCGACAGGTGTTTCACCAGTTTAAGAAACTCTTCGGTACCGGTGAAATGTTTTGTGATAGATAACGGTTCTACAGACGGTACACAGGAATATATAAAAAAACATTTTCCGGAAGTGGATTTTACACAATCCCCTGAAAATTTAGGCTTTGGGAAAGCCAATAACATCGGGATCGAAAAAGCATATAAAGCCGGAGCCGAATTCTTCTACCTGATGAATCAGGATGCATGGATATACGAAGACAGTATGGCTACAATGCTTGAGGTTTACAACAATCATCCAAACCCTGATGAAATAGGAATTATAAGTCCTATGCATATTGACGGTTCTGAAAAACATCTCGACATCTTCATAGACCAGTATATTGCCAAGGATTATGAAAAAACAAGAATGATCTCAGACCTTTATCTTCAGACGGTGAAGCCTTACTACGAGGTTAGTTTTGTAAATGCAGCCCACTGGCTGCTTCCCAAGAAGACCATTGAAACCATTGGAGGATTTAATCCTTATTTCTTCCATTATGGAGAAGATAATGAATATGTCAACCGTATCCATTTTCACCATAAGAAAGTACTGCTTGTTCCCGGCAGTAAGGTAGTACATGACGGAGTTCAGTCCCTTCACAAAATAGATTATACAAAATATGAAAATGTCAGGATTGAGATCAATATTCTGAATCCTGTTTTACCAAACGCTCTTCAGGAAGAAAAAAAAGCCCTGAAACAGAGTATGCTTAAAAATATGCTGACCGGTAATATCAGTCAGTATAAACAACTGTTACAGAAGTATAAAAAAATCTCCGCCGATGGAGAAAAATTAAAAAATTTACGTAATCAACTGATTAATAATGGTCCTACTTTTCTTAATCTGTCGTAAATTAGCTATACAAATTGAAAATTAATGATGAAAAATAAAACTTTATGTGTGGAATAGCGGGGATTATAAGCAATAACGCCAGAAATTATCAGGAAGAAATCCTGAAGATGACAGACTCGCTGGTACATCGCGGACCGGACTCGTCACATTATGAATTCTATGATCATGCTGCGTTAGGACACAGGAGATTATCCATTATCGATCTTTCTGACAATGGAAAACAGCCCATGTTCTCAAATACTAAGAATGAATGCATCGTTTTAAACGGAGAAATCTATGGATATCAGGATATCAAAAGACAATATCCGGAATATCATTACCATGGAGAATCAGATACGGAGGTTATTCTGGCAATGTACCAGAGAAAACAGGAAAACCTCATCCATGATCTGCCGGGAATGTTTGCCTTTGCCATTTGGGATGATCAGAAACAGCAGCTGTTCTGTGCCAGAGACCGTTTTGGTGAGAAACCGTTTTACTATGCCATCGGAAAAAATAATGAATTCATCTTCGCCTCAGAGATCAAAGCTATTCTTGCATCCGGTCTTATTCAACCTAAGGTAAGTTCCGATGCTCTCTCCCATTATCTTCAATATGGATATGTAAGCAGCCATCAAAGTATTTACAGTAACATATATACCCTTCCTCCGGCTCACCAGCTGATCTGGAAAGATGGAAAAATTACTGTATCCCGATACTACAGTCTTCCTGCAAAAAACAGAACAATCAGCCTATCTGATGCTAAAGAAGAGTTTTTATATTTGCTAAAAAATGCCGTTAAAAAACAGCTTATTGCAGATGTGGAAGTAGGAAGTTTCCTGAGCGGCGGACTGGATTCTTCATCTGTTGTTGCCCTTGTTGATGAATTTTTACCTCATCAGACTACCATCAGTTTCGGATATGACCATAAAGACAATGAACTGAAGTATGCCAGGGAAATTGCCGACAAATACAAAACCAACCACATAGAGGTTCATGAAAAAAAGCAGGACCTTGTAACCTCGCTGTTAAAAATCACTCCATTCTTTGATGAACCTTTTGCTGACGCGTCATTCATCCCTCACTACGAAATCTGTAAAGCAGCCAGGAAAAACCTTACCGTAGTGTTATCCGGTGATGTGGGAGATGAACTGTTTGGCGGCTACCATTTTTATACGGTTGAGAATAAAATGAAACAGCATTTCAGCTATAAAAATATGGTGGCTCAATTCGGCTTAAAGCTCTATCAGAAATTAAGAACAACCTCTTTCATTACCCGGAAAAACATTCAGTATTCTTCTATTATGGATTTTCATCTGAATTCGGTGAGAAATCATTTTAATGCTACAGAAAGAGAACGCTTAGGCATCCGTTCCGTTTATCTGCAAACTTATAGTTTTACACCGGATACCGATTCCCTCAATGACATTATGAGAGTGGATCTTGAAAACTATGTTCCTGCCAATATGATGGTAAAATCAGACAGAATGGCCATGGCCAATTCTCTGGAAGTACGAACTCCTTTTCTTGATCTTGACTTTGCAGAATTCTGTATTCAGCTGCCCGATCAGCTGAAGCTGGACAATACCAACGATAAAATCATTCTCCGGGAAGCAATGGGATCTTACTGGACAGAGACCATAAGGAAACGTCATAAACAGGGATTCGGGCTCGGAGTAAAAAACTGGTTTGCAGAAGAAAACCTTATGAATCTTTCCAATGATCTGCTGAAGAATCCTGATCATAAAGTTTTTAATTTTATTGATTTTAAAGCAGCCCAAACATTTCTGAACAAAGATGAAAAGCACTGGAATCTTTTACAGCTTGCACTTTGGGCGGATCATAACAATTCTCTACTGTAATGCTCACTATTTCTGTCATAACACCCGTTTATAACGCTGCTGAATTTCTGGAAAAGTCAGTAAGATCTGCAGTACAGTTTGAAGAAGTAAAAGAAGTCATTTTAATTGAGGATCAATCTACCGACCACTCACTGGAAGTCTGCAGAAGACTGGCTGATGAAATTCCAAAGGTGAAATTTTTTCAGCATCCTGATAAAGGCAATCATGGTGCCGGAGCCTCAAGAAACCTCGGCATTGAAAAAGCAACTGCTAATTTTATTGCCTTTCTTGATGCAGATGATTATTATCTTCCCAACAGATTTGATGCAGAAAAAGAACTTTTTAAAGATTCAAAGGTAGAAGGTGTATTTAATGCCATCGGTACCGAATATTTAACCGAAAAGGGAAAACAGGAATTTGAGGCTAAGTTTAAAGAACTCACCCTTACTACGGTCAATTATCCGGCAGAAGGAAATGAAGTTTTCCGGGGACTCCTTGGGCTTACTTCTGAAAAATTCGGGTCATTTTTTCACCTCAATTCATTTACCATAAAAAAGTCATCGTTAATAAATCACAGACTCTATTTCAACGAAAATCTACGCGTTCATCAGGATTCAGATTTTATCATCAGAGCAGCCTACCACTGTTATTTGAAAACAGGCATTATAGATCAGGCAGTTGCCATAAGAGGAGTACACGATAATAACAGGATTACCAAGATTATAAGATATACTTTGGAATATAACCAAAGACAACTTCTGCTATGGAAATCTTTATATGACTGGGCCGTTACAGCCCAAATCTCTTCTCAGGAAAAGAAAAGAATTTATCTGCTGTATAAATCCTTTGATCTTTCATTAAAAAAGGGAGCTGAAAAATATGTTTATATCATGTTAGAGGTTATTAAAAATCCTGAAATACTCAAAACACAATACTGTTTTACCTACTATAAAATCCTGAAATGAAAATATCAGTCGTTATTCCTGTTTATAATGCGGAAAAATATATAACCAAGGCTGTGGAATCTGCTTTGCAGTTTTCTGAAGTTTATGAGGTAATCCTGATAGAAGACCAATCACCGGATAATGCGCTTGAAATATGCAGAGAATTAGCAGAAAAGCAGAAAAGAGTACAACTTTTCCAGCATCCGGATAAAGGAAACCATGGTGCCGGAGCCAGCAGGAATCTGGGTATTGAAAATGCAACAGGTGATTTTATTGCCTTTCTTGACGCTGACGATTATTTTCTTCCCAATAGATTTGATGCAGAAAAAGAGCTTTTTAAAAATCCAGAAACAGAAGGGATATTTAATGCTATTGGTACTGAATATCTTACCGAAAAAGGAAAAATGGAATTTCAGGCCAGAAATCATAACAATGATTTGCTGACCGTTAACTATCCTGCAGAGGGTAAAGAAGTTTTTCAGGGTTTACTTGGACTTACGCCTCAGTTTTTTGGCTCATTTTTTACCCTGGATGCATTAACGGTAAGAAAATCTTCCCTGGACACTCATCATCTGCGCTTTAATCCGGCTCTACGCCTGCATCAGGATTCTGATTTCATCTTTAAACTGGCCTATCACTGCTATTTAAAATCAGGAGAAATTTATGAACCTGTAGCTATGCGGGGAATCCATGATGATAACAGAATTACAAAGATTAAAAGATATTCTCAGGAATATAATCAGCGACAGTATCTTTTTTGGAACTCTTTATACGAATGGTCAAAGAATCTTCCCTTAGAAACAAATGCAGCCAGCCATATTTATCTGCAGAAAAAAGCATTTGAACTGTCTCTGAAAAAAGGTTTTCCAAAAACCTTAGGAATATTGGCAGCCGTCTTTAAAACTCCCAATATATTAAAAACAAAATACCGGTTTACCTATACCCACTCATGAAACTTAATAACCTTCAAATATTAAGAGGTTTCTGCACTGCTGATCTGCTGCTTTCCAGTATCATTTTGTAGAAAAAAAAGATAACCGATTACTTAAAATAAAAAATTAAAAGCTTAAATTTAGGTACTTAAAAGGACACTGTATAAGCACAATATAATTCTCCAATTGACTGAAAAAGATGAAAATGAAAATATCAGTAATTATTCCTGTTTATAATGCGGAAAGGTATGTTTCACAGGCAGTAGAATCTGCTCTTCAGTTTGATGAGGTGCATGAAGTTATTCTGGTAGAGGATCAATCTCCGGATAATGCATTGCAGATATGCCAAGAGCTTGCTAGAAAATATGACAGGGTAAAATGTTTTCAACATCCGGATAAAAAAAACCATGGAGCAAGTCCCAGCAGAAATCTTGGTATCGAGAAATCTACCGGCGACTTTATTGCCTTTCTTGATGCTGATGATTATTTCCTGCCTAACCGATTTGATGCTGAAAGTGAGCTATTTAAAAATCCTGAAGTAGATGGTGTATATGGTGCATTGGGTGTAGATTATTACTCAGATGCAGCAAAGGAACAATATTATAAGTTATTTCAGGACAGGCTCAGCACTGTTTACAAAAAACATACTCCTAAAGAGGTCTTTTTGGGTCAAATTCATATGCTGGGAAGTTTTGGACTGTTTAGTATTGATACTTTAACTATACGAAGAGTAGCTTTACATAAAATTAAGCCATTATTCAAGCCTCATCTGAGACTTCATGAAGATACAGAATTTCTGATTCGGCTTTCTTACTACATTGATCTTTATCCTGGCATTATAGACCAGGCTGTTGCGATGAGAGGTATACATGAAGATAACCGCATCACAAAAGTAGATGCTCATATCATAGACCCTTCGGTTTCACGTGCTCTACTCTGGAAAGAAGTTGAACAGTGGGCTCAGACCGAAAAGCATATTTCTGATGAAATCAGGATTCATCTTAAAAGAATGCACAGAAGTTTTGAAATTGCAAAGGCTCCTTTATTTAAGAAGTGGAGCCTGATTATAAAATATCTGTTTACCGATTATAGAAGCATAAGATCCGGATTATACAATATCAACTTCAGATATTCATTAATGAGATAACTCACTTGGAAAAATGAAAACCAGTAATTCAATAAGAACTTTACAGCTTTAGCTTACCACAACACAAAAATAACTACGGAATTTCAATTAAAATCCAAAATATTGTATTTGACTATTTCGCAATAAACAGTTAATAAAATGAAAATATCAGTAATCATTCCCGTTTACAATGCAGAAAAATATGTCTCCCAGGCAGTAGAATCTGCTCTTCAGTTTAATGAAGTGTATGAAGTTATCCTGGTGGAAGATCAATCTCCCGACAATGCCTTGCAGGTTTGTCATCAGCTTGCTGAAAAATACAGCAAAGTTCATGTTTACCAACACCCTGACAAAGGCAACCATGGGGCAGGACCTACCAGAAATCTTGGGATAGAAAAATCTACCGGTGATTTCATTGCCTTTCTGGATGCTGATGATTATTATCTTCCTAACAGATTTGATGCTGAAAGAGAACTTTTTAAAAATCCCGAAGTAGAAGGAGTTTATGGAGCTCTCGGTATTCATTACTATTCTGAAAAGGCAAAGGAACAATATTATCCTTTATTTAAAGATAAACTTACTACAGTATATCAAAAATGTAATCCAAAAGATGTTTTTCCCGGTCAGATTTATATGCTGGGATCCTTTGGTTTATTTAGTATTGATACACTGACGATTCGCAAAAGTGCTTTGATAGATAAAGTGAAAACATTATTTAAATCAAGCCTGAGACTCCATCAGGATACAGAATTTTTATTTCGTCTTTCCTTTTACCTGGATCTTTTTCCTGGAATTTTAGATAAGGCAGTTGCAGTAAGGGGCATACATGAAAATAACAGAATTACAAAGATTGATTCAAAAAAAGCAAAACCGGCTACTTCAAGAGTCCTTTTATGGAAAGAAGTAGATGACTGGGCAACCTCCGAAGCAACGATGCCTGACCATATGAAAAAGCATATTAAAAGAATGTACCGAAGTTTCCAGATTGCGAACGCCTCATCCCTGAAAAAATGGAAAATGATTATTACCTACCTGATATCAGATTATGCCAGTATACGTAAAGGGATTTATAATATCAACTTCAGAAAAGGGTTATTTTAGTCTGAATTATAGGTAAAAAGATTAATAAAACTCCCAGGATCTCATTCAGAATGAAACAGGAGAAAGGCATTTAAATTTATATTGAACCTGCTTATTTACCAGCCTTAATTGAGTCCGCAATACAGGAAGTTAATTTTTTGCCGGATTCCTTATACAGATGGTTTCCGTCTGTGTATAAGTAATCATTATATTTCTGCGAGAAATCTAGAAATTTTATGTTCTGTTTACGGGAAATATCATGCAACAAGCTGCTGAAATGAGGATACTTTTTATTTTCAATCATCATAATCTTTTCTGAAGCAGGAATCCGTACCAAATAAACAGTTCCTCTTGTTCTAAGATAATTGATTATTTCGTCTAATGCTTTCAATCGTTCCCGGGACAGATCAGTCTGCTTCGCCAGAGCTTCATAAAAAACTACTTTTCTTTTAGTTCTTAAAGCAACAGAATCTTTACGCATATTGACATTAATTTCCATCCAGCCGTCCTCATGAAGAAATGAATTGGATTTTCCCACAGCAGAGGCTCTTTCCGTATAGATTTTAAACCAGCTTCTGGTATAATGTTTTAAAAGGTACTCATAATTTGGAGACCTGTCGTATACATGCATATCATTGAGCGGAGAGTGTACCTCAGGAAAATCCTGAGCCTTTTTAATACTTTTGTTCAGAGAAAGCGCCCAGGGATCCACCGTTACAATAAAAACACCGTCTTTCGTTTCAGGATCTAATTTCCTTTTTAAGGCTTTTAAGTAGATTGGGCCGTAAGGAGATTCCACTACATTCAGAGAAAAATTATCAAATTTCCTTGATAATTTGGTTTTCAGAATATCAGGAACAACTCCCTGAGATCCTCTCGAATCTCCTAAAATAATATTCTGCGGCTTCTCAACAGCAAAGTGCATATAGTTATCATCCGTATTCCCATCTGCATAGCCTCCCAATGCAGCCAATACCCCTATTACAGCCAGAAAATAAGGTGCTATTTTTATTAGAAACTTTTTCATGCTAAAATTGAAAATAAATGAACTCGTTATTGCCAAAATTGGCATAACGGAGAATGATATAAATAATGATTCCGTAAAGAATACGGCGTGTCCATGGATTGAATCTTCTTATTTGAAGCCCGTGGAATTGCTCCCTGTTAATCCATTCTATCATCAGCATACAAGCCACCAATGCAAAAACTTTTACCGGGAACTGAGCGGGAAAGGAGAACAGTTCCAGGCTGCAGATACGCTTGATATAGGCACACGCCTGAGATACAGATTCTGACCTGAAAAAAATCCAGGCTATACAGGTGGCAAAAAATGTAATCATTATCTGCAGTATTTCCTTAAGAGATGGAAACCATTTTCCCTGTGCCGCGACTTCCATATTCGTTCTGTTTTTCTCCATAATCAGCAGGGGCATAAAAAATAAAGCATTAAGCCCGCCCCAGATTATAAACGTCCAGTTGGCACCATGCCAGAATCCTGATACCAGAAAAATAATAAATGTGTTTCTTATTTTCATGACGAGACTACCTTTACTTCCTCCCAAAGGAATATAAAGGTAATCCCGGAACCAGGAAGAAAGCGAAATATGCCATCTTCTCCAGAATTCCGCTATATCCCTTGAAAAATAAGGAAATGCAAAGTTCTTGAGAAGTTCAACTCCAAAAAGCCTTGAGACTCCCAATGCAATATCAGAATATCCTGAAAAATCACCATAAATCTGGAAAGCAAATAATAATGCTCCTATCACAAGATTGACAGGGCTTTCTGTTTGATAATTATTAAAAATTTCATTCACCAATGGTGCACAATTGTCTGCAATAACCATTTTTTTGAAGAATCCCCAAAGAATCTGGCGCATTCCGTCTGCTGCCTGATCGTAGCTGAAGGTTCTCTTTTTCTGAATCTGAGGCAAAAGATGGGTTGCCCTTTCTATAGGTCCTGCCACCAGCAAAGGAAAATAGCTTACAAAAACTGCATAGTCAATAAAACTGCGTTCAGCACGGATTCTTTTTTTATAAACATCAATTACATAAGAGAGCCCATGGAAAGTGTAAAATGAAATCCCCACTGGTAAAATCACGTTCAGCAGCCAGACATTCACCTTGAATCCAAGACTGCTCAGGAGATCGGCAAAACTTTCAACAAAAAAATTATAATATTTAAAAAATCCCAGGAATCCGAGATTGATTACAATACTTAAGGTAAGCCAGAATTTTGCTTCACGGTTATTCCTGCTATTTTCAATCTTAATACCAGAAAGGTAATCCAGACCAATGGAAAACATCAGTAAAAACAAAAACCTCCAATCCCAGCACGCGTAAAAATAAAAGCTCGCCAACAGCAAGAGCTTATTCTGATCCTGATATTTCTTATTAAAAACAAACCAGTATAAACAGAATACTATGGGTAAAAAAATAAGAAATCCTATTGAATTGAATAACATAATGTGCTTTTAAAAGTTATGAGATACAGATATCTTTTGGCACAACTTCCTTAAAGCTATGAAGCTTTTTTCTATGGTATATTTCAGGGAAACATTTTTCATTTTTTTTCGCTTTAAATGATTGATAACGTATAAATATAAGCCTGTTACTTCCGGAGATAAATATACATAAAGAATCTACAGATTGTAATAACTATTCTTATTTCTGCTTATGCAGAAAAATCTGTGAGTCTTTTTTTAATCATAATGGTGTTTTTTATGTGGATGGCAGAATTATTTTATCTCATTACAAATTTCTCAGATAGTCCCTCAAAGGTTTTTCAATAAACTGATAAAACAAAACTGAAGTACAGATTAAAACAATAATATAAATCCCGAATACCTGATCTATCCTTATATTACAGCCACTCCATTGTATGACTTCCCTGAGTATATACAAAACAGGAATATGCGTAATATAAACGGCATAGCTTGCTTCTCCCAGATATTCCAGTGGCTTTAAAGAGAACAGTCTAGTGATCAACCCGTTATTTTTAGATATGAGAACAATAAAAGGAATAAACAATACAGCCATTAAACCATTGTGATAGAAAAGAGGGATAAAGATAAGTGACAAAATAATAAGCATAAAAATGAGTACTATTGGTACATCATAATTCTTTTGCTGATGATTTCTCACAAAAAATATACCTGCCAGATTTCCTGCTAAAAATTCGTTAATATGCATTAACGGAAAATAGTATAGCAGTTCATGACTTTTAGTGTGAGGTCCTTCATAATAAGATGATTCTGCGTAAAGCCCCGAAAACATCTGTGTTACGACCCAGATCATGACGGTAATCAACCAGATACTTTTATTCCGTTTGACATAGAGATAATTATAGAGGACAGGGAAAATCAGATAGAATAAAAATTCTACAGAAATAGACCAGCCCGGAAAATTCAGGATCATTGCTTCTCCCGGAATCCAGCTCTGAAGACCAAACAGGTATAAAAAAGCTTTGTAAAAACTAAAATTGGAATACCGTGTCACCAGATAAAGCAAAAGCCCCAGTACATATAGCGGATAAATTCTTGCAAACCTGTTTTTATAATAATCAAAATAGTCAATCCTATCTTTCTTATGATAAGCGACAACCATGATAAACCCAGAGAGTATAAAAAAATAACTTACTCCTACATTAGCCTTCAGAAAAACATTTGAAATATAGTCTATATTGTAAAGGAACATATCTTTGTTAAAATGGGAAATGACAATAGCCATTGCCGCAATAAACCGGGTAAACGTAATCTGGGGTATTTTCATAAGAACGGTTTAAACAGCCGTATTATAAGTATATTTAAAATTTCCATGATCCAGAATTCATACGATTTTTCCAACAACAGATTTCCGTCCGGCTTACTTGATAAAAATTCCGATGTATTTTCCCTCGTATTCCACTACTGTTGTTTCTATATTGTTCTTTTCACAGAAATCCTGATAGGCTGAATTATCTCCGATATCATCACTGATAAAAACCCCACCCTTTTTTAAATGCGCATAAAGCTCATCATAAGCCCACATTCTTCCGTTATAGCTTTTGTCGGAATCATAATGAAGAACATCAAATACAGCATTCTCTGCAAAGATCTTAGGAAGTGATTCTTTATCTGCAAAACGGAACAACTTCCAGTTGCTTTTCAGTTTTTCAGGAACTATGTATCCTACATACTGATCCCCATCCTGAGCCAGATAAGGCATATCCGAACTATAAAGGGTTCCTCCTCTCTTTGTAAGAGATAAAAGAGATGCCAATGAAGACCATCCGTAAGCAACACCTGTTTCAACCACATTTTGTGCATGGGTAAATTCGCAGGCATAATAAATAAGCTCCAGTGCTCCCGGACCTCCCATTTTCACTGGACAATTTTTTTCTTTCTGTGCCGCATCGGCTAAAACCTCCTGATATTCACTACGGAAAGCTTTGATATCAAGCCCGAAAAGCATTGAAACTGCTTCTTTCTGTGAAATACATTTTTCTGCAGCCCAGGAATTTGTTTTATCCTTCCCTTTAAAAGCATTTCCTCTATTAACTGTATTTTTAATAATTTTCCGGCCCAATTCCGGATAAAGATCGGGTCTTTTCAAATACCCTATAAAAGTTTTGAGAACTCTAGTTATTTCACTCACTGTGTTGCATTTATTGAAGCAAAAATAAAGATTTTTTTTTATTTTCATTATAAAACTTCCCACATTGTCACAATAATGCTTCATAACTTGTGTAGGCATACTGATAAACCTTTTTCAAAGTCTAAAATTTTGCTATATTTACAACATACACAACGAAAAAAATATAAAATATGTCTGAAAATCCTTTTGAACGTATCGGAAGTGGATTATTCTTTGATAAAAATCATTAAACCTTTTCCTATTCAGCGACTCAAATGAGTTATTATATGTTATAGATGAAGTAACATTACAACATTAGAATAATCTATTCAATTTAAATTACCTAAGATGAAATTTTCAATATTAGTTGCCCATTTCAATAATGCAGTCTATTTCAAAGATTGCTATGAAAGTATTATTCAGCAGACATACACCGATTGGGAAGTTATTATTGTAGATGACTGCTCAGAGAAGCAGGAGAAAGATGCCTTAAAGGAACTTATCCGCAACGATGACCGCTTTTTTTTATATGAAAATGAAACCAACAGAGGGGTCGGATATACCAAGAACAAATGCATAAAACTTGCAACCGGAGATGTATGCGGCTTTTTAGACCCTGATGATGCCCTTACACCAGATGCCCTCGAAAAAAGTATAAAAGCCTATTCTGATCAGAATATTATAGGGACCTATTCAAGATTTTATATATGTGATGATCATCTGACTATCCAAAAGCTGTTTCCCCACTCCGGAAGAATAAAGAACGGAAGCAAATATTTCTTTAATATAAATTTTGAAATCGCCCATTTTTTTACTTTTAAAAGAGATCAATTTATAAATAGGGATATGATTGATGAAACTCTTTCCTCTTCTGTAGATCAGGACCTTTACCTGAAACTTTATGAAAGGGGGAAAATTGTCTTTATCAACAAAAGCCTTTATTTATACAGAATTCATTCACAGGGCGTTTCTCAAAATAAAGATAAAAAAGAAAAGCTTTACAAGAACTGGCATCAGGTATTGTATAACTCCCTTACAAGAAGAGGGATTAAAATACTTTATAAAACAGATATTCAACAGATTTCCAGACTTCCTGATTTTATTTTTAAAAACCAAAATACATTATTATCTAAGTTCTTTAGAAAAATGATCAGAACAGTAGACAACTTTTACAGGGAAGTATAAGTGCATTCCCCTTACTATTCCTTATATAATTCTGAAAGAAAGTCCGGATAGAGATATTTTATAAACAGATACAGAAAATAGGGCTTTTAAATTACATACAAACGAGGTATATTGTATAACCCAAATGATAAAAAAGATAGTATATGTTCTATGACTTTTTTGAAAAAATAAACAGGAAGAAACAACTGTTTCTGCTGAAAAAGCATCCCAATGTATTTTTTGAAGATCTCAAATTAGGTGTTGGTAACCGCTTTATTTTAGATAATAATTTAAAAAAGCTAAGTATCGGCTCAGCTGCTGACTTCAGAAATTACACCTGTATCCTGATCAATAAAAATGCTGTCCTGGAAATAGGAAGCCACTTTTTTATGAACAATTTCTGTTCTATAAACTGTTTAGAACATATCTCAATCGGCAGCAATACCTTATTCGGGGAAAATGTCAAACTCTATGATCATAATCATGCGTATGAGACCTCCCCTACAATAAAAATATATCCTTCAGAATTTTCAACGGCCCCTATAAAAATAGGAAACAATTGCTGGCTTGGAAGTAATGTAACCGTATTAAAAGGGGTAACAATAGGTGATAATTGTATCATTGGCGCCGGATGCACTATTTATAAAGACATCCCTGCTAACACTCGGGTAATCAACAAACAGGATCTGGTTTTCAACACCCTTTAAATCAAATGAAATTTCCCGTACTTACAGATCATTATAACAATGAATCTTTATTCAGGAATCGCTGTAATTGTTTGTTTACACCGGCCCAGCCGGATTGGGGAACGATATACAGATGATTCTTTTGCAGGACGGGATGGAGATAATACAAGCTTTTAATTAGAGAGATAACCATGTTAGATTCTTTGAAGCAAAAGCGACAAAGAAATTTTACCCTTCCGAATATCAAAAACGAAATTTTATAAAAAAAATAAAAAAAATCTCCCTTACTTTACAGAAAATTTTCAGATAATGTCAGAAAACAGGAAAATAAAAGTTCTTTTCAGACACCGGTCTATGGAAATGGGCGGTGTGGAAAAAGTTATATTAAGTATGCTCAATAATCTTAATCCTGATAAATTTGATATCACAGTATGCCTTAACCTCAACCAGGGAGAACTCCGGGATGAGTTTCCGAAGCATGTAAAAAAAGTCTATCTTACGGATGGCAAAGAAAGTTTTTCCGAGCATCCGCTTCTTCATAAACTTCAGCTTATCCGAAGAAGGCTGAAGCTATCCAGAGCTTTAAAAAATCATAGTATTTCTGACCGAATTTTAGGGAATCAAAAATTTGACATTGAAATTGCTCCTACCTATAGTGCGTTTTCATCCGTGATCAATTCCAGCAATAAGGATTCAAAAAAGATAGGCTGGTTTCATTCTGAGATCAATGTACCGGGAATGAAACCTTTGGTTCCGGACATTCTTAAAAATTTCCCACAATTTGATCATATGATTTACTGTTCACGGAAGATCAAAGATATTATGCATCAGTGTTATCCGGATTTAGAATATCCTGCTGAAACTGTAGTAATCAATGCAATTCCTATTGAAGAAATTAAAAAGAAAGCAGAAGAGCAGGTAGATGATTTCCCCGAAGGTCCAGTATTCGTTTCTGTGGGACGCCTGCATAGCAGAAAAGGTTATCACAAGCTAATTGAGGCTCATAAACGACTTATAGACGAAGGATTTCATCATCATATTGTAATTATAGGGAACGGTGAGGAAATGAAAAATCTGACTGAGCAAATCCAGCGCAACAATGTTAAGCAAACTTTTATTTTAGCTGGAAACAAGATGAATCCTTACCCTTATATTAAGAAGGCAGATTATTTTGTTCTTCCTTCGGAATCTGAAGCATGGCCATTGGTCATTGCTGAAGCCTTAATTCTTCAGAAACCTATTATTGCAACAGAAGTAGGAGATGTAGGATTGATGATCAAAGACCGTGAAACAGGATACCTCATCAATTATGAAATCGATGAAATATATTCAGCGATGAAAACATTTCTTACCGATCCTAACCTTGTTCTCCACATCAGAGAGAACCTTAAAACAATTGAAAATCAGTTTGATAACAAGAAAATATTTGACACCATAGAAAATATTATAGAAACTTTACACAAAAAGTAAGTTACTGTGCAGAATATCCTCCGTCAATCACAAGGTTGGTACCTGTGACCCATCTTGAGGCATCAGACAGTAAAAAAATACAGGCATTCGCTACATCTTTAGGTTCACCTATTCCCAGCGGATGCTTTTTTATGATTTCTGATGAAGCTTCTTCACCAATATTTTCAAACATCTTCTCTAAAATCGGAGTGTTTACCATCGCCGGACTTATGCTGTTGACACGAATATTACTTCTTGAAAGTTCCATAGCCAAAGAACGTGCTCCGGAGATTACAGCTCCTTTACTGGCAGAATAAGCCGCTTTTCCGGCCTCTCCTATCATCCCCGCAACAGAAGAAATAAATACAAAACTGGAGTTTTCATCTTTGTGTTTTTTTAAAGATAAAATTTTAGCAATTTCAAGTCCAGCAATGACATTAACAGCAAATATGTCCTGATACAGCTGAGGATTGTGCTTTTTTAATGGTAATGTTTTTTCGATGCCGGCACAGTGAATAAATCCCGAGATTTTACCTAAAATTGAAACTTTATGCGCAATAACTGCTTCAAGGTTTTCAGATTGGGTAATATCTTCAGTGATTGTTTCAACTTTTGTTTCAGGATTGAGCATAGAAACGGTTTTCATCAGTTCTTCCTGGTTTCTTCCTACAAGAATCAGATCTGCACCGCTATTGCTGCATTCTACAGAACAGCTTCTCCCAATGCCGGAAGAAGCGCCTGTAATGAGAATAATTTTATTTTTTAATGAGAAAGCATCCATTAATCTTCAAAATTTTCTTTTCCTATAACATTCATCAGATCTGAAACGGTTTCAATATCTTTAAAATGCTTGGTATCAATTTTCTTGCTGAAATTTTCGTCTACAAACGCAATAACAGAAAGTAAGCTTATAGAATCGTAGCTTTCTAAAGATTTCAGGTTCGTTTCAGTAGTCAATGTTTCATCTTCTTCCAATTCCTCCTGTAGTTTTTCTAAAAAAACGGATATTTTCATATTTTATAATTTTAAATGTTTGTTATTTTAAATTTCCATAATAGTGGCTCCCCATGAATATCCAACTCCAAATCCTGCCATTAAAACCTTATCTCCTTCTTTCAGCATTCCTTTATCCATCATATTTTTAAGAGCAATAGGAATCGTTGCAGAAACAGTATTCCCGGTTTTTTCCATGTCAATATAAAACTTTTCTGCCGGTATTTTTGTTTTCTTTCTTAAATAATTCAGCATAAAAGAATTGGCCTGATGAAAAACAAAATGGTCAATATCATCCATAGTCATTCCGTTCACTTCCAATGTTTCTTTTACCAGTCCCGGAATATTTTCAATTGTAAAATTAAAAATTTCAGGGCCATTCATATAAATATTTTCAGGGCCGAATTCGTGTTCAGGATTCAGTTCAAAGTCTTTTTTAAAAGCTCCTTTTTTCACCATAAGATTTTCTGCACCGCTTCCGTCTGTTCCCAGACAGAACTGATAATCGTTACCTTCAGCCTTTTCAATAATAGCAGAGGCAGAGGCATCTCCGAATATACTTCGGTTTCCTTTATCATCAGGATGAATATGTTTGGTGTATGTTTCAGAAGTAACCAAAAGAATGCTTTTTGCAATTCCACCAGCAATCAGCCCTTTTGCAAAAGCCAATCCATAAACAAATCCTGAACAGCCAAGGTTAAAATCTATAGCTCCGATATTTTTTCTAAGCCCCAATCTGTCCTGCAAAATACAGGCCGTTGTAGGAAGGAAATATTCCGGACTTTGGGTACAGAACAAAATAAAATCTACTTTGTTTCTATCATAGTTTTCGAAAATTTTTTCTGAAGATTGCACAGCCATATCCAGTACGGTTTCACTGTCAGAAGAAATATGGCGTTGAGAAATACCTACTTTCTCATGGATACGTTCGGAGCTCCATTCAGGGAACTGCTTTTCAAGATCCTCGTTAGTTAACACCTGCTGAGGAAGATAATATTCTATTTTTGAAATTTTTATCATATTAATAAATTCTCTTTCTTTGCAAAAGTAACGAAACAAATTTACACTTGTGATGATTTTTATATTCAGAATCCTATTAAAAATAGACTCCCTCTATCATACTTTTTTGAACAGGGGCAGCCTTGAAGTGGCAAAATACAGAGGTATGAAGGTAGGAAAAAACTTTAATATGCCTGATAAAGTGTATTTTGGAACTGAACCTTACCTTATCGAAATTGGTGATAATGTAAACATTGCCGGAGATGTAAGGTTTGTAAACCATGGCGGAACGACTACTCTGCTCAGAAAACTTCCGGGTTATGAAGATGCAAGAATACTGGGAAGAATAAAAATCGGAAACAACTGCACCATCGGGCTTAATTGTGTGATTATGCAGGATGTTCAGATTGGAAACAACTGTATTTTAGGAGCGAACTCTGTGTTGTCACAGTCTATGCCGGATAATACCGTCTTTATAGGAAACCCGGCTCAATTTTTGTGCACCATTGAAGATTATGGTGATATTGTTCTTAAAAACAACCCGGAATATCCCCGTGAACTGGAAAAAGACAGAAAAAAACTGGATGCCTATATCAAAGAAAATCTTCCTCACAAGTATAAAAAAGCAAGAAAAATTAAATAAATTTAATCTTGTAAAATCATAAAAAAGAAAAAACAAATTGAAAAAGAAAAAACTCCTCATTCGTATAGGTTCATTACGTCATGGTGGTGCTGAGAAAGTGTTAATCAACTTTCTGAAGAATCTGCCTGCTGATAAGTATGAAGTTGATCTTCTGGTAAATCTCTATTCAGGATTATACATTAAAGAGGTTCCGTCCTGGGTGACCCTGTACTATTTGACAAAAGGAGAAATGATTACCACCAACAGGCTGCAGGATATTCCTGTGAAAGCCTACAGGGTTCTTTATCAGAAAATGTTTCTTTGGTTCCCTTCCCTTCTTTATAAATTTGTTTTAAAGAATAAAAAATACGATGTAGAGATTGCAGCCATCCATGCGATGCATCGGGAAATTCTCTCCAGCCCCCAAAAAGATTCGAAAAAAATTATTTGGGTACAGAATGATATCTTTAATTTAAAAGAATACACCCCGGAAGTAATCAGACAGTTTTTCAGGTTTGACAGAATTCTGGTAATCTCCAACAAACTTCAGGAAGGAATGCATGATTTGGCTAAAAATGAAGCTGAAAAAGCATCCGTTATTAAGATCTTCAATCCGATTGACAAAAATGATACATTAAGAAAAGCGGATATTGAAGTGAATGATTATCCCTTCAGCAGTGATCTTCCAACTTTTGTAACGGTAGGAACCGTATACCCTCAGAAAGGATACGACAGATTGCTTAATGTACATAAAAAACTTATTGATGAGGGGTTAAAGCATCAGCTTTTGATCATTGGTGATGGGTATGACTTTAACAATATTCAGGATCAGCTCAATAAACTTGGTCTTCAGGACACTGCAAAAATGCTTGGTTTCAGCAGTAATCCCTACCCTTATATGAAAAAGGCAGATTTCTATATTATGTCTTCAAGACATGAAGGATTTCCTACCATTATTGCAGAGGCGCTTATTTTGAATAAACCTATTTCTGCAACAGATATTTCCGGTATCAGGGATCTTCTGCAGGATGGCAAACTCGGGAATATCACTCCCAATTCCGAAGAGGGTATCTATGAAGGAATGAAAAAGTTTCTTACGGATAAAAATATCACTGAAGAATACAAAAAACAGATCTCGGAAACTGAACTTCCGTTTGTTTTGGAAAAATCTGTAGAACATCTTCAGAAAATAATTGACGAAGTATAAAAATATTTATAATGGCTGATTATTCAATCATTCAAAAAGACTTTTACCGGGAAAGCGGAAAGTGGCTTTCTACATTTCAGATCTGGAAAAAATGCATTAATCCCAATCTTCATTTTGTTTACATTCTGAGAATGGCTCAGAAATATCAAAAGAAACCCGTTCTGAATACATTCTGGAGAATTCTATTAAGACATTATCAGATCAAATACGGCTTTCAGATTTATCCTGAGACCCAAATCGGGGAAGGTTTTTATTTAGGACATTTCGGAAGCCTTGTGATTAATCCGAAAACCGTGATCGGGAAAAACTGCAATATCGCCCATGGAGTTACTATCGGGCAGCAAAACCGTGGGAAAAATGAGGGTTATCCTGTTATTGGGGATGAAGTCTGGATAGGCACCAATGCAGTCATTGTAGGAGGAATCACCATTGGAAATAATGTATTGATTGTTCCTAATTCTTATGTAAACTTTGATGTTCCCTCCAATTCTGTTGTTTTGGGAAACCCTGCCTCCATTATCCCCGCATCAGACGCCACAAAAGATTACATCAACCGAAAGGTGTAATTACAACAGTTACAGCAAAATTCTATTTGTATTATCAGCAATTTTTCCTGACTCATAAGCCCCTCTTATGGAAAAAATTAAGAATATTTTAATTGTCAAATCTTAGATTTTGATTTATACTTCGTAATTTTATCCAGCTTTTTTAAACGTTTGGATTGCCTTATAGATTTCAGTAGCTGTAATACAAAGCACACTCATTAATATTGGATATGATTTTAAGCATATTTTAATATTAAACTTTGTTAAAAGTGATTGATTTTTTAACAAAAAGTATATTTTTGTACAATTATTGATTTAGTCTATTGATTTTGGAAATAATTTAAACGAAACAAATAATTATAAAATTTAAAATTATGTCACAATCGTACGAGGTTATTTTCGAAAACAACAAAAAATGGGTAGAATCCAAATTAGCTGAAGATCCGGAATTCTTCCATGAACTTGCAAAAACTCAGCATCCGGATTATCTTTATATAGGATGTTCAGACAGCAGAGCCACTGCAGAAGAGCTGATGGGAGCAAAACCCGGAGAAGTATTTGTCTACAGAAACATAGCCAATGTTGTCAATACTTTAGATATGAGTTCCACTGCTGTTATTCAATATGCGGTAGAACATCTGAAAGTAAAGCATATTATTGTTTGCGGACATTACAATTGCGGCGGTGTAAAAGCAGCAATGACTCCTCAGGATATGGGATTGCTAAATCCATGGCTGAGAACCATCCGTGATGTTTACAGGCTGCATCAGGCAGAGCTGGATTCCCTTGAGGACGAAAACAAGCGTTATGACAGACTTGTAGAACTTAATGTTCAGGAGCAATGCATCAACGTAATTAAAATGGCCTGCGTGCAGGAAAGATACATTTTAGAAGAATATCCTATTGTACACGGTTGGGTCTTCGACCTTAGAACAGGTAAAATCATTGATCTGGAGATTGATTTTGAGAAAATCTTAAAAGATATCCAAAAGATCTATAATCTTACAAGTTCGGATTGGGTGATGAGCAGAAAGACTAAATAGTATTTCTAAAAAGAAGGTAAAATGAAATTCTGGAGTATTATTGTATTAACGTTTTTTCTGAATTTTACAGCGCTGCCAGGCATTGCTGCAGTTGCGGGCTGGGATATTGCAAGAACGAATGTAATAATCAACGAAGAAGAACCTCATTCTCACCCATCCTCATTCATTGTTTACGAAAAGACCATTCCGAAACCTTTAGATGTATTTGATTATCTGAAGTTTTCAGAACCAGATGTTCAGGGCGTGTCTTTTGTTCTGATTGATGATTCTTTTCATCTTTCCCCATTGCTTACTATATTCTCTCCTCCTCCGGAAGCGTAACTCCTATAGTTAGATTTTTTTGATACTATTTCCATATCATTTTGTGATATAGGATACACACGTACTTTAAAAATTTTTTTTCAACTTTTTATAACTGACTTATTTAAAAACAAATAAGCCGGTTATCTCTTACAGCTTCACATTATGAAAAAGACATCATTAATAGGAGGAATCAAGGAAAATTTTCCTTCAGGACTCGTGGTATTTTTAGTAGCACTTCCATTGTGTTTAGGAATTGCTTTAGCATCAGGTGCTCCACCATTATCCGGTATTATTTCCGGTATCGTAGGCGGCCTGGTAGTAGGAATCATCAGTAATTCAAATATTTCAGTTTCAGGACCCGCTGCAGGTCTGACAGCTATCGTTTTAACAGCAATAACAGATCTTGGCGCATTTGAACTTTTTCTTTGTGCAGGGATTATTGCAGGACTTATTCAATTGATTTTAGGTTTTGTAAGAGCTGGAAGTATTTCCAACTATTTCCCGAATAACGTCATTGAAGGAATGCTTGCTGCCATAGGAATTATTATTATTTTAAAACAGATTCCGCATGCATTAGGATTCGACAAAGATTATGAAGGTCATGAATCTATTTTTGATAATGGCCTGAATTTCGGCTATTTTACAGAATTATTTGGAGCGATCCATCCGGGTGCCATTGTTATTACTTTAATTTCTGTAGCCATCCTTATTGCATGGGACAAAATCCACGTACTGAAAAGGATGAAAATGCTTCCGGGAGCATTGGTTGCTGTAATTGCAAGTATTCTTTTAAATCAGCTCTTTAAGATGTCCGGAAGTTCTCTGGCTATCGAAACCCAGCATTTGGTTTCTTTACCGGTTCCACAGTCTTTTGATGATTTTAAAAATCTGATCACCACTCCGGACTTTAATGGTTTCACGAATCCAAAGGTATGGATCGTAGGAGCAACAATTGCTATTGTGGCATCTATTGAAACTTTACTTTGTATTGAAGCTTCCGACCGATTAGACAGACAAAGAAGAATTACAGATACCAATCTTGAGCTGAAGGCTCAGGGAATCGGAAACCTTATCAGTTCTTTTATTGGCGGACTTCCAATGACTTCCGTTGTGGTAAGAAGTTCTGCGAATGCCAATGCGGGAGCAACCTCTAAAATGTCAACTATTATTCATGGTGTATTCTTATTGATTTGTGTACTTTCTATTCCTGTTGTTTTAAATTTAATTCCATTAGCTACACTGGCTGCGGTATTAATTTTAGTAGGATATAAACTGGCAAAGCCGGCTACGTTCAAACATTTCTGGCACTTAGGAAAATATCAGTTTATTCCGTTTTTAGCAACCGTTGTAGCAGTAGTGGCAACCGACCTGTTAAAAGGAGTAGGAATTGGTCTTGCCATCTCCGTTTTCTATATTCTTCAGGGAAATATGAAAAGAGCTTATTATTTAAGCAGAGAAAGGCTGGATGACGCTGATGGAATCAATATCAAGCTTGCTGAAGAAGTATCATTTTTAAATAAGGCAGCCATCAAAAAAACACTTAAAAACATAAAACCAAACTCTACAGTGATCATTGATGCAAGGAGCACTTCCTACATTGCAACCGATGTATTGGAAATGATTCAGGATTTCGCCAATATCCGTGCAAAGGAACAAGACATCAATGTAGAACTGATAGGCTTTAAAACTTCATACAGAGATTACGAAAGAAGTGAGGACTCTCATATTCTGGTGACTCACAAAAGAGCCATGTAATCACAACAAGTAATTAATTTTTTTAACTTTAAATTCGAAAAGAATAAAAATATGAAAGCACATACATACGAAACGCAGTCAACTATTACTCCTGAAAAAGCATTAGAATTCTTAAAAGAGGGAAACCAGAGATTTGTAAACAATCTTAAAGCAAACAGAGACCTTCTTGAGCAAGTAAATGCAACCCGTGAAGGACAATGGCCTTTTGCTGTAGTTTTAAGCTGTATAGACAGCCGTACTTCTGCAGAACTTATCTTTGATCAGGGATTAGGAGATGTATTCAGTATCAGAATTGCCGGTAACTTTGTGAATCAGGACATTCTGGGATCTATGGAATTTGGCTGTAATGTTGCAGGTTCTAAACTTATTGTAGTTTTAGGGCATACCAAGTGCGGAGCTTTGAAAGGAGGTCTTGATGCTGCAAAAATTGAAGGTCTGGGAATGGACAACCTGAACCACCTTATCAACCACTTCAATCCTATAATCAATGACATTATTGAAGAGAATGAAGAGCGTTCATCTAACAACAGCTCGCTTCTTGAAAGGCTTAATCATCAAAATGTAAAAAGTGCGATTGAAGATATCCGTAAGCAAAGCTCAACACTTAAAAATCTTGAAGCTGAGGGTAAAATTAAAATCGTGGGAGCAAACTATGACGTGGAAACAGGTGTAGTTACCTGGTTATAAGAAGTAATATTCTTTTAAAATTCAATTATAATTTACAGAAAATGCCACCGGAATTCCGGTGGCATTTATTTTTTATTACATTACATACATTATCAAAGTAAATAGTTAACGATAAAACATATTGAACTGGCAAAATCAACAATAAATTCCAATTCAAGGAGACAGGGTTTTATTTATTGAAAAATAATTATAATTTGGCTTCCTTTAAATAACTTGAAAACCAGATTACATGATTTTTCCAAAAGCAAAAAAAATAGCCAGAGATCTTGGCTGGTATAAAACAGACGATGGAGTATTCGGGCTTTATAAAGGTTACTTTTTTAACGTTTCAGACGCAAGCCTTATGAGCAATCCTCAATACAAATTTGTATCTGCAACCACAGACAACCTTACAGAAGAACAAAGGCAGCAGATCAAAGCAGAACTAACCAACAATAGAAAACGGTTAAAGTTCACCCTCTTCGAAGTCAGAGAAAATAGTATTTATTTTAAATTTACTGAAAATATAATGCCGACTAAAATCAGGACTGTTTATGCTCTGTTTGACTTTTTGGCTGATTTATTAAAAAAGCTAAACATCCCGGAGCAAAACAAATGTCATAGTTGTGAAAAGCTTCAAAGAATCAATTATTACGACCTTAACCATACTGGTGTACTTCTTTGTGATGATTGTTTTAAACAGATGGATAATAAATTCTATGAAATTGAAAAGGAAAGAGTATCAAAAGAGAAAAACTATCTGACAGGATTTTTAGGTGCCGTCATTTTTTCAATTCCTGCCATTATACTTTGGGTCTTACTTGCAGTATATTTAGGAGGAGTTTCCTCAGGAATGGCATTTGTTACTGCTCTTCTTGGGTTTTTAGGCTATGATTATTTCAACGGATTTCGTGGCAAACTGACAAGATCTATCATCTTCTTCACGAGCATTATCAGCATATTTATGGCTAATATTATTACCGTAATCGCTTTATTGGTAAAAGGGGGATTCTCCATTACTGAAGCAATATCAGAATTTCAAACAAACCCTGCAGCTAATGAAATATTTATGCGGAATATTATTGTATCTTTTATATTATCATGTATTCCATGGATATGGATATTGTTTATCAGGAAGGATGATCAATTAGTTATCAAACCAGCAGAAAAATTTTAAAAGAGTATAAATAAATGACTGCCTCACAATAAGGCAGTCATACATTTTATAAACTATTTTGTAATTGCAGTTTTTCCCTTCTGAAATTATTTCCCGTTAAAGGCAGACATTGTATTATTCAAACCGGCAAATACAAAAGAAAGACTGGCCTTAGCAAAGGTTTCAATTCTCTCTTGAAGCTTTTCTGATTCTTCGTCATTCCATGTTCCTAAAACATAATCTACCTGTCTTCCTGCCGTAAAATCTGCAGAGATTCCGAAGCGAAGCCTTGCATAATTTTGAGTCTGCAATACTTCATTAATATTTTTAAGCCCGTTATGTCCGGCATCAGACCCTTTTCCTTTCATTCTTAAAGTCCCGAAAGGCAGAGCCAGGTCATCCGTCACGATCAGTATATTCTCTAAAGGAATATTTTCTTTCTGCATCCAGTATTTCACTGCATTTCCGGAAAGATTCATGTAAGTGTCCGGTTTCAGAACAAAAACTTTTCTACCTTTGTGCTTTCCTTCTGCCATCCAGCCAAAATTGGAGGTATTGAATGATACTTCAAGGGTTTCCGCTATTTTCTCAGCTACTTTAAATCCTATATTATGTCGTGTATTTTCATATTCAGAGCCTTTGTTACCAAGCCCGACAATTAAATATTTCATCAGAAATTTTTTGCAAAATTAAGGTATAAAAAATAAAAAACTCAATCTTAGGAAAGATTGAGTTTGAATATTGTTAAAAAAATTCTTCTATTGTGGTTTATAGATGTAATTAACGCCATATCCTTTTGTCATGTAGGTCTGAGGATCATAAACGTAATTGGTACTCTTCACAACCGGAGTTGGAATGGGTGGCGTAAGATCTGTCACTGACCATCTCTTAGGGTTGTTTGGAGATAAGATAAGACTTTCTTTGTCATTGATGATTGTAGATAATAATCTTGAAATTTTATATACATGTGGCAGCAATGTGAATGGGCTTACCTGCTCATCATATGCATAGTATTCGTAGCTATATTTTCCTGTAGCCGCACCAAAGTTATTCCCAGAATTACCAATTATTTTACCGTAGTATCTTAAAACTTTAGATACATTATCCCCAACATAAGAATAAGCTGTTCTTGAGTAATCAGTGAAGACAAACTGTGTTCCGGGAGCATCAGCCCCATTTCTCATAATGATTGAATCCAATTTACCGGTAGAATTGCTGTAGTATGTTTCATAAGATGTTTTCTCTTTTCTCAACAAAGTCTGCGGTCCCGGAGGATCTCCTGGTATTAAAGGCGGAGTTCTTCTGAAGATTGAACGGTTTTCAGAAATTTTCTGAAGCTTATTATTATTCGTATAAGTGAACAATTGAGTGTAGGATACACTGTCTTTATCCAGCTTTCCGTTTCCGTCAAGATCCAGGAAACCGTTGAAATTAATCTGGCTGATTTTATCACCACTGTACATAATATCAGTGATGGAAGCACTGTCTGTGATTACTTTAGTCACAAGAAGTCCGCTGTAGCGATATTCTGCGATCGTATCTTTATCTGTAATTTCTCTGTATAATGCTCTGGGACCGCTTAATCCTCCTGTGTTGTTGAGATCCAACAAAGGATTTCCATCCTCATCCAGCATGTCCTTGCAGGAATGTACTGAGGAGAAACCTGCGATTAGTAAAATAAAATAGAAAATTTGCTTCATTTCCTTGTAATTGATTATTTTTTTGACAAATATAATTTTTTTTTGCCTAAAATTTGTATTATTATTTATATTCTGCTAAGATTAATAACTATATTTCTTCTATAAATTTTTATAGGTAAAAGTTAAATTCTGATTTTTTTCAACAACTACATACCCCTGATTATCATAAGAATAACTTTGAGAAGTATTAACAGGAGTAGCTGGTGATGGCAATTCTATAAACATAGAAGTAGGATTGTTCGGGGATATTTTGTAGAATTGAGCAGGATTGATCAGACTTCGGGTGATGAAATATACTGATGGCAAGGTAGAATACGGGCTTTTCTGAGTATCGTAGTTCTGGAAACTATATTTGCTTATTACTGCCGTACTCATATTCGGGTTTCCGTTGATATCCAGCAGACCTTTGGAACAAACGACCTGAATTATATTTTCTCCCGTATACACAAAAGAATAATTAATAAATCTGTTATAAGCACTTATTCCTCCTTCTTTTCTTTTCTCAAGAATTTTGGTAAGCCTGTTGGTAACCGGATCATAGGTAAATGCATAATCGCTTACAACAGAAACTGACGGTGTTGCTCCCGTAGCTGTAGAAGTAGCATTATAAATCTTTTTACCTGTAGCATCAGGAACAATATTAAATTCATAAGTGAGGCTGGATGCTGCTGAACTTACATATTTAATTTTAGTGATATTTTTATCCGTGTATGTTACCGTTGCCGTATAATAAGCACTTCCGGCAAAAGACTCATCTTTAGACACTGCAGTCTGCAAATCTCCGGTTACAGCTGTTGTAACATATTCTTCCTGGGAAACATTATTGGCAGTAACCTTTGCTAAAATCTTTTTAGGAGGAGGTCCGTCATCCGGATTCGGGATAGATTCCGTAGGATCTGAGGTAGTATTACATGCTGTCAGCAGCCCAAGAAAAGCAATACCGGCAAACATTTTAAAAAAATAGTTTTTTACCATATAGAATTTTTTTAGCTTGTCCAAATATAATTCAATTTTCGATAATACACTTTACTTTATCTGAACAAATTCACAAGAAATAGAGTCAATAAACAAAAAAAATCTAAAAACATAACGTTTTTAGATTTATGATTATTGTATTATTATGAAAATTAATAAGGTTGCAATATGGATGTTGTCAAAACAGACTGTGACATATCACTGTTAAGGAATGTAGTATCAACCGCTTTTCCTATTCCAAGGGTTGTTCCTGCGATGGCTCTTTTTATACAGGCTACTTTAACGGAATACTGGTTTTTAGGAGTAAGATTGGTAAGGGTAGCATTAAGATTAAAAATCTTATAAGCACCACTATCCCCCAATAATACATCTGTTCTTACTGCTCTAAGGGCATTATCAACAAAAACACCACAGGCAAAACTGGCAGAATTCGTTCCTGTTTTCTGAACAGTTGTCTGAAATGAGAATGTAGCCTTATTTGTGCCATTGGTTACGGAGAATGTATCCACAGTTCCAGGAATTACTGTCCAGCCTCCAGTAAGGGCTTCCCCATCACTATAGGGATTGGTAGCACCACTGCTACCGGTAAAACTAACTCCGGTTTTGTCTGAAACGGTATTAATGGAAAACACAGACATACTTCCCTGTCCATCTGCAATTTTAATTGCTTTCCAGTCATTTGCACCGAGATCAGTATTATTGTGAAATATATCACCCGCTGTTCCGGCAGATCCTTTTAGCACATCAGTACCTCCTGTTCTTAATTCTTTTCTGATATTGAGATCTCCGTTCACATCCAGCATATTAGTCGGATTAGGAGTATTTATACCCACTTGAGCATTTGCTGCAACAGCTGATAAAAGCGAAGTTACAAATAATATTTTTTTCATAATCCGTTTTAATTTATAATCGTATTAAATACTTCAGGAACTTCATATACGTCTACTTTAAGAGAAGATTGTGAAATAAAGCTATTGATGTTACTATACACATTAGTTCCTATAGAAAGGATATTTCCGGCTCCTGACGCTCCATAAGATCCTAATCTTGTACAGGCAACGCTAACGGTATGATTTCCCTGGGAAAGATTTTCTACAATCCCGATCTGGGTATGAGTAAGAAAAGGATATGAAGTAGTAATTGCCTTTAGATTTCTCTGTCTCAGGTTCACCAGCTTATTATCCACAAAGATACCACATGCATAATCTATGGAATTATCTGTACTTCCTGCTGCCATAAAATCAGCCTGTACAACAGTTTCAAACTGGAAGTAAGCCTTGCTTTGAGTACTGAAAACAGTGATGGTTTGTGAAAGGCCGTCTATTTTCTTAAAATTGGTAAGTGTACTATATTCCTTTCCTTTCGTAAAGGTTCCGCCTCTTGAAGTCATGCCTACTGAAGAGTTTTCAGAGGAAGAAAAGGTAACTCCTACTTTATCTGAAAAGGAATTATTGTATATAAGATAAAATTTATTGGGTTCATACTCAGGAATACGAAGTGATTTCCAAATTGGAGGAAAGCCTTCACCCTGAGAAACAAGAATCTGATCATTGTTTCCTTGAAATATGGAGTTATCAGCAGCATTAAGGACCGCAATTTTATTTCTGAAATTCACATCTCCGTTTACATCAAGTTTTGCGTTTGGGGTTTCTGTTTTTATTCCCACCTGAGCTGTTGCAAAAATGCTTATACTAAGAAGCAGCGTTGATATTAGTTTTTTCATCATTAGTTGTTTTTATAGCTCACGTATTCGATAACATCCATTTTCATGGTAGATTCCAGCGTAAATGCACTGGAAGCTCCATTTGAAGCCTCTACATTTCGTCCGATAGCAAATTGTGAAGTAGAACTTGAAGTATCAATCTTTCTGCACGCGATTTCAATATTGTGAACACCTACAGGAACGTTCTGTTCTGTATAATTAAGAGTAAAAATATAGTCCTGAAGACCAGCTTTCCCACTATTGTTATTAGAAGCAATTCTATCCGGGCGTACCGCTACCAATGCTCCGTTTCTGAAAACACCACAAGCAAATCGTACGCTTTGTATGGCAGTAGATGAGGATGCTTTCATTTCAATTCCTGTCTGGAACTGATAGGTAAGTCTGTTCTTTCCATTTTTGATGGTAAAAGTATTGTCAAGTCCATCTATCTTTTTCCAATTTCCTTTAGTAGCATCAGTAATATTATCTCCAACTTTGTTTGTGTAGACACCGTCACCGGCAACACCAGCCGTAAGTGATATAATACCTGTTTGATCTGATGACAGATAAGAATTAATCAGCTTATACTGTCCCTCTTCCATAAAGGAAACATTCAAAGATTTCCACACAGGCGGCAATCCTTCGCCCTGAGAAACCAAAACCTGGCCGTTTAACCCGGCATTTCCAGCCTGAGTTGATGTACCGCCTACTCTAAGTTCTTTTCTTAAGGTGGTTTTTCCGTTCACATCAAGAACAGATTTGGGCTTTGTAGTACCTATCCCCACCTGAGCGTTGGCGTAGAATGAAAGAAATCCAGCTACGCAGCAATGTATAATTGTTTTCATAATTAATGACTGCAAAGTTACATAACGAAGTCGAAAAAATTCCAGCTACCAATCTATAAACCTATAGAAATAAACACATTACAAGATAGAATTATTCACACGCAAAAGTAGAATTATTTCTACATAACTCTACTTTTCATCTATTAAAAAAAGAACATCACACCTCAAACCCTTGCTGTACGGGGTTTTACGATATTTTTTTTATCATTATAAAGTGATTACAAGCCCTCGAAAACAGGCTTAATTCTCTTTAACAGGAATATTACAAAAGAAAAACATGATAACAATCACAAAAAAACGCATAAAAAATCAAGTTTTTCATGCGTTTTAGTAACTTTTACAATACTATTTCTAATAAATAAAACAAAAATTTAATCATGATTAATAATTGCTTTCAACAATAGATTAACTTCATCTACATTTTTAACTTTTTCTTTCCTCATCATCAACTGATTACCTTCTTTTCCTGATTTCTCTTTAAGCTGGGCTTCAGCCGGATTTCGGGTCAGATAATTAATAATATGTCGGAATCTGTCTGTCTGATAAAACTTATCCTGAGGATTTCCCGGGAAGTATCCTAAAAACACCCCGTTTTTCATGACAATCTTTTCAAAACCGATGTCAGCAGCAAGCCACTTCAATGAAACACTCTTCAAGAGATTGACAGCTTCCTTCGGCAGCGCTCCAAAACGGTCGATCAGTTCCAGTTCAAACTGATGAAGGCCTGCTTCATTAGTAATTTCAGCAATTTTTTGATAGAGCAGCAACCTTTCTTCTGTATTGGAAATATAGGAGTCCGGCAGCATCAATTCCAAATCAGTATCAATATTAACATCCTTCACAGATTTAAAAAGCTTCTGCCTGTCTTCTTCATTTTCAAAAAGGTTTTCAAAATCCGCATCATCTTTTAGTTCTTCCAAAGCTTCCTGCATTAGTTTCTGATAGGTTTCAAACCCCATTTCATTGATGAACCCACTCTGCTCAGCACCAAGAAGGTCTCCCGCACCACGGATTTCCAGATCTTTCATCGCAATCTGGAAACCGCTTCCCAGATCTGAAAACTGCTCAATGGCTTCCAGACGTTTTCTGGCGTCCGAAGTCATCATATCATAAGGTGGAGTAATCAGATAACAGAATGCTTTCCTGTTACTACGCCCTACCCTTCCTCTCATCTGATGCAGATCTGCCATACCAAACCTTTGTGCATCATTGATGAAAATAGTATTGGCATTCGGAACATCTACTCCACTTTCTACAATGGTAGTGGACACAAGAACATCATATTTCCCTTCCATAAAATCCAGAACATTCTTTTCAAGCTGCTTCCCTTCCATTTGCCCATGCCCTGTAATCACTCTCGCATCAGGAACCAGCCTCTGGATAAGTCCTGCAATATCTTTCAGGTTTTCAATTCTGTTATTGATAAAGTATACCTGACCATCTCTCTGAAGCTCATAAGAAACGGCATCACGAAGGGTTTCTTCATTGAACCCGATTAATTGCGTATCTACAGGCTGTCTGTTTGGCGGCGGTGTTTTGATAACGGATAAATCCCTTGCAGCCATTAATGAGAACTGTAAAGTCCTCGGAATAGGAGTCGCTGTAAGGGTAAGGGTATCCACATTATTTTTCAAAGTTTTAAGTTTATCTTTTACTGAAACCCCGAATTTATGTTCTTCATCAATAATCAGCAATCCAAGATCTTTAAATTTTACTGAACTGCTTACCAACTGATGCGTTCCTATAATAATATCTACTTTTCCGTTCTTTAAAGCCTCTAAAGTCTCCGATTTCTGCTTAGCCGTTCTGAATCGGTTTACATACGCAACATTCACCGGAAAATCTTTAAGTCTTTCTTTAAAACTTCTGTAATGCTGAAAGGCAAGAATAGTAGTAGGAACCAATACCGCAACCTGCTTACCATCTGTAGCGGCTTTAAATGCAGCTCTGATCGCAACTTCCGTTTTACCGAAACCTACGTCACCGCAGACAAGCCTGTCCATCACCGTATCAGCTTCCATATCTTTCTTCACATCTACGGTAGCCTTTTCCTGATCCGGCGTATCTTCATAAATAAAGCTGGCTTCCAGCTCGTTCTGCAGGTAGGAATCCGGAGTAAAAGCAAAGCCTTTAGCCGTTTTCCTCTGGGCATACAATTGAATCAGGTCAAAAGCAATCTGCTTAACCTTCGCTTTTGTCTTCTGTTTTAATGATTTCCATGTTGGAGATCCAAGTTTACTCAGAACGATCTCTCTTCCATCCGGGCCATTGTATTTCGATATTTTATGCAGAGAGTGAATGCTTACATATAATAAGTCTCCATTTTTATAGGTTAGCTTGAAACATTCCTGAATCTTTCCGTCATTATTCACTTTCACCAATCCCATAAACTTCCCGATTCCATGATCAATATGGGCAATATAGTCTCCTATTTTCAGAGACATCAGGTCTTTCAGGGTAAGCTGTTCAGATTTTGCAAAAGTATTTTTCGCTTTATATCTCTGGTAACGGTCAAAGATCTGATGATCCGTATAAACCAGCAGTTTGTGCCCATTATCAACAAATCCTTCGTGCAGTTCAGACTTAAAGCTTTTAAATGGGAGTTCATGCTCAAGTTCTTCAAAAATAGACTCCAGCCTTTCTTTCTGTTTTTCTGTTGAAAAGGAAATCCAGGTATCAAATCCGTCATTCTGTTTTTCTTCGATATCTTCAATCAACAATTCGAAGTTTTTATGAAAAGAAGGCTGTGGAAGCTGCTCCATTTTTACTTCAGCTACTTCTTTCAGTCCTTCAATGATCATTCCTCCAAAATCAATTGTTTTGAATTTTTTATAATCAAACAGAAATTCCTGATCAGAAATAAAAAGCTCCTGCGGAGTCCTGTGGGCAATGTCTTTACTTAATGTATCATATTTTTCCAAAGATCTTTCATAGAACGTCCGGATCTTCTGCATTCCTACCATTCCGTTTTTAGAAACCACAAAACTTTCCGTAGGCAATAGCTGCAACAGAGAAACCCTGGTTCCCGTTACTGAAAAGTTCATATTGGAAACCAACTGGAAATCCTTTACTTTATCTACCGAAAGCTGTGTTTCGATATCAAAGGTTTTGATACTTTCCACTTCATTACCGAAGAACGTAATTCTGTACGGTTTTTCATGTGAATAGGAAAACACATCCACAATTCCTCCTCTCACAGAAAACTCTCCCGGTTCAGAAACAAAATCAGCCTGCTGGAAATGATAATGATTAAGCAGTTCATCCACGAAATCAAAATCCAGATGGTCTCCTACTTTAATATGATGAGAAATTGCTTTAAAATCTTCTTTTTTCAAAACCTTTTCAGATAAAGCTCCGGCGTAAGCCACAATAACTTTCGGAGATCTTCCGGAATTGATTTTATTAAGAACCTCAGTCCTTAAAACCAGATTGGCATTCTGAGTCTTTTCTACCTGATAAGGTTCAAGATGGGTTGCCGGAAAATACAGCACCTTATCCTTGCCCAAAAGATCTTCCATCTCAGTATTGGCATACAAGGCATCTTCCTTATCATCTACCAGATAAAGAATATTCTTCTTCTGAGCCAAAAAAAGCTCAGCCACAAAAATAGAAACTGAAGATCCCGCATTTCCTTTTACGGCAATATGCTGACTGTTTTCTAACTGGGTAAAAATTTCTTTCCCAAACTCTTTCTGCATAAGGTCTGGAAGGAACTTTTCATTGATGGATTTTAACTGCATAAATAGTAATGGTATAAACGACAAAAGCGATTTCGGGAGTTTTCCGAAACCGTTGATGGTATACAAAGGTACGGATATTTTTTCTCTTCCTCAGAAAAATGGAAAGACCGAAGGTTTAAAATGAAGGACTTAGCTTCATAAATCTTAATTTTTTACAATTTTATCTAATAACCTGTTAAAAAAAATCAACTTTTTCTCCATGGCATAGTGTTTGGGACTACCAGCCTAACCAAACATTAAGAATAGTATTATGAAAAAAGCAATTAAAATCTTAGGAGTTATGATGCTGTTATTATTCACAGCATTATCTTTTTCGTCGTGCAGCAAAGATGACGACCCTGTCAACAATGAATTTTTCGCCGGAACCTACAAAGGAAAGGTTTCTTATAATGATGGAGGCTCTACCAATATCAGCACAGACAACGGAAGTGTATTTGTAACGAAGATCGCCAGCGGCACCAAATATAATTTCGCTTTCTCCAACAGTATTCCGGATCTTAACGGAATAGAGTTTAATCAGGAAGGAGATCATACTCTGGTGATGATTGGTTCTACAGCAACCTCTTATATCAGAATTGATAACAATGTTCTAAAAATCCTGTATGTCAAAGATGGCAAAACGTGGACAGCCAACTGTACGCGCTAGCCATGTCTATTTATATATTATGCAAGCCTGTTTCCGGAAATGGAGACGGGCTTTTTCATTGTAAATGAAGTGTTTTAATTTTTTTTTAAGCTGTAATAAACTTTAGTTAAGTTTGAAAATAATGTTTTTGCAGCCTGCTTTTTGTATATCTTTATTCAACAAAAAACAAACAATAATTCTTATGAAAAAATTCTTATCTGCAATGTCTTTGATCCTGGGATTAGGACTTGCCACTGCTCAGCAGACTGCTCCCGCTACAGGTGCTACTGCACATCCGCCTGTAAAAGCAACTACAGCAAAAGCTGCGAAACCAGCTGAAGTGAAAGCTGCAAAACCTGCAATGGATGCAAAAGCAGTGAAGCCTGCACAACCGGCTGCCAAAATGAAAAAAGACGGCACTCCGGATAAGAGATATAAAGAAAACAAACACCTGAAAAAAGACGGTACTCCTGATAAAAGGTACAAAGAAAATAAATAAGCATAACATTAACATATAGTTGTTATTTTCATAATCAAATTTCGAAAAACCGGTGGAACACGTTCCATCGGTTTTTTTTATGTGAAGCTTCGTAAAAAATGATTCCAGATTCTTTACTTATTTATAAATTTGACCCATGTTAAACTTCTTCAAGAAAAATGCAGCGCTGATTTGGGCAAAGAGACATGTTCAGAAAGCGGAGGATTTCAAAAAAAATGCTGAGAAAAACCAGGAAGACTTATTAATCTCTCTGGTGAATACAGCTCAAAAAACACTTTTTGGACGGGAACATGATTTTGAAAACATTCATTCTGTAAAGGATTTTCAGGACAGAGTTCCTGTAGCAGATTATGAAGATCTGAAACCTTATATTGAAAGGGTAAAAAAGGGACAGTCCAATATTTTATGGACGGAAACTCCGGAATATTTTGCCAAAACTTCGGGAACGACTTCCGGATCTAAGTACATTCCGATTTCCAAAGAAGGAATGCCATTTCAGATTGCCGGAGCCCAAAGTGCATTATTTCATTATATCAGCAAAAAGAATAACGCTGATTTTGTAAACGGAAAAATGATTTTCCTTCAGGGAAGCCCGGAACTGGAAGAAGTCTTTGGAATAAAAACAGGAAGACTGTCTGGTATTGTAGCGCATCATATTCCTAATTACCTTCAGAAAAACCGTCTGCCAAGCTGGAAAACCAATATTATGGAAGACTGGGAAGCGAAAGTAGACAAAATCATAGAGGAAACGGAACATGAAAACATGACACTCATCTCGGGAATTCCACCATGGCTGATCATGTATTTTGAAAAGTTAACAGAAAAACATGGTAAAAAGATCAAACAGCTTTTCCCAAATCTTCAGCTTATTGTTACCGGAGGAGTCAACTATGAACCTTATCGTGATAAAATGGAAGAGTTATTGGGAGGTAAGGTAGACATCGTTCAAACTTTTCCCGCTTCTGAAGGTTTCTTTGCCTTCCAGGATAATTATACCAAAGAAGGACTGCTGTTGTTGACCAATCATGGAATTTTCTATGAATTTATTCCTTTGGAAGAATATGGCAAGCCTGAAGCAAGAAGATTAACATTAAAAGAAATCGAACTTCATAAAGATTATGCATTGATTCTTACCACCAATTCCGGGTTGTGGGCTTATTCTATTGGGGATGTTGTAAGATTCATCAGCAAAGATCCGTACAGGATTTTGGTAAGCGGGAGAACCAAACATTTCACCTCTGCATTTGGAGAACATGTGATTGCTATTGAAGTGGAAGAAGCAATGAAAGCTGCGCTTGAAAAACACCCTGCACAGATTACGGAATTCCATCTCGCTCCGCAGGTGAATCCGGCTGAAGGACTTCCCTATCACGAATGGCTGATAGAATTTGAAAAAGAACCTGAAAACTTCGAAACTTTCAGGGATGAACTGGATCTGCAGCTTCGGGCAAGGAATACTTACTATGATGATTTGATTTCGGGAAATATTTTACAAAAACTGCAAATCACCAGACTTAAAAAAAATGCCTTTCATGAATATGCAAAATCCCAGGGAAAATTAGGGGGCCAGAATAAGACACCAAGATTGGCTAATGACAGAAAGATTGCAGATCTATTGGAAATTTACAAATTTTAATCATATTTTTTCAATTCCAAAAACGTATATTCAAAAAAAATTATAAATTTGAAAAACTAAAAGAAAATAATGAAAGCATCTGTACTGTTGAAATCATCTTTACTAACATCTTTATTTGTTATTACATCTTGTGCTACTACAAAATACAGCGAAGATATTTCAAAAAATAACTACTCTAATCTTGAAGCCGGAAAAATCTACAAAGTTACAATGAGAGACGGCTCTCCGAAGCAGACCATCTTATTCAGAAACGTTGTTGGCGAAAATCTTGTAGGCACAGCCGGTAAAAAAGACAGTACAGAAGTGATTATTCCTAAAGCAAATGTAGCTGCCGTAAAAGACAGAAGAAAAGCAAGAATTGCGGCAGGTGCTACCATTATCGGAGCAGCAGGTGTTGCTGCCATCGTATTAAGTTCTTCCAGAGCTGACTAAAATAGATTTTATCTTTTGAGACTTATTTAATATATCTTTCAAAAATTGTCATATGAATAGCCCTAAATAAATTTTTAGGGCTATTTTTGTTCATGATTTCCTTTACCCCGTTACAAACATTACAAAATGTTGAGTTCAGAAATCTTCTTACCGGGAGATTTTTTATTGTTTTAGCTTTCAGAATGCTTGCTACTTTATTAGGATGGTGGGTGTATCAATTAACAAAAGATCCTTTTTCAATAGGCCTTATCGGGCTTTCAGAGGTGATTCCTGCGGTAAGCTGTGCGCTGTATGCCGGACATGTTATTGATATGAATGAAAAAAAGAGACTGCTTCTTATTTGTAACTATGCCTATATTTTTCTGATCGGACTTCTGCTGATTCCCGCGTTCCTGGATGTGGAAATGCACTTTACAGGTCATCAGATTACCTATTATATTTATGGGGTTATCTTTTTCACCGGGATAGCAAGAGCGTTTATCGGTCCCATTGTTCCTTCCATGATTCCTAAAATCGTAAAGAAAGAGAATCTTCCCAATGCCGTAACCCTGAACCAGGCTACTTTCCTGATATCTTCTGTTTGCGGACATGCTATTGGAGGTGTTCTTATTGGATTTATCGGTGTAAAATGGACTCTGGTTGCTATTTTAGCACTCATATTTGTTGCTTCATTATTTTTCTGGCAGCTTCACAAACAGTATTCAGAATACAAAAAGGAAACAGTAAATGTAGTTGAAAGCATGCGCGAAGGAATTTCTTATATTTTTAAAACCAAGGAGATCCTGGGTGCTTTATGTCTTGATATGTTTGCCGTACTTTTTGGCGGAGCAGTAGCTATGATCCCCGTATTTGCAACAGACATCCTGAATTCAGGAGCTGAAGGTTTCGGTTTACTGAATGCAGCGTCGGATATTGGTTCCATGTGTATTATTACTATTTTATCTATTGTTCCTCTCCGAAAAAATCAGGGGAAAATACTTCTTGCTGTTGTTACAGGATTCGGGCTATGTATCATTGGATTCGGTTTATCAAAATTATATTGGCTGTCTTTTATGTTCCTGGTGATGAGCGGAATGCTGGATGGAATTTCTGTGGTTATCCGAGGTACCATTGTACAGTTAAAAACACCTGATCACATCAGAGGGCGCGTTCTGAGTGTAAATTCAATTTTCATCATGTCCAGCAATGAAATGGGACAATTCGAAAGCGGGCTTATGGCCAAATTACTTGGTGTAGTGCGCTCTGTGGTATTTGGCGGCTGTATGACTGTTTTAATTGCCCTGCTGGTAGGAAGTACCAATCCTAAATTGAGAAAGATGCAATATTAATTTATTGTTTATCAGACCATTTAAAATCTGACACAAAAAAAATAAGAATCCGAAATACTTAAAATCAGAATAGAACGTTTTCTATTCTGATTTTTATTTTATACCTGTTTTTTTAAAATTTATAAAAGAATTCAATCTCAAATATTTATCAAAACCACTAATATCTTTACGATCTCCATATAATATAACCCAAACAATAAAATACAATATTTAAAACCAATACATTACTTTCGTTAAATATATCTCAAAATCTTTAATTTAACGTTAATAATTTTTTATATTTGCTTCATAAAATATCCCCCTATGACTAAACTTTTACTAATTTTGAGCTTTCTCATGACAGGTTCTCTGATGAATGCTCAATTTTTTTCAGATCAAACCCTACAACAATCTGTTTTGCAGCTCAATAATGCTAAAACAGAAAACGACTACAATATGCTTTTTTCTAAGTTTTCAGAAGCTAAAACTTCAGAAAAATGGCAGGCTAATTACTACGCTGCAGCAACATTGTATCTTAAGACCAATTTCCTTTTAAAGAACAGCCCGAACAGTCCTCTTGGAGAACCTAATGAATCTGCAAGAAAACTGGCCATGCAGGCCCTTGCTTCTGAAAAGAATAATGGGGAGGTAAATATTCTCCTTGCTCTTATTCATTTTCAGAAAATAAGAATAAAAACAGCTGCGGACCCTCAAAAGGAATTAAAAACAGCTACAGGCTTTATGGCTAAAGCGGAAACAACTTTAAAGAACAATCCCAGACTTTCTTTTTTAAAGGCCGAAATAGCTGAAAAGCAAGGAAACAAGACGGAAGCTATAAAGTTCTATCAAAAAGCAGCCAAAGAATTTGAAACATCAGCCCCCTCATCCGGTTCACCTAATTGGGGAAAACAGCTGATCGGAACAAATTAACAGTAAGAAAATGCATGATCTCCTGAGCAAATCGGGACGATCAGTTTTTTTTGATATGAAAGACTTGAAAATCCTTTGAATGTTTAGAGAAACATTATTTTATATCAGATAAAAAACAGCATTTTTTTGTAACTAAACACTTTTACTATTTGTTTTTAAAATTAATTCTCATGAAAAAAACATTACTTGTTTTCTTAATCATATTTTCACATATTTTATTTGCTCAATCAGATTGCGGCACTGCAATGGCAGTATGCGGCAACACTGATATATCATATACTCCCAACGGCCATGGAGACATTGCGGAAGACCTCGGCGGATGTTTAACTTCTGATGAAAAGTTCTCCGTGTGGTATTCTTTTACCATCGCTACAGGTGGAACTCTTACCTTTGAAATCATCCCTAACGACCAGGGAGATGATTATGACTTTGGAGTGTATGGACCCAACAAATCTTGCGGAAACCTGGGAGCTCCAATACGTTGTTCATATTCCGGACAAAGTGGAAACACAGGTCTTAATATGACCGCTACAGATCTTAGTGAGGACGCTACAGGGGACAAATGGGTAAAATATCTTGACGTATTGCCTGGCCAGACTTACTATATCATTGTAAATAACCACAGAGAGACAGCTAACGGATTCAAATTATCATGGGGTGGTACAGCTACTTTATCATCTCCGTTCACCGATCCGAATATTCAGCCTCACCCATTCGTTCCACCGGGAATTCCAGGAGCTAATCCTACTGACCCAAGAGAAGTAGTGGTATGTTCAAATCCGGCGACTTTTGATTTCGCATCATTATCAGCAGGAATTCTTAATGGCAACCCTAATTTCAGCATCAGCTACCACACCAGTCAAAATGATGCCTTAACTGGCAACAACCCTCTTGTTGGCCCTCAAACTGTTACTCCTGTTGGTGTTTATTTCTATAGTATCAATTATACTGATCCTACTAACCCGAACAGCCCTGTTAATAAATGCAGACAGACGGGTAAATTTAAATTTAAAGATGGTACCATCAAGGCTACCAATGTAACGCTAACAAGCTGTAATAATAACAATGCAGGTACCGCAACGTATGATCTAACAACTGCCGCTGTTTTTGCTGATCCAACCGCAACTAAAAAATATTACCATACTTTATACGATCTGAATAACTCAATTAATGAGATTACCAACATCTATCAGTTTGTTTCTGCAGAAGGTAAAATATATGCAAAGGTAACCTCTGTATTTGGATGTAGTGATATTGCAGAAATTACTCTTAAGTTCTATCCGCAAATCATTGCAAAAGACGCTGAATTAAGATCATGCTTTATTGAAGCAAATCCTTCCACAGCTTTATTCAACCTTGATAATGCTGCTGTAATCACTCCACAGGCAGGTATTACTAAAAAATACTTCCCTTCACTGACAGATGCAATTGATGGAACCAATGAGATTTTAAACGCTAATTATATTGCACCAAGCGGTTTGGTATACGTAAGAGTATCTGACACCAGAGGATGTTATGTAGTGGTAAAAATTGGTTTAACAGTAATTGCTCCGGTAACTTCTAATGTATTGAAAGACAAAATCATCTGTATAGAAGACACTACCACTTTAGATGCGGGACCCGGATTTAAAAGCTATGAATGGAGCACGGGGGCTACAACACAGTCTATCAAAGATGTAGGTGTAGGTGTTTACTGGGTAAAATTAAAAACGGGAGAATGTGTTGCCACTCAAAAGGTAACAGTTTATCCTTCTGAACAGCCGGTAGTAACAAACATCGATATTAACAACACTACATTAACAATCAATGTTATTGGAGGAACTCCGGATTATCAGTATTCTATGGATAAAATTTTATGGCAGCCGTCTAATGTATTCTCCAATGTAGCAAGAGGAACTTACAAAGTGTATGTAAAAGATGCTTATGACTGCGAACCTATTGAAGTGAACGTAGTAGTTCCTAACCTTATCAATATGATTACTCCCAACGGAGATGGCGTGAATGATGTAGTAGATTATTCTGCTATGGCAGATAAACAGAACCTTATTTTAAGTATCTTTGACAGATACGGAACAAAAATCCACCAGGGAGATAAATCCAACGGTTACAAATGGGATGGTAGAATTGCCGGCAAGAACATTCCTACAGGTACTTACTGGTATTCTGTAACATGGAACGAAAATGACAAGAAGAACACTCCTTTCAAGTTTTCAGGTTGGATTGTTGTAAAAAACAGAGAATAAAACACCTTAGAATATAAAAAGCCGCTTTGGCGGCTTTTTATTTTACAAATAATGATGAAAATTTATTGATTTCAAGCTTGTTTAACAAAAAAAGTTTTAACAATGAAAAAAATATTACTTCTTTTTATTTTATTGATAACACAAATGGTCTTTTCACAGTCAGACTGTGTCACAGCAATTCCCATCTGTGGTAATTCTGACATTTCATACACCCCTTCAGGCCCGGGGAATATTATAGAGATTCTTAATCAAAACGGAGGATGCCTCAGCACCAATGAAAGATATACAGTTTGGTATACTTTCACTGTATCCACACCAGGAACGCTGGCATTTAAAATAAAACCAAACGATCAGGGTGATGATTATGATTTTGCAGTTTACGGACCAACGGCAAACGGCTGTGCTTCCTTACAGAATGCGGATCACGTTTTCATACAGCCTATAAGATGTAACTATAGTGGTACTTCAGGAGATACAGGTCTGGATCTTACTCTTGCTCCGCCCGCAGTATTTCCTACCAATCCTCCCGGTGTTACATCCAGTATGAACAATGGAAAATGGAGTCCTTATATGGATGTGTTAATGGGGCAGACCTATTATCTGGTTATTGACAATTTCAGTAGATCCGTTAATGGTTTTTCTTTAGAATGGTCAGGAACTGCAAGCTTAAGTTCTGCATTTAACGATCCAGTTCTTTCTCCCAACCCGTTTATCGCGCCAGGTATTCCGGGAGCTACACCTAATGACCCTAATCAGGTAATGGTTTGTGCGTTGCCTACCCAGTTTGATTTTACAACATTATCTGCAGCTATTATTAATGGTAACAGCCCGAACTTCAAGGTTACTTATCACAAAACCACCAACGATGCCCTTACAGGACAGAACCCTCTTACAGTAACTACTGTAGACGGAACCACAACATATTATTACAGAATTGTATACCAAGATCCCAGCAATCCGAACAACCCTATCAACGGTTGCTTTATAACAGGTAAATTCAAGTTTATCAATGTGGGGATCTCCGCCAATTCGGCAACTTTATACTCCTGTAATAACAACGGAGCTGGTACTGCAAAGTATAATTTAACAACAGCCAATGTATTTGGAGGAACCGGAGCAACGATTAAATATTATGCAACGGCGGCGGATATGAATGCGGATATTAATGAAATTACAGATCCCGCCAACTATGTTTCTGCTGAATCTACAGTCTATGTAAAAGTAATTTCTTCTTTCGGATGTATTGCAACTACTACCATCAGACTATTATTCTATCCAGCTGTTGTGCTAAAAGATGCTGTACTCCAAAACTGCTATATCGACAACGATGTTACGCGTTCAACATTTGATCTTTCCAAAGCAGATATCGGTGTAGCTGTTCCAACACCTACCGGAACTATTATTAAGTATTACACAACGGTAGCGGATGCTAAAGCACAGACCAATCCTATAACAGCAGCATTCAATTATCTCTCAGAAAGCAAAACAGTATATGCAAGAGTAGATAATGACAAACAGTGTTATTCCATTGCCAAAATAGAGCTTATAGTATTACCTCCTGTAAAATCAGCAGTATTAAAAGACAAAACAATTTGTGCTGAAGCCAAAACCACTTTGGATGCAGGCCCTGGATTTGTAAGCTACGAATGGAGCACTGGTGAAACCACACAATCTATCAGCAACGTAGGAGTTGGGGTTTATTGGGTAAAACTTCAGACCGGAAAATGTTTCACACTTCAGGAAGTACGTGTACATGCAAGCCTTCAGCCAGTAGTTTCAGGAATCGAAATTACCAATAACAATATCACCGTAACAGCTACAGGAGGCGTTCCTCCTTACCAATATTCTGTAGACGGTGTTAACTGGCAGGATTCCAACGTATTCACAGGCCTTCCCCGAGGAGAAAACACAATATATGTAAAAGATACTTACAACTGTACGCCTATCCAGGTAACTGTGACAGTTCCTAATCTTATCAACGCCATTACTCCGAACGGAGATAACGTAAATGATGTTATTGACTATTCTGCATTAGCCTACAAGAAAAACCTTATCTTCATTGTATATGACAGGTATGGAAACAAACTTCATGAAGCGAAGAAATTCAATAACTTCTCTTGGGACGGAACCGCTTTTGGTAAGAAAATTCCAACCGGAACTTACTGGTACACGATCTCCTGGAACGAAAACAATAAAAACAGTACCGAAACCAAATATTCAGGATGGGTATTGGTAAAGAATAAAGAATAAGTTTTTACTTCATCTTGTTGAAAAATCACCTCAGACTGAGGTGATTTTTTTTATCAACAAGACCAACCTCCTGTTTACAGCATTTTACGAAAGACTGCTAATAATTTGTTGAATACTATTTTTTTATTATTTTTTAAATAAACTATCTTTGCACCATGGCGCAGAAAGAAACATTATCATCCCTGACACACGGAAACTTTGCAAAAGAATTGTCTATTGCGGATGGAAAAATGCCTCCCAATGCAGTGGATTTTGAAAGACTGGTTATCGGAACTTTTTTGATTGACAAAAAAGGTCTTGACCACTCCATTGATCTTCTTACCCCAGAGGTATTTTATGATCCCAGACACCAGGTCATCTTTTCTACTATCCTGAAATTGTATGAAGGCAACCACCCGGTAGACTTAATGACGATTATTCAGGAGTTAAAAAAAGAAGACAAGCTGAGCCAGGCAGGTGGCGATCATTACATTATTGATCTTACCATGGGAGTAAGCTCATCTGCCCATATCGAATATCACGTACGTGTTATTCTTGAAAAGTACATTTTAAGAAGCCTTATTAATGTTTCTGCTAATGTTATTGATTCTTCCTACAAAGAATCAACAGATGTTTTCGAACTTCTGGATAAGGCGGAACAGTCTTTCTTCGAGATTACCAACGGAACAATCAAAAAAGGATTCGATACCGCTAACTCATTGGTAAAACAAGCCATTGATACAATTAAATCTTTAAAAGACAAACAGGGACTTTCCGGAGTTCCTTCAGGATTCAGAGATGTAGATAAGGAAACGGGTGGATGGCAGAATTCTGACCTCATTATTATTGCGGCCCGTCCGGCGATGGGTAAAACAGCCTTCCTTCTTTCCATGGCAAGAAATATTGCAGTAGGCCACAAAATCCCTATGGCTTTATTCTCTCTCGAGATGGCATCAGTACAGCTGATCACCAGAATGATTGCTTCTGAAACAAGAATTTCCTCAGAGAAACTAAGAAAAGGAACTCTGGACGATGAAGAATGGCAGAGACTATTTTCCAATGTGTCTGAACTGGAAAATGCGCCTTTATATATTGACGAAACCCCTTCCCTTTCCATATTCGACTTCCGTGCAAAATGCCGAAGACTGGTAATGCAGCACGGCGTAAGACTTATCATGGTTGACTACCTTCAGCTGATGACAGCCGGCGGCGGTGGAAAAGGCGTTGGAAACCGTGAACAGGAAATTTCCATGATTTCACGTTCATTAAAAGCGATTGCAAAAGAACTTAACGTACCGGTAATTGCTCTTTCCCAGCTTTCAAGAAGTGTGGAAGCCCGTCCCGGAAAAAGACCTCAGCTTTCAGATCTGAGGGAATCCGGAGCAATTGAGCAGGATGCGGATATCGTATCTTTCATCTTCAGACCGGAGTATTATAAAATTACCGTTTGGGATAATGATGAGGAAGGCCAGGAAACTTCTACAGAAAACCAGGCCGAACTGATTATTGCAAAACACAGAAATGGTGCTACGGCAGATGTCCGATTATCATTCTTAAAACATTTTGCAAAATTCGGTGATATTGAAGCCGCGTTTGATGGTGGTGCCGGAGGTGGATATCCATCCAACTTCGGAGAACCAAACGGCTTTGACAAGATCAAAACAACAATTCAGCCAGGAGCAGCATTTGACCTTCCGGACAGCTCAAAACTTTCCGGTTCATCAATGAATGACTTTGATGATGACGATGACTTTCCTTTTTAGGCAAAGAATCAATTCAGTTTAATTGTACGGTCAATACATCAATTTTTAAAAAACAGATTTGAGAATCGAAATTTATACGGACGGAGCTTGCAGCGGAAACCCCGGAAAAGGAGGATATGGAATTCTTATGCGTGTTCCTGAAAAAAATTATCAGAAAACATTTTCCAAAGGTTTTAGAAAAACAACCAACAACAGAATGGAGCTTCTGGCTGTTATCACCGCATTGGAAAAACTGAAATCTACAGAAAATGACATCCATGTGTATACCGACAGTAAATACGTATCCGATGCCATTAACCAAAACTGGATTGCGGGATGGATCAAAAGAGGATGGAAAAATGTAAAGAACCCTGATCTCTGGAAAAAATTCATTGAACTCTACAATAAACACAACCCAACAATGCATTGGGTAAAAGGTCATGCCGGGCACTTTGAGAACGAGCTTTGTGACAAATTAGCCGTTGCAGCAGCCAGTTCTCCGGATCTTGAAATTGATACGTATTTTGAGGGTCTGGATAACAATTCCTTATTTTAATTTAATTAATGCAAATACGTATTACCTACTATAATATTCACCATTATATCACAATAAGCAGTATTTTTTTAAAATATTATTAAAATTTAAGCGAAATTAACATTAAATACATATTATTTAATTGGGATTTAATATCTTTACATATTAATCTAAGTCCCATTATAAATGAATAAAAATCTATTATTGTATTTATCTGTTTTTTTACTCTGTATAGCCGGGAAGTCCTTTGCCCAGACTTATCAGCTTATCGGAAATCCAGTGAACACTACTGGATGGACAATGGTTTCACCTACTCAGGTAAACACAGATTTTATTCAGCTAACCCCGGACACCAACAACCAATCCGGTTCCATAAGGCTGAATGATCCCATCAATCTAAAATATTGCGACAAATGGAGAGTGGAATTTGATTTCAGAATGGATTCCAACCAAACCTCCAACGGAGATGGAATTGCCTTCTGGTATCTTGCCAATCCGCCTGTTGCCAGCGTATTAGGTTCCGGTCTTGGTGTTTCTCAGAATGCGGTAGGACTTGTAGTAGGGCTTGATACATACAACAATACCACGACAGCTACCATGAGTAAAGTTCATGTTGCTTACGGACAGGTTCAAAACACCACTGACACCAACAACGTTGAATTCTTTAATATACCCGGAAGTTCTTTCCATTCACCGGATCTGAATACTACACAACCTTTTCAGGGAACAACTTTTAAACATGTGGAAGTAACAGCACAGGTAGACCCTGCAGCTCCCACCAGCTGGATCATCAAAATAACAATAGACGGTAATGTAATTTGTAATCAGTCTTTTGCACCTTCAGGCACAGCTGCCGCAATGACTGTAGGCTATTTTGGCTTTTCAGCGTCTACAGGGGGAGCAAGATCAAGACATTCCATTAAAAATGTAAAAATTTATACGGATAAAGTTCCTATTTTGCAGAATGCAGCAACACAGTCATTCTGCCCTAATCCTGCTACAGGATACGGATCTGTAAACCTTACTACTTTCAATTCGCAATTTGTAAACAACCCTTCCAATTATACCTTTACTTATTATCCATTCGGAAGCTCTACACCTATTGCTAATCCCGCCAATTATCAGTTTAACGCTAACTCAACAGTAACAGTTGTTATTAAAGATAATGCAGGATTGCTCTGCGATAACCCGGATGGTAAAATTTTACTGGATCTTGCTCCTTTCAAAGCAGAAGATAAAACGATTACTGTATGCAATAATAATAAAGCCGGAACAGCAGCTTTCAACCTTAATACAGCAGCTGTTACAAATGTTCCTGGGGTTAGTAAAAAATATTATAAAACGTTAGCAGACCTCAATGCAGATACGAATGAGATTCAGAATCCTAACAATTACATATCCGCCCCCGGAGCTGTTTATGTAAAAGTAACCACTCCTCAGGGATGTACAGGTTCAGCAAAAATTACATTGGCATTCTATCCCGACACTCCTGTGAAGGAAGCCACTCTAAGATCATGTTTTATTGAAAATAATATCACAAGTGCTATTTTTAATTTGACAACCGCAGATGTTACCACTTTAGGAACCGGCACAGCCAAAAAATACTACACATCCATCGCTAATGCATTAGACGGCATCAATGAAATCATGAATCCACTTCAGTATTTATCTACAAGTACTGTAGTGTATGCAAAAGTAACAGATGCTAACGGATGCTTCAATATTGCTAAAATCAATCTTATGGTATTACCACCTGTACCATCTTCTGTTTTAAAAGACAAAACCATTTGTATTGGAGAAAAAACAGATTTGGATGCAGGACCTGGATTTGACGGTTATGAATGGAGCACAGGAGCAACTACCCCATCTATTAAAGATGTAGGGGTTGGCACTTATTGGGTAAAACTGAAAACCGGCAACTGCATCACTACGCAGACTGTTAATGTAAAAGCCTCTGCAAACCCGGTGATTTCCAGCATTGATATTGACAACAACACCATAACAGTAAATGCAGCAGGAGGAACGCCTCCATATCAATACTCTGTGGACGGAGTTAATTGGCAGCAGGGCAATATATTCACAGGGTTAGCAAGAGGAGAAGTAAGAGTATATGTAAAAGATTTCTACAACTGTACCCCTGTTGAAGTTCAGATCACCGTTCCTAATCTGATTAATGCCATCACACCAAACGGGGATAATGTAAATGATGTCATTGATTATTCAGCGCTGGCTTACAAGAAAAATCTGATATTCATCGTCTACGACAGATATGGCAATAAATTGTATGAAGCCGGAAAGATGAGAAACTTCACCTGGGACGGAACTGCTTCCGGTAAAAAAATTCTTACTGGAACGTACTGGTACACCATTTCATGGAACGAAAACAACAAAGACAATACTGAAACTAAATACTCAGGCTGGGTATTGGTTAAAAACAGAGAATAAATTTTAATATCAGAAACTACCTCTTCCGGGGTAGTTTCGGTATTAAAAACAACATCCGCCCAATCAGAGATTGAGACCAGATATTTCTTTCTCACTATAATTTAAACATTAAAAAAAGCGATTTTATATCAAAAAACAATAACATCATAATCCATCCACTATGAAAAAAGATATACTCATTTTTTTACTGACTATCTTATTATGCTTGCCGGGAAGGTTTCTTTCACAAACGTATCAACTTACCGGAAACCCTGTAAATACAACAGGCTGGGATCTTGTCTCTGATGCTATCGTAAGCGGAGACTTTGTAAGACTTACCACAGATCAAACCAGCAGATACGGGGCTGTAAAATTATCCACTCCTATTACGTTGAGCTATTGCGATAAATGGAAAGTAGAATTCGATTTCAGAATTGACGGAAACGGAACCACACAGTTTGGAAAAGGAGATGGTTTTACCTTCTGGTATCTTGCCAATCCGCCAACAGGATTTGTATCAGGAGGAGGGCTGGGTATTCCAGCCAATGCTTCCGGGCTAATGGTTGGTTTTGATATCTTCAACAATACGACTGAAGGCCAGATGAGCAAAGTTCATATTCTTTATGGCACTAATAATACCACAGGTAACAATATTGAATTCAACAATACTCCAGGAAGTACCTTCCACTCTCCGGACCTTATCGCTACCAACCCATTTGTAGGAGATACTTACAGACACGTTGAAGTAAATGGAGAAACAGACCTTACCAACCCAACAAACTGGATCATCAAGGTAAGAATAAACGGTGTGCTTATCGTAGATCAGTCTTTTGCTCCTTCCGGAGGTGCCGTGGGAATGTCACAGGGATATTTTGGCTTCTCTGCAGCAACAGGAGGTGCCAGCGCGAGACACTCTATCAAAGACGTAAAGGTTTTCGTAGATAAAGTTCCTATTTTAAGCAATACAGTCTCGCCGTTCGTTTGTACAAATCCCGCTACCGGAAATGGTACAGTAGACCTTACTTCTTATAATTCTCAATTTGTAAACAATCCGGGAAATTATATCTTCACATATTATGTATTGGGAAGTTCTACTCCTATCGCAAATCCTGCAAGTTTCCAGTATTCAGGAAATACTACCATCAAAGTGGTAGTGAAGGATCCCACTTCTACTCTTTGTGATAATGGCGACGGTATTATTCAGCTTAACCCTACTCCATTTGCAGCCACAGATGCCAGTCTTACAGGATGTAATAACAACAATGCCGGAACAGCAACTTTTGATCTCAATACCGCAGCTGTAACAACTGTTGCCGGAGTTACCAAGGAATTCTACCCCACCCTGTACGATTTGAATAATGGTACGAACCAAATAACCAATCCTTCTGCCTATGCCTCTGCAGCAGCAACAATATATGTAAAAGTAACCACACCTCAGGGCTGTGTAAGTACGTCTAAAATTACACTGAATATTTACCCCGTGGTGGTGGTCAATGATGTTGAACTCAAATCCTGTTTTATTGAAACCAATCCATCTATGGCTTCCTTTAATCTTACAGGCGCTGTAGTTTCCCAGGGTGGACTTACAAAAGAATACTATCCATCGTTAACGGATGCCATCAGTGGAACTAATGCAATCTCTACGCCGGCAGCATATATTGCTCCCAATGGAGTGGTTTATATTAAAGTATTCAGTGCAAACGGATGTTATTCTATTGCTAAAGTTACATTAACTGTTATCCCTCCTGTTTATTCAAGAACTTTGCTTGACAAGACGATTTGTATAGAAAACACAACTACTTTAGATGCAGGAGCTGGTTTCAAAAGCTACGAATGGAGCACAGGAGCTACTACTCAGTCTATCAAAAATGTAGGAGTAGGCACTTACTGGGTAAAACTTAAAACCGGGGATTGTATTGCCACACAGAAAGTAACAGTATATCCTTCCGATAATCCGGTTATTACAACGGTTGACATTTCAGGAAGTACGGTAACAATATATGCTAATGGCGGAACTCCTCCTTATCAGTATTCTATGGATAATATCAACTGGCAGGACTCCAATGTATTTACCAATATTGCGAGAGGAGAAGCTAAAGTATACGTAAGAGACGGCTATAATTGCGTTCCTGTGGAAATCAATATTACAGTCCCTAACCTGATCAATATAATCACTCCTAATGATGATGGTATTAATGATTTTGTTGATTACTCTGCATTAGCTAACAAACAAAATCTGGAAATAGCCATCTTTGACAGATATGGTTATAAAATGTTCAAAGCAGATAAAACCAATGGCTACAAATGGGCAGGAACTACCAATGGACATAAAAAAGTCCCTACAGGAAACTATTGGTATTCGGTTTCGTGGAATGAAAATAATAAAAACAGTACTCCAATAAAATTCTCAGGCTGGATTGTTGTAAAAAACAGAGAATAATTACAATTTCCATCACATCAAAAGAATCACCCTGCATGTCGGGGTGATTTTTTGTATAAACAAGGAGGAGATATTTCATTTTAAAGACACTTTATTCATCTTCAATTCTTAAATTTGTCCTATGAATTATTTGGAAGCTTTAAGCAGAAGATATTCTGTAAAAAAATTCAATCATCAGATTATTCCTCAGGAAACTCTTCACAACATTCTTGAGTCAGGAAAGCTGTCTGCCAGTTCGCTGGGACTTCAGCCCTATAAAATTGTGATTGTTGAAAGTGAGGAAATGAAGCAGAAGCTGATTCCGGCTTTCTATAATCCATCTCAGATTTCCACCTGTTCTCATCTTATTGTCATTATTTCAAAGAAAGTGATTGAAGAGAGCTATATCCGGGGTTATTTTAATCATATTTCTGAAGTAAGAGAAACTCCTATGGAAACACTGGATCCCTTCAGAAACAGTATTAATCAGCATATTACACAAAAAACACATGATGAAATTTTCAACTGGGCAGAAAAACAGTCTTATATAGTATTGGCCAATCTTATGTATGCCGCAGCTATTGAAAACATAGACTCCTGTCCTATGGAAGGTTTCCGCCAGGATCTTATAGAAGAAATTCTGAATATCGAGCCTGAAACAGAAAAAGTAACTGTTACCCTCGCTTTAGGTTACCGTTCTGAAGAAGATCATTTCCAGCACATGAAAAAAGTAAGAAAACCAAACGAAAAATTGTTTAAATTTATTTAATATTTTAAACGATTGTACCTAAAGCCAGCATATGATAAAAGCGGATGTATTAGTAATCGGTTCCGGTATTTCCGGACTTTCCTATGCCATTAAAGTTTCTGAACAGCACCCTGATGCCAAAATCATTATTGTAACAAAATCTGACGAAGACGAAAGCAACACCAAATATGCACAAGGCGGTCTTGCTGTCGTTACAGATTTTCAGAATGACAATTTCCAAAAACATATTGACGACACCATGCGTGCCGGCGATGGAGAAAATAAACGTGATGTCGTAGAAATGGTGGTAAGAGAAGCTCCTGCGAGATTCAATGAAATTGTAGAATGGGGTGCACAGTTTGATATGAAGAACGGCAAATTTGCTTTAGGCAGAGAAGGAGGCCATACTGAAAACAGAATCGTCCATCATAAAGACATTACAGGTTTTGAGATTGAAAGGGCTTTATTGGAAACAGTCAAAAACAGCCCGAACATTGAAATCCTCGACCACCATTATGTGATTGACATCATTACCCAGCACCATGTTCCGGGAAAAGAACTTAATGAAGGCGACATCCACTGTTATGGTGCCTATATTCTGGATGAAAAATCCAAAACCATCAAAAAAATCACTTCTAAAATAACGCTGGTTGCCACAGGAGGTGCCGGACATGTTTATAAAAATACAACCAATCCCACGATTGCAACCGGAGACGGAATTGCTTTCGTTGCCCGTGCCAAAGGAAAGGTTTCCAACATGCAGTATTACCAGTTTCACCCAACAGCTTTGTACAGTAAAATGGATGGAATGTTGTTTTTAATTTCAGAGGCCGTTCGTGGAGACGGAGCCAAATTAAGAACCAAGAGAGGCGAAAAATTCATGCATAAATACGATGAACGGGAAGAATTAGCATCCAGAGATATCGTTGCAAGAGCCATCGACGCTGAAATGAAAATCACCGGAGACGAATTTGTCGGCTTAGACTGCAAGGAAATGAACCATGAAAAATTCTTAGAACACTTCCCGAATATTTACAAAAAATGTAAAGACGAAGGAATTGATCCTTTCACTCAACTGATTCCTGTTGTACCAGCCTGCCACTATCTCATGGGAGGGATTGAAGTAGACAGAGACGGACAGTCTTCCATCAGAAATCTTTTCGCAGTAGGAGAATGTACCAACTCAGGACTTCACGGCGCTAACAGACTAGCTTCCAACTCGTTGCTTGAAGGCTTGGTTTTCGGACATAATGCTGCTATGAAAACTGTAGACCTCCTGAATGAAAACAGTTTCAACTTTGATGATCTGAAAGCCGTTCCGGAATGGGATGAAGAAGGAATGAAAATCATGGACGAAATGGTCATCGTCAGCTATCTGAGAAAACAGCTTCAGGAAATGATGAGTGATCTTGTAGGGATTGTAAGAAGCAACAGACGTCTGAATATGGCCCTACAGAAGCATCAGGAAATTGCAGCTGCTGTGGACGAAATATACCATTACTCTATTCTTTCCCCTCAATTATCAGAATTAAGAAACTTAACAACCGTTGCACACCTCATCATTACCCAATCCATGGAAATGACGGAGAATAAAGGAGCATTTTATAATAAAGACTTAGCCTAACAGAAATCACACAATGAAAAGACCAGCATACGTAACAGATAAAGCATTAAAGACATTTATAAAAAACGCTCTTGAAGAAGATATTCAGGATGGAGACCACTCTACCCTCTCCACTATTCCACAGGATCTTGTACAAAGTGCTAAGCTTTTAGTAAAACAAGACTGTATTCTTGCAGGGGTTGAACTGGCTGAAATCATTTTTAAAACATTTGATAAAAACCTAAAAGTTGAAATTTTTATTAAAGATGGAACTCCCTGTAAATTCGGAGACGTAGCCCTTATTGTTACAGGAAGTGCAAGATCCATCCTTTCTACGGAAAGATTTGTTCTCAACTGCATGCAGAGAATGAGTGGTATTGCAACCCTTACCCATGACTGGGATTCAAGATTAGTCGGTACAAAAACTAAACTTTTAGATACAAGAAAAACAACTCCCAACTTCAGAATGTGTGAAAAATGGGCGGTTGCCATAGGCGGTGGAACCAATCACAGATATGGTCTTTATGATATGATCATGCTGAAAGACAATCATATTGATTACAACGGAAGCATCACCAATGCAGTGGCAATGGCAAAGGACTATGTTAAAAAGAATAAGAAAAAGTTAAAAATAGAGGTTGAAACCAGAAACCTTGAAGAAGTTCAGGAAGCCATCAATGCAAAGGTTGACAGAATCATGTTAGATAATATGGATGTGAAGACCATGAAGCAGGCCGTAAAAATGATTAACGGTTCTTGTGAATCTGAAGCATCAGGAGGAATTACCCGCGATATGCTGAAAGAAATTGCCTCTACAGGTGTTACCTATATCTCTGTGGGAGCCCTTACACACTCTGCTGAGAATATAGATTTGAGTCTCAAAGCAGTGAAATAGCGTTGTATTTTTAACAAAAACACCCCTACTTTGTTAAAAATTCAATAACATGACTTTTTTCATACAAAAGTTCAATTTTTGCTCATATCACTGATTTTTAACCCATTAACATTATTAAGACTGATTAAAAATTAACATTGAGTTAATAATAGTTAAATTTAATTTTGCGAATTTTGCAGAAAATTAAATCTAATTATTACTAACGATTATGAAATTAATCAACAAATCGATGCTATCTGCAGTAATTACTTTATCTACAGCCAGCGTCTATTATGCTCAACAGGTTCAGGACTCTACAAAAATTAAGTCCAATGATATTGAACAAGTTGTATTAACTGGTGTTGCAGATATCGCTAAGGATAGAAAGACTCCAGTAGCAGTTTCAACAATTAAAGAAGCACAGATTGTTGAAAAATTAGGTAACCAGGAGTTTCCTGAGATCCTAAACACAACTCCATCCGTTTATGCTACTAAAGGAGGTGGTGGTTTTGGAGACTCTAAACTAAATATTAGAGGGTTTAACCAAAACAATATTGCCGTAATGGTAAACGGTATGCCCGTAAATGATATGGAAGGAGGATCAGTTTATTGGTCAAACTGGGCAGGATTATCTGATGTAACTTCTGCAATGCAGGTACAGAGAGGACTTGGATCCTCCAAATTAGCAATTGCGTCTGTGGGTGGCACTGTAAATATTCTTACAAGAGCTGCCGACAAAAAACAAGGTGGAATAGTTTCTCTGGGAGTTGGTAACAATGATTATGTAAAATCTCTTTTTGCATACAATACAGGAAAATCTGAAAAAGGATGGTCTTCTTCATTTCTAATGTCCAGAACTGCAGGTTCTATGTATGCGGACGGAACTAAGTTTGAAGGATATAACTATTATTTTGCATTAGGATACAAAAAACCGGGAGGTAATCATGATTTTCAATTTACCATTACTGGGGCACCTCAATGGCATAATCAAAGGTCATATGCTATTGCTATTTCCGATTATATAAAATTCAACCCGGATCACGATGGAACTCCAGACAGAAAATATAACTCAGACTGGGGCTATTTGAATGGAAGACAATATTCTGCAAGAGTAAACTATTATCATAAGCCTGTATTATCCCTAAACTGGGACTGGACACTGAGTGAAAAGTCGAAACTTAACACGGTACTATATGGTTCTTTTGGTAGAGGAGGAGGAACAAACACTACCGGTTCTGCCAATGGAAAAAGCTTAAGTACTTTTAGAGATCAGAATACGGGATTATATAATTTTGATAATGTTGTTGCAGCTAACCAAGCGTCTACACCAGATAAAGGAGTTCTTATCAGAAATGCATCTATTAATTCACACAACTGGTTTGGTTTAATTTCAAGCTTCAACCACACCATCAATGATAACTTTAAGTTCTCTGCGGGTGTTGATGCAAGATACTATTATGGATACCATTATCAGGTAGTAACTGATCTACTAGGTGCGAGCGGATATATTGATAAAAATAACAAAAACATTCCACCTAACTTAGTAACAGCAGTATCTAAACCAGAAGCTAGCTGGAATCCATTTGGCGGAAAAATTGACAATATAAATAATCAAATTGGCTATAGCAATGATGGGGAAGTACTTTGGTATGGAGCTTTCGGCCAGTTCGAATATACAAATGATAAAATCTCTGCGTTCGTTCAAGGGTCTGTATCTAACCAAGGATTCCAAAGAATTGATAACTTTATTGTTGATGGAGTTACAAAATCAAAGAAAGGAGAAATTATGAATACTAAAACAGGTTTCAAAAATCTGTTCGGATACAATATCAAGGCCGGAGTTAATTACAATATTAACGAACAACACAATGTTTTTGGGAATGTTGGATACTATGAAAAACAGCCGTTTTTCAATGCAGTATACAGAAGTAATGAGAACATCGTTTCTCCGGATCTTACAAATGAAAAAATATTTGGTATAGAATTAGGGTACGGTTTCAGATCTGCAAATTTCAATGCTAATGTTAACTTATACAGAACAACTTGGGATGACAGATATCTTAGAAGATCTAACCTAAGAGATCTTATTGCAGGTAAGACGGCTTATGTAGAAATGAATGGACTGAATGAAGTTCACATGGGAGTGGAAGTAGATGCTAACTATAATCTTAATAAAATATTAACCATCAATGGTATGTTCTCTGTTGGAGACTGGTACTATAAAGGAAATGCAACTGCTACTCTTTTTGAAGACAGCACAAACCAGCCACTTAACTTCCCTGGAAGCACAAGTAACGAAGCTACATTATACCTAGATAAAGTAAAAGTTGGTGACGCTGCACAAATGACAGCTGCTTTAGGAGTAACAGTAAAACCTGTTAGAAACCTAAGCTTTGACGCTACATGGAGAAATACAAACAATCTGTATGCTAGTTTAGATGCTTTCAATTTCAGAACTCAAGCTGCTGCTCAAAAAGGTACATTAGAATTACCAAGCTACAATTTGTTTGATTTAGGTCTTTCATATAGAATCAACCTAAACAACAAACAACAGTACTTCACGATTAGAGGTAACGTTTATAACTTATTCGATACAACATACATTGCTGAATCAAATACAAATACTCATGCAAACCTTACAGCACAGGAATATGCTGAAATCAAAGGTGGAACAGTTGCTGGTCTTGCTAAAGAATATGCAGCTTACCAGGCAGCAGGCAATTACAAAGGAATCAGCCAAACTAACCAGGTATTCTTCGGATTCGGAAGAACCTGGGCAGCAACATTATCATTCAACTTCTAATAATATCACAATATTAGATTTTCTCAATATCAATCCCGGCTTTGAGCCGGGATTTTTGTTATCTTTGTGTACAAAAAAAATAGGATTATGGATTTTTACAACATTTTACTTAATGCCCACAAAGGATTCGGGTATCTTGAAATTCTTTTGGTAACATTATTTGTTATCGCACTTTTAGCTACCATGTTCGGTTTCAGCGGAAAAGTGAACAAGTTTTTGAAGAAAACAACTCTTTTCACGATGATTTTCTTTCATGTTCAGTTTTTACTGGGAATCATTATGCTGATCACCACTTTCAGCAAAGGATTAAACATGGGAGAAGTAATGAAAAATGCAGCATTAAGATTCCAATATGTTGAACATCCATTCTCTATGCTTATTGCAGCAGTTTTGATGACCATTGTCAACAAAAAAGTAAAATCCAATGATACTATTTCTTTAGGAGTAGTGATTATGGGATTGATTGCAGTAGGTTTATTTGCATTTGCATTCCCCTGGACAAGAGTCTTCGGGGCTTAAAAAGATAAAAAAATTATATGTGTTATAATCTATAAATAGTTTAATCTTAAATTTTAATTAAATCAATGAAAGTAGCTGTAGTAGGTTCAACAGGAATGGTTGGACAAGTTATGCTTAAAGTTTTGGAGGAGAGAAACTTCCCTGTAACAGAATTAATTCCGGTAGCATCCGAAAGATCTGTAGGCAAGAAGGTGAAGTATAAACAGAAGGAATTTACCATCGTAAGCATGAAGGACGCTATAGCTGCCAAACCGGATATTGCGATCTTCTCTGCAGGTGGTTCTACTTCACTTGAATTCGCTCCTCTATTTGCAGAAGCAGGAACAACAGTAATTGATAATTCTTCCGCATGGAGAATGGATCCTGATAAAAAACTAGTCGTTCCTGAAATTAATGCTGATGTTTTAACAAAAGAAGATAAAATCATCGCAAATCCGAATTGTTCTACCATCCAATTGGTAATGGTTCTTGGACCTTTGAACAAAAAATATGATTTAAAAAGAGTAATCGTTTCTACCTACCAGTCTGTAACAGGAACAGGTAAAGCAGCTGTGGATCAGCTTAATGGTGAAATTGAAAATTCAGTGAACAAAGAGAGCCAAAACAGCGGTGATGATTCTACTGAAAAAGTATATCCTTATCAGATCTTCAAAAATGCATTACCACATTGTGATGTATTTGCTGATGATGATTACACCAAAGAAGAGATCAAACTGATGAAGGAGCCTAAGAAAATTTTAGGAGATGACACCTTCAACCTAACAGCAACTGCTGTAAGAGTTCCGGTTCAGGGAGGGCATTCTGAAAGTGTAAACATTGAATTCGAAAATGAATTCGAACTGGATGAAGTAAGAAAAATCTTATCTGAAACTCCTGGTGTTATTGTAATGGATGATGTAAAAAACAACCACTACCCGATGCCGCTGTACTCAGAAGGAAAAGACGAAGTTTTTGTTGGAAGAATCAGAAGGGATCTGTCACAGCCTAAAACGCTCAACCTCTGGATTGTTGCAGACAATCTGAGGAAAGGAGCAGCAACAAACGCTGTACAAATTGCAGAATACCTTGTAGCAAACAACTTAGTATAAACTAACAAAATAAAAAAGAGTCTCAACATTGAGATTCTTTTTTTTATCAAACTCTATATGAATACCCACAAAGAAAAAATAGGATTCCAGAAACTTATTGCCGTATTTGGAGTTATTCTTTTTATCGGAAAGATTATTGCCTGGAAACTTACCAATTCTGATGCTGTATTTTCCGATGCCATGGAAAGTATCGTTAATGTTATCAGTGCATTCATGGGATTATATTCTCTCCACCTTGCCGCCAAACCTAAAGATGAAGATCATCCTTACGGTCATGGAAAGGTAGAGTTCGTGACTTCCGGTATTGAAGGTGCACTTATCGCTATTGCCGGCGTGATGATCATTTATGAAGGAATCCATAGTCTTATTGTAGGAAAAACGCTAAGTAAAATTGATCTTGGGATATGGATTATTGCAGCCACTGCAGTTGTTAATTATCTGCTGGGATATATCTCTATAAAAAAAGGAGAAAGAGAGAATTCTCTGGTTCTTATTTCGTCCGGCAAACACCTTCAGTCAGATACTATTACAACCCTTGGAGTAGTGGCCAGTTTAATCATTGTTTATTTCACTAAAATCTATTGGCTGGATTCCGTAGTAGCATTAAGTTTTGGACTTTACATCATATTTGTAGGCTATAAAATAGTCCGAAAATCTTTAAGCGGTATTATGGATGAACAGGATCCTGAAATACTCAATCAGGTCATTAGAATCCTTGAGGAAAACAGACATGTAGAATGGATTGATATACATAATATGAAAATCCAGCAATTCGGATCTTCTCTTCACATTGATGCTCATATTACGCTTCCCTGGTATTATGATCTTCGCGATGCCCATGGCGAAATGGAAAAAGTCATTATTCTTCTTGCAGAAAATATTAAACGTACTATTGAGTTTAATTTTCATATGGACGACTGTAAACCTATTTCGTGTCCGGTATGTCAGATCAAAGATTGTCCTGTCCGTGAAAAAGATTTCATCAAACGTGTAGAATGGACTCCGGAAAATGTTACCAGTGTGGATAAACATACAATCATTGAAGGAGAATAAGCAAATCGCTTTTAATTTCTCAGCTTTCTTTACTGATCACCTGTTTTCTATAATAGAACATCGGAACAATCAAGAGTATAATTAACGGCTGAATCACAAATCTTCTCATATAAAAAGAAAAAAGATATCCTATTTCAAATTTGCTGTGAATACAGTAAAGGTAAATCGGAAATGTAATGGAAAATACAACAATCATCAACACTACTCCCTGTATAGTCCAGTCTTTATTTCTAAATAAACCGTAAATAATCAGGCAGGAAAAAAAAAGATTTAAAATAAATCTGAACACATGTCCGGCAATCAGTTTTCCCCATTCAAAGGCAGGGAATTCAATATTTTTATTCGCTTCATGAAAATAACCTAGGAAAGGATCATAAAAAAGGGTATCCTCCAGAACTCTTATACCTATCAAACCGCAGATTCCTGCGATAACCAACACCCAGCTAAGAATTTTCATGTTTTAAAGCAAAAAATTTAATCCAGATCAACCAAAGTACAACAACACTTCCATAAATAATAGCAGGGAAAATAAAATCGTGAAACATCTTTCCATATTCCTTATAGTCGGACATCACGATATTTAACCCTACAATTCTTAAAAGATTTATAATGTATAATAATACTAATCCTGCTCCTGCAAAAACAAAGGTTTTCACTCCTTTATAGAAGGCAAAAACAAAAGACACAAATAAAATGATGACAGAAACGGCATTGCATCCTTCCACCATTCTCGTCACATAATTTTGTTTTACATAAAACCAAACCTGTTCATTCTTTACATCATTATAAAGTTCTGTAGGGTATCCTGTCGCATTTTGGAGAGACATTACCTGATTGGCGATCATCCTTGAAAAAGCATCCAATCCAGAGTCTTTACCGCTGTTCAGGTAGAACTGATAGGCAAAAAGCAATACCAGGTAGATAACAATAAAACGCAATAAAATACCTAAAACAGGCTTAAAGTCTTTCAGCATAGTGCAAAGATAAAAATTAGCCTGTAATATACTGAATTTGAATAAAGAAAGTTAAAACCCAAAAAGTAAATTTTACAATTTTGAGGTATAATGCTGAAAATTTTTCACAAAAACATTTAATAAAACCAAAATCATACATTTCAATTATCATACACTTCAACCCCAATCGATCGGTTCTTTAAACTATGATTTCCAACTCATGTTAATTTAGTATATTTGTTTCCATATTATGACTTCTGAAAACGCAAAACGATTTTTTGAAAACCATTTAGGTGAAAAATCTTCCGAATTCGTCACATTAGCTCAAAGCGGCTCTGCGAGGGTAAATTTTCTGGCCACTGCAGGTACCGGGAAATACATTATCACGTACAATGAAAATATCCCGGAAAACGAAAGTTTTCTTTACTATTCCCAAGTATTTTCAGAACTAAATCTTAATACTCCTTACATTTTTGCTGTTTCAGATGACAGGAAAATGTACATCCAGGAATTTTTAGGACAGCATACTCTTTCTGAGGTGATTACCAAAGAGCAGCGGTCTCCCACTATAAGACATTTGGTACGGCAAACCTTAGAAAAGCTTTTCCAGATGCAGATGCAGACACAGGGAAAAATTGATTTTTCAAAAACCTTTGAATACGAAAGTTATGATGAACTTCCCGTGATTCATGATCTTTACTATTTTAAAAATTTCGTTGCCGATTTTCTGGAACTTGAATACAACAAATCTACCCTTCTGAAAGAATTCAAAAGAATTGCAGCTTTTATTGAAAATATTGAACCTAAAGGAATTATGATCCGTGATTTCCAGGCAAGAAATATCATGGTGAATGAAAAGAATGAAGTCTCTTTCATCGATTATCAATCGGCCATGAAAGGACCATTAATGTATGATGTCATATCTTTTCTTTTTCAGGCTAAGGCCAATTTCCCGGAAGATTTCAAACAGGAAATGCTGGATTTTTATATTGAGCAATTTGAAAATCCTGAAACGAAGACTCAGCTAAGAAATGCAGTGATGCCTATTCAAATGATGAGATTTTTACAGGTTTTAGGAGCCTACGGATTCCGGGGCCTGATTCAGAGGAAACAACATTTCCTGGGTAGCCTGGAAAAAGGAATCCAGAATATTATACAGTTTTCAAATTCCTGGGACTCAATGAAGGATTACCCCGAACTTAAAAAAGTAATTCAGCAGTTAACGTCTGATAAGGCAAAACAAAAAATTGAGGAAATATTAAATAACTAAGTCTTCGACTCCGCTCAGACTGACAAACACTTCAACATCACTAAATAAGCCTTAATGGTTTAAAAATAAAAAATATGCTACACATCGAGATACACAGTTTTTCATACAAAAAAGGAGGAATACCTAAAGACCACTCAGGAAATGGCGGAGGTTTCGCTTTTGACTGCCGTGGAATTTTAAATCCGGGAAGAATTGAAGAATATAAAATCCAGACCGGAAATGACATAGGAGTTCAGGAATACCTGGAAACAAAAACGGAAATGCCAAAGTTTTTAGAACTGGTAAAATCTCTTGTTTCCATCAATATCGATGATTACCTTGCAAGAGGTTTTGAACATCTTCAGATCAATTTCGGATGCACAGGCGGGCAACACAGATCAGTATATTCCGCTATAAAAATTGCAGAATTTATCAGAGAAAAATATCCTGAAGGAACTACAGTGACCCTTCAACACGATGAACAACCCCAACTGAACATGAGTAATCAGTAATGAATAATAAGTAATTTTCTTATTACACTTATATATTACTCATTACCAATCACTCATTACTTATAAAATTATGAAAGCTCTAATTTTTGCAGCAGGGAAAGGCACCAGATTGAAACCCTTTACAGATCATCACCCAAAAGCATTGGCAAAGGTAAATGAGGTTCCGCTTCTGGAAAGAAATATCAAATATCTGAAAAGTTTCGGAATCACTGATTTTGTTATTAATATTCACCATTTTGGAGATCAGATTGTCGATTTTTTGAATAAAAACAGTAATTTCGGATGTAAGATTGATATCTCTGATGAAACCAACGAACTTCTGGAAACAGGGGGCGGCTTGATATTTGCAAGAAAATTTCTTGATCACGGAGAAGATTTTTTAATCATGAACGCTGATATTCTAACAGACTTGAATATCAATGCACTGGTAGACTACCACAAAAAGATAAAAGATTTTGCTACTTTAGCGGTTTCGGACAGAGAAAGTTCGAGAAAACTCCTTTTCAATGATGATATGGTTTTGAGAGGCTGGCTGAATGTACAAACCGGAGAACAAAGGCTTGCAGAATTCAATAAAGGATTCAGACCCCTTGCATTCAGTGGAATTCATTGTATCAATCCTGTCATCTTTGAAAAAATAAAAAGAACAGGCAAATTCTCTGTTATGGAAGAATATCTGGATCTGATGCAGACCGAACATATACATGGTTTTGTACATGACAGTATTCTTATTGACGTTGGAAGACCCTCGTCCGTAATAGAGGCCGAAAAACATTTTAAATAAATTTTACAATGGAAATTGATGGAATCAGGGATGAAAGTTTAGTAAATCCAGAACTTGACATAAATGAAACAAAACTGCACAACAGTTTCAGACAGAAAACCTGGGACGAAACAATCACCAAAGACAGCTGGATGGTCTTTAAGGTCATGGCTGAATTTGTAGACGGTTATGAAAAACTGGCTAAGATTGGCCCGTGTGTTTCTATATTTGGTTCTGCCCGACTGAAGCCGGAGAACAAATACTATGAAATGGCAGTAGATATTGCTGAAAAAATCACCAAGCTAGGTTTCGGAATTATTACAGGCGGCGGTCCGGGCATCATGGAGGCAGGAAATAAAGGAGCATTCAATGCCAAAGGGAAATCTATAGGACTTAATATTGATCTCCCTTTTGAACAACATTTTAACCCCTATATCAATAAATCCTATTCCATGAATTTTGATTACTTTTTCGTGAGAAAAGTAATGTTTGTAAAATACTCTCAGGGTTTTGTAGTAATGCCCGGAGGATTTGGAACATTGGATGAGCTGACTGAAGCGATGACCCTGATTCAAACCAATAAGATTGGAAGATTCCCAATCGTTTTGGTAGGAAGTGAATTCTGGGGAGGATTACTGGATTGGTTTAAGGCAACGCTGTTAAAAGAAGGAATGATTGCGGAAGATGATCTTGATCTTTATCGTGTGGTAGATACTGCTGACGAGGCTGTAGTGCATATTAAAGCCTTCTATGATAAATATTCTGTGAATGTAAATTTTTAATTGGCATATTATTTGTGACTTATAACAAACAGCTATGATTGTAAATCTATTAATTAAGATGAAAAAACTTTTATATATATCAGGAATTTTAACATTTTTTGTGTTAATGAGTTTTATGTATGCAGACTTTTTCTCTTCAATGACCAAAGTTGACTATATTGATGGAAGCAAGACATTGAAGTTTACCACAAAAATGAATACAAGCCATATCTCTGATGCTATTAAAATAAACCCTAATACGGCAGGATTTGAAGCGGAGGTAAAAAAATATGTGAACAATAATTTTGATGTATTTGTCAATGGGTCTCCTAAAACGATTACCTTCACAGGAAGTCAGGTCAGCGGAGAAACTGTATGGGTGTATTTTGAAACCGGAGGCGTTTCGGACATCAGCACCTTAAAGATTAAAAATACGATCCTTTTAAGCGCTTTTCCTAAGCAGATCAATCTGGTAAACATTGCTTATAAAGGCAGCCAGAAAACAATGAACTTCCAAAGAGGAAAAGAAGTAAACGAGGTCTCTTTTTAAACGAAAATTAGATTTAACCATTATAAAATGGGTACCCTGGAAAGTTGAACTTTTCAGGGTATTTTTTATCCCAAGCAAAATAATCACACAAAAGAGACTAATTAAGTACAAATACCTAATCTCAAATTTCAGCATTTTCACTCTAACATTTTCACTTTCACCCATGTACATTTGTATTGTAATTACAACCAACAATGTGAAGCCGGAATCACTTAAATAACGGGGCGGAATCTGAAAAGCCATATGAGTAAGAAAACACCAGACAAAACTAAATATCATGGAAGATATAGAACTAAAATCGTCCAGTCAGGAAATTGATGTCCTGATCGTTATAGACACGGATTATGTAAGAAATACTTATAAAAGCCCAAGTACAGATCCTAATAATCCTACAGGAATTGATCATAACAGCCAGCATATGATTGTTTCGAATGCCAATGCTATTTCCGGGCAAGGTACAGCCGATCTGAACTTCAGTGCAAGAGCCGGAGACACCGTTTCTTTCAGAGGAACTTCAATCTATCAAAACTCTGATGATGCTATCATCATCTACAATATTAAATACTGGTCCGGAGATCAGGTTTTTAACAGCTTTATCTACAATTCTGTTGAAAGAAGGCAAGCTGCGGTACCTAATTTGAATTCTCAAAACGGTCTTCCTGCTGCCAGCGCTGATATTACTTTTGCAAGTATCGACTCTAAAGTAAAAGCTACAGGAACAGAGAATTTCTATGTACAGTTTGGACTTTATATTTTAGATCCGAATGACAGTAACAAACAGATTCTATACGGTTACTTTTACTGGGATCCAACAATTACGGTTAAATAAACGCAGATAAAACCTCGTATAAATAAAAATCGGGCAGCTTTTCAAGCTGCCCGATTTTTATAAAGTGTATCAGAATATATTTTATCCTAATAAATTACTCAATTTTGATATTATCAATCTGAAGATCATACACACCATCCTTCCCTGTTTTGAGGGCAAACATAGTTTTTCCAGCGGTAGTATTAAGATCGGTAAGACCTGTAAGGGTAAGCTCAATCAGTCTCCATTGTCCGTTCGTGTTGATAGATCCGTTATAGGAATTCGTACTTTCCGGGCTTAAAGTAGCCCCAGTAGAGAATGTTGCTAAATTAAATGTATAGAAAGCAGATGTATTAGGCGCTAATGGTGTTGCTCTATATACATTGAAAGATAGTGATTTTCCTGATGCAGTCCCTTTGATATACATTGTAATTCTCTTCGGAGCTGCCGGTATTCCTGACGCAGCATTCGCTGTAAATACATAATCATTATTGCCAGGTGTACCTTTAATCTGAAGGGAGTTTGTATCATTATATCCCAAACCAATACCTTGAGATGCATAAGAGATAAGCCCAAAGCTATTTAAACTTGATAGAAAAGACCCCCAATTTTCAAAATCAGAGCTAGGGAAAAGATTGACAGCATTAGCAGATGGAAGTTCCGGCTGACCTGGAGTAAATCTGGCATTCGGGAAGTTAATATCATTAAGATCTCTTATATAAGCCTGATCTGTGAAAACCGTTGCGTTATTTGAGCTTGTAAAACGACTCAGAAGAAGAACGATATCACCACTTTTTTCATATTTAGGAGAGATCGGAGATTTCGCAAAAGTTGAATAGTTGCTGAAACGAAGATCTAATCTACCTGCTTTTTTATCCGTAATATAACGATCACCTGTTGCAGATTCGTCAGCAAAATTTTTGGTCAGTTCAGGCTCTTCAAACTGAACATTTTTAATTTTTACAAGCTGATTGATATGAGCACCGTTTTTCAAAGCATCAGAGATAGAGTTGAACTCTAATGGCTTCATTGCAGCTACTACAGGCTTTTGTCCGTCGCAAACTCTGGCCATATAATTAGATACTTTATTAGGGTTGATTCTACCGATAGGATAGTTAGGATCATAAGAACCTACTTTAATGTTTCCATTAACTCCCTGAACGATCAATCCTTTCAGGTTGATTCTTACTAAAGCTCCAATAGGATAATCAAGATACTGATTTCCCCCATCGATATCAATTTCAATCCCTTGTGTCGGGTTTTCAGGTTTATCCTGAAGGAACATCATTTTGTAAAGATTTGAAGACTCATCACTTGAAGAGACATAAGCTTCTACGATGAAATCTTCCTTAATGATATCGGCTTCACCTGGTTTTGCCTTTGCAATAGTTACAATTTCTGATAACTGGTGATTAGCTGCAGCAAATTTGTTGGTACATTTGATTTCTGGCACCTCATAATCATCAGTTTTCACACAAGACGAGAATGCCAGCATTGAAATAGCACTAAAGATCGCCGCTTTAAAATATATATTTTTCATTGTTTTCGATTTTTAATTTTAGTTTTTTAGAATCTGAATTGAAGATTAACAAAATAAGATCTACCCTGGTTATACCAATATTTAGGAGCGAATACCATGTTTCCGCTGTCGTAATCATTCGCATAATCAATATAGTTAACGTTTCTGGTCTGCTCAAATCCTCCTGTAATAAAGTTTCTGTTATTAAGGATGTTATTAACCGATGCAGACAGCAATACATAATACTTACCAATCAGCCAGGACTTCCCTGCATTGACATTGAAGAAGAATGCTGAAGGAAGCTTTGTAGGTGTAAGAACTCTTGCAAGTTCTTCATCAGTTACCTGATCATAAGGAACTCCAGGTGTGTTAGGATTGGTATAGAATCTTGCGGTTCTGGTTACCGGAGACGGATCCAGGAATGAATGTCCGAAATAGTTCCATGTTGCTCCCAGCCACCAGTATTTAGGACTGCTGTAACGAAGACCTAGCGTATATGCTTCCTGAGGCGTTCCACCCTGTCTGTAGTTTTTAAGTGTTGCTTCGCCCATATTGGTATAAGATCTTGATACGATATTTCCGTTCCCGTCAAGCTCTCTGAATGTTCCAACAGCGTCAGATGCAAAATAAACGGTAGGGTTATTGGTATACGTGTATTGCCCTAAGCTTAATAAACCACTTGCTGTTAAAGTAGGAGTTACTTTTACTTGTGCGCCAAGCTCAATCCCCATATTTCTTTTATTGGCTCCTGCCAATACCTGTGTAATGAAGGCACCATCCTGAACCGGAGCCTGATCACCACTCTCAGTAAGGTTTGTCAGTTTAATTCCTTGTGCGAAGTATCTTTGTACACTTGTTTCATTTTGAGTATTAACAAGGTAACCTGTCAGCCTAAGTTTAACAATCGGAGTAGAGATTACATAACTCAGATCGTTGGCATCAACAACAACATTCTTGATTCCCGGCGTTGTAACACCACTTACTCTTGTATTAAAATAAATATCATTTAAAAAAGGAGACTGTGAGAAGTAAGCTCCGTTATAAACAAGGAAGTTTCTACCATTAATTTTATAAGTAACCTGACCTTTCACCCCTGCATTCCAGAAGTTTTGGTCTGCACCTTTTCCATAAGAAGACTCATACAGATAATGTTGGAATAATCCTTCTCTGCTGTTTGTCGTATATTCGAATAATCCAGAAATGAAAACGTCAAATTTTCCTGTAGAGAATTTGAAAGCAGGGTTTATTTTGAATTCCTGTCTTCTGAAAATATAGCTGTACCCGATTTTATCACCCTCTCTTTTGGTAACATCAGTATCGTTTTCTCTTGTATTAAATTTTCCCCAAACACTTCCTGCAGTGGTGTTGGATGCAAATGGATCCATATTCAGGGCAAAATCAGCACCCAGAAGGTCATTTACTTCTCTGTACTGCTCAGATCTGTAATTCTGATAAGATAAATTTAAAATAAAACGGGAAGTATCGGTGAAGTTATAAGTATAGTGCGTAGACACATTCCATACTTTATCGTCTTTCACATCATCTACAAGATAATAAGCGGCTCTTCTTCCGCCCAATAATGCATTGTATTCTACATTTCGGTTGGCATTATAAAGATTATCCCAGTTGATCTGTGTGTGTGACTGGTCATCATTGGTCCACCAGTCTCTTGTGATTCCAATGTTGGCAGCCTGCTCAGGAGACGGATTTGTATAGTTTAACCAATAACTTGGTAGATTACGGTAATACGTTGGAGAAGGGTTATTGGCTCTGTACCAGTCCAGTCTTGAACTGTATTCTTTCCCAAATTGGTAAGAAACAGATGTCCATAGCTGAGAGTTTTTATTGATTTTCCAGAAATCCTGTAATTGAATCATCGGCTGGAAACCTCTTTTCACTCTTTCATTTCTTTTATCTCCGTTTTGCCATCCCCAATACGAGTTGTAATGAACACCTCTGAAGTCATATACTTCCTGAGTACTTGGACTTGAAGAGCTTCTTGCATATTTAGATCCAATGGCATTTAAAGTCATGGTATGACTATCACTGAATTTTTTTTCAATACCAAGATAGCCACTGTATGCGTCATAAGCGGTACCATCCTGAATCCCTTCCTGTGCCCATCTTCTTGCGATCATTCCTGTAAATGCCCATCCGTTCTTATTCATTCCGGATGAAAACCTGTAGGATAATCTGTTGGTATAATTTCTGTTGGTCAGAGAGTAGGTTAACTGACTTCCTTTTCTATACTCGCTGGCTTTTGTATTCTTATAAAATACTCCGGTAGTTCCTCCGAAAGCATATTCTGAAGGGGCATGGTTAGCTGCAATTTCCGGGTAACGGGTAATTTCGTTCAATCCTCCCCAGGTGCTGAAATCTACATCTCCATTATCTGCAGCGGCCATAGAAACCCCATTGATCATATTCTCACCTGTTCTGCTGTCAATTCCTCTTGGACGGAACCAGTAGGGACCTAAATCAAAACTTGCCATTCTGTTGAAAACATCCTGAGATGACTGTAATAACCCAACGGTTGCAGTTTGCTGTGCACCGCCACCGTCACTTTCCCCGGAATCTTCTATGATAGCTAACCCCTGATCTGCACCATTCAATGCAGAATAAAGAGTAATTACTCCAAGATCTTTTCTTTTCTCATCACTGGTTACATCAAATTCAAAAACTTTAGTTTCAAAATTGGGTTTTGTAACCATAATCTGATAATGTCCGGGCATCAAATCCGTAAATTGGAAATATCCGATTTTGTCTGCCTTTGCATCATTTCCTGCTCCTTTTAAATCTACACTTGCCTGCTCAACAGGCTTGCCTTCCGCATCCTTAAGATACGCAAACACTGTTGTCTGCGCATAATAATAGGACGCAGGCAGCAAGGTAAATAAAGAGATCAATGATAATTTTTTAATCATGAGTATATTTATTTTTTTAATACTTTTCTTGTTAATTTTCAACAATTTAAAAGTTGGGGGCACAAATTTAAACAAATTTTGCAATCCAGAACTTTTTTAACATATTTTTTTCTTAACATTGCAATCTTTTAAGAATCATTATAAAAGAGAGATTCGAATTACTGCTTTTAAATTTACAAATATTTAAAACGCAGTGAGTTAAAAAAAAGTAAATTTGTAATTAATAGAATAATAAAAACTCTAAAGAAATGAAGAGATTTTCGAGTCTGTTTGCCCTGTTTATTTCGATCGTGGCATTCTCACAACAACAAGGAAAACTGAGAAAAGTAGCAACTGTAGGTTTCCTAAATGTAGAAAACCTTTGGGATACTATTCGCTCAGCAGATTATATAGACGGAACCAAAGACATTAAAAATCCTGCTTTCCATAGAAGCATTCCGCTGGATTCTATTAAGTTTCTGGAAGCTGAAAAATATGACGGGCCATGGAGTGACGGAGCTTTAATTGGCAAAAAAGTAGTTAGAGAACAAGGGGGTTCTGAAGAGTTTACTCCAAAAAGTGCAAAGAACTACGGAAGTAAAATTTATAAGGCAAAACTGGCTAATGAAGCTAAGGTAATTTCTGAAATGGGAGCTCAGTATACCAAAACAGCTCCTGCAGTAGTAGGCTTAATTGAAGTTGAAAACAGACAAGTGATCCAGGATCTTGTGAACGAACCTGCCCTAAAGAAATATGATTACGGAATTATACACTACAATTCTTATGATTACAGAGGAATCGACGTAGCACTGATCTATCAGAAAAGAAGATTCACCCCTACCAATTCATTAAAAAAAGAACTGGTTATTTACGGTGACAACGGAAGAAGAGAATATACAAGAGATATTCTTGTGGTAACAGGATTTTTGGATAATGAAAAAGTAGCATTTTTCATGAACCACTGGCCTTCAAGAAGAGGTGGTGAAGCCATTTCTTTACCTAAAAGAAATGCTGCCGCAGCGTTATTAAAAAAACAAATGGACAGTGTAAGAGCTGCAGATCCCACTACAAAACTTTTTGCAATGGGCGACTTTAATGATGACCCTGTAAGCCCAAGTTTAAAAACCCACCTGAAAGCTCAGGCGAATCCGAAAGATTTAAGCGAAGAAACACCTTATCTTAACCTGATGTACCCTTTATATAAGAAAGGAGTTGCTTCTTTGGCTTATCAGGATGCCCCGAACCTGTTTGACCAGATTATCGTTTCAAAAAATGTAATTTCAGATCAGGTAACTAAAGAATATTCTGTTTACAAAACAGAAATCTTTGCCCCGCCTTACCTCGTTAATAAAGAAGGGAATTATAAAGGATATCCTTTCAGATCCTGGAATGGAGACCAGTTTACAGGAGGCTACAGTGATCACTTCCCGGCATTTGTAGTTCTTCAGAAAGAACCATAAAAAATTAGGCACTCTTATTGGAGTGCTTTTTTTATATAAATGTCACGTCATGAAAAATATTGTTTTATTAGTAATAATTGCCTTGATACCTTTCATCTGTTTTTCTCAGGAAACTCCGAAGAAAAATAAGGAGCAACCTGAAATGAAGCCCTCTAAAAATGAAGACGGAGAATGGGATCTTACGGTCATTGATACCCAATTTGACTATTTTCTGAGTGCTGTTGCAAAACCTGCCAGCCAGTATACAGAATCTTACCTGAAGACAAGAAACACATTCTTGGTCAACGAATGGAACAGCTATTACAATTCCGGAAGATACAGAAATGTCATAGAATCCGGAATAGATTATGATCCTAAGGAAAATTACGGGATCAGGTTTGAATATAAGTTATACCAGGTTTTTGTCTATGTAAACTGGAAGTATAAGCTAAGATTGAATGGATTATACGGAAGCGATGTAATAAGGTAAATTTAAAACATCCTCAATAAAAAGGTTCAAAGTAATTTTGAACCTTTTTTATATAAATGCTGTTTAAATTCCATTGAAATACTCAATAGAAAGTCTTTCTTAATAGTATTTCGAATTTCCGTAGTAAAAATACAATCCTTTAATTTAACGATGCAAAAAAACAACTAAAAAACAGAGAGTTAACATAAAAAAAATAGTTCACGACAAGTTGATTTTATTTTATATTTTAGTAATGAATTTTAAAAAACTCATTATGAAAAAAATTATTTTATTAGCAGCTTTCGGAGTTGCTGGATTAGTAAATGCTAAAAGCACAGTGGCATCAAATCTTTATTCCAAGGTTACAGAAATTAAAGAAGAGGAAAAGGAAAACAAAGTAAAAGCATTTGGATGTATGCAAGTTTTTGTTCAAACATCTTGCGGACTTAATTCATACACAACATGGTGTAGCGAATGGGGAACCGAGTGTTTAATGAGCGATGCAGAAGCCGTTGAACAAATTAACTGTCATCAGTAATAAAAAAAATAACTCAGATAGTTTATTTACTATCTGAGTTTTATAATTATGTAAAAAATGAAAAAAATATTACTACTATTTATTATTAGCATAACAACTTTCATTCAAGCACAAGAAGTGAAATCAAGTACCGTATTTTATTATAAGTACACGTTCATGCGTGATTCCTTAGATAAAGACCGGAAATTTGAAGAGACGATGGTACTACTTTCAGATGGTAAAGGATCTATCTATAAAAGCTTCTCAAAAATGCGTAGAGATTCAATCGTACAAAGCAACTTTGACAAAGGAAATTACACTATAAACTTTGCGTCCATGCCTCAAGCAAGGGTAAATCATGAGGTATTTTACAGTATAGACAAAAAAATCAAAGTGCTTGATAAAATTGTCAATAAGTTTTACGGATATCCCGCCGAAACAATAAACTGGACAATAGAAAATGAGAAAAAGAAAATAGGTGAATTTAATTGTCAGAAAGCAGTTTGTATGCTCGACAATAGAAAGTTTACTGCTTGGTTTACTTCTGACATACCATCTCATGATGGACCATTTCGATTTAAAGGACTCCCAGGACTGATTGTTGAAGTGTATGATTTAAACCATTATTTTACATTTAGTTTGGTTGGTGTTAAGAAACAAAGTTTGAATATAACCTTACCAAAAAACTTTATTGAAACAACAAAAGCAAATTTCATTAAAGAAAGAAACGATTTTTACGCTGATCCTGCTGGAAAAGCTAAAATGTATATGGGGAGTAGTGTTCAATTAGCAGACCCAAAGGTTATTAACGAAAAATTTAAAAAAGACAATCTATTCATAGATTAAAGGACAAAGGAGACTGTCTAAAAGCACCTTTCTCAGACTCTTGTGTGACAAATTTTGTCATTTAAGAAATTCTCAGAGTGTTGGTCTACCTTTTGAGACAGTCTCCTTTTCATTTTTATAATAGCTGAAAATTATTTATTGAATAATTCCTCTACTTTATCCCAGTTAACTACATCGAAGAATGCAGAAACATAGTCAGGTCTTCTGTTTTGGTAGTTTAAATAATAAGCGTGTTCCCAAACGTCTAATCCTAAAACCGGAGTTCCTTTAACGTCTGCTACAGGCATTAATGGGTTATCCTGGTTAGGTGTAGAAGAAACAGATACAGAACCGTCAGTATTTTTTACTAACCAAGCCCATCCTGAACCGAATCTTGTTTTAGCAGCCTCAGAAAAATCAGTTTTGAATTTATCAAAACCTCCGTAATTTTCGATAGCAGCCTTTACATTTCCTACAGGTTCTTTGCTTCCTCCAGGAGTTAAAATTTCCCAGAATAAAGAGTGGTTAAAGTGACCTCCTCCGTTATTTCTTACTGCTGGCTTGTCAGTTCCTGTCTGGCAGATTTCTTCAATAGTTTTTCCTGCTAGTTCAGTTCCTTCAATTGCTTTATTTAAATTGTCAATATATGCCTGGTGGTGTTTTGTATGGTGGATTTCCATAGTTCTTGCATCGATCGTTGGTTCCAATGCATCGTATGCATATCCTAGTTTTGGTAATTCAAATGACATAATCTTTATTTTTAATGTTATTATTCAAAATTAGCCAATATTTAAGGTATTATCAAGGATTGTGGATTACTTTAATAAATCTTTAACATTGATATATTGATTTAGAATGAATTAAGTTTTATTTTTTTATTGACAGTCAACAAAAAGCACGAATCAAGTGATCCGTGCTTTTCATTTAACAATATTAAATTTATTTATTCATAGACATCAGGAACTCTTCATTATTTAGGGTTCCTTTGATGTTTTTATCTACAAATTCCATCGCTTCTACAGGGTTCATCTCAGAAAGATATTTTCTAAGAATCCACATCCTCTGGGAAGTTACCTCGTCAAGAAGAAGATCATCTCTACGGGTACTTGATGACACAAGGTCAATAGCAGGATAAATTCTTCTGTTAGCAATTTTTCTATCTAACTGAAGTTCCATGTTACCGGTACCTTTGAATTCTTCAAAGATTACTTCATCCATCTTAGATCCCGTATCAATCAATGCTGTTGCAATAATTGTCAGAGACCCACCTCCTTCAATTTTTCTTGCTGCCCCGAAAAATCTCTTCGGCTTGTGGAGAGCATTTGCATCTACCCCACCGGAAAGAACTTTTCCTGATGCCGGAGTTACGGTATTATATGCTCTTGCCAATCTTGTGATAGAATCCAGTAAGATAACTACATCATGTCCGCATTCTACCATTCTTTGTGCTTTTGCAAGAACAAGATTAGCAACTTTTACGTGTTTTTCAGCAGCTTCATCAAATGTAGAAGCAATTACTTCTGCATTTACGCTTCTTTCCATATCAGTAACTTCTTCCGGACGCTCATCAATCAGAAGAACCATCATATAAACTTCCGGGTGGTTGGCCGCAATAGAATTAGCGATATCTTTAAGCAACATCGTTTTACCGGTTTTAGGCTGTGCAACAATCATTGCTCTCTGCCCTTTCCCGATAGGTGCGAATAAATCTACAATTCTTGTGGATACTGTAGAACCGCTTCCAGCAAGGTTGAATTTCTCTTCAGGGAAAAGCGGAGTAAGGTATTCAAAAGCAACACGGTCTTTGATAAATGCAAGGTCACGTCCGTTAACTTCTGTTGGCTTTAGCAATGAAAAGTATTTCTCCCCTTCTTTTGGAAGTCTTACAATTCCTTTCACGGTATCTCCGGTTTTTAACCCGTAATTCCTGATCTGAGCTGTAGAAACATACACATCATCCGGAGAAGAGATATAGCTGAAGTCTGAAGAACGTAAAAATCCGTAGTTATCCGGTAAGATTTCCAAAACCCCTTCAATACTTACCAATCCATCGAAATTGAATTCTTTTTTATGGTCATGCTGCTCTTCTCCTTTTTCAGAATGTCTGTTTTGATTCTGATTTTGGTTTTGATGCTGCTGGTGTTGTTGGTTTTGTTGGTTTTGATTTTTATGTTGGTTTCCACTGTTCTGTGGATGGTTGTGTCCTTTTGGAGGTCTGCTTGCCTGCTGTTGTTGAGGATTGTTAGGCTTTTCTTCAGCCTGAACAGGCTCTTGAGGTTCTGTGTTTTTTGGAGTTTCAGCTCTTTCCTGAGATACTTCTGCGTTAGCGGCATTGGTAGAAACTCTTTTTCTTTTCTTTTTTGCCTGAGCGCTTGCTGCTGATTCTTCTGTTGCTGTTGCTACGGCGGTTTCAGCTTTGGGTTCTTCCGGTTTTATTTCTTCAGAAGCAGGTATCTTTTCTTCTACTATTTCCTCTGTTTTATTTTCTACCGGAGCTTTTGCAATTGCTTTTGGCCTGGCTGGTGTTTTTTTCGGAGCAGCTTTTTTTGCCGGGGCTTTGGCAGGTTTCTCTGCTGGAGCCTCTTCAGTATTTACACTGGCGGTTTCGGTGGCGTTGAAATAATCTTTTGCAACTTTAGGGTTAGAAGCCTGAAAGTCAAGAATAGCAAAGATCTTGTCATTTTCATTGCTGGTTCTTGCAACTTTAACGCCCAAATCTTTTAAGATTTTAGTCAGTTCCGTTACGGATTTTGACCTTAACGTTTCTATGTTAAACATATTTAATGTAAAAATGTAATTAATTGTGAGTAAGAAAAGTAAGTCCGGTGACTTTGGTTTTCAAGTACATTGTATAATGCAAATCTACACTTATTTTTGAATTGTGCAAAATTTATATTATTTTTGCCAAGAATTTAATATTCAATGCTACAGAGAATACAAACCATATGGACCTTATTAGCAGTTTTAGCTGCAGTTTTCCTTTTTATAACAGGACAGGATGTTGTCATTTCAGACAGTATTCCTTTACTTAATATAAGCTGTATAGTACTTGTTATCACCGGAGCATTAAGTATTTTCAGTTTCAAAAACAGAAAAAGACAAATTTTGCTGAATACCATCAGCATCATTATAAACGTTTTGTTGATTGGTGTATTGGCGTACTGGTTACTAAACTTATCCGGAGGAATTCAAATTCCTGAGAAGGGTATTGAGCCGATTTTCCCATTGATTGCGGTAATCTGTCTGCTTATAGCAAACGTTTACATCCGTAAAGATGAGAGGCTCGTAAAATCTGTAGACAGACTTCGATAGCCTTACAACGATTTTTTGAGTGAGAACAGCTTCTTTTAAGGAGCTGTTTTTTTATTAATCTCCATTCTTAATTTAATTTATGTAAATTCATTGCAACTTTTTGATTAAAAACACGACAGATACTATAACTTAATAAAAAACAATGAAAAAGCTAACATATCTTACTTTATCACTATTCTCCATATTTACCTTTGGACAGGAGGTTTCCAAAGAAAGAGTAAAAACAGTTCTTTCCACTCTCGCTTCAGATGAAATGAAAGGTCGTGAAATCGGGACTCAGGAAAATGAAAATGCTGCCAATTATATCGCTAAACTTTTCAAAGAAAATAATTTGGAATATTGTACCGGAAAATCTTATCTGGTTCCTTTTGACTACAACGGAAAGACGGTATACAATGTTTGCGGAATCAAAAAAGGAAAATCAGATCAGTATCTTGGTTTTTCAGGGCATTTTGATCATATCGGAACCAGTGATAAAAGCGGAGATAATATTTATAACGGAGCAGATGATGACGCGAGCGGAATCACTACTCTGGTAGGTATTGCTGATTATTTTAAAAACAAAAAACCGGAATTCTCCATGGTGTTTATGGCATTCAATGGAGAGGAAAAAGGAATGCTGGGCTCACGAGCTATTTCCACAGATAAAAATCTGGATCATATTTATAATAAGATGACAGCTCTTTTCAATTTCGAAATGGTAGCTACAGAATCTCAATGGGGGAAAAACGCATTATATATGACAGGAGACGGATTCTCAGATCTTGACGAGCTTTTCAATAAAAATGCAGTAAACGGATTAAAAATTAATGCAGATCCTTATGCGAAACAGCAGTTGTTTTACCGTTCAGACAATGTGAGTTTTGTAAAAAAGAAAATCATTGCCCATTCATTTTCTACCGTTGATATGACAAAAGCATCTCATTATCATCACGAAAATGATGATGTCAATATTGTAAACTTCGATAACATGACACAGATCATCAATAACTTTGGAAAAACACTGGATAAACTGGGTCCTAAAAATTTTGCTCCGAAGTATAATGACCAAGTTAAATTTTAAGTGAAATCATAAAAATTGCTCTTGCAGCAGTTTTTTTACTAAATAGCAATACCTTCTTATTTCCTGTTCTTAAGCCATGTTAAGGTTTATTTATTAAAAAAAAAAGCTGAATAGCGCTGGGTTGTAACAAAAAGATACTTTTTGAAACTTATCCAATAAAGTAAAACAGGATTAAGAACGTCTTATCTTGTAATTTTACGTAATTTTGCTATCCAATTTTTTCATTGAATGAACGAGTATAAAAAAATCTTAAAGTTCGCGAGACCACATCAGAAATATATCTACGGCAGTTTATTTTTCAATATCCTGTACTCTGTATTTCAGATTGCTTCCTTAGGGACCATTCTACCGGTTTTGGGAATGCTTTTTGGCACCATAAGACCTGAGAAATATAAAACTGCACCTGTTTATTCCGGTGATCTTATTGACTTTTTCTCTTTTGCAAAAGATTATTCCAATTATTTTATTCAGTCATTAGTTTCTGAATATGGCTCTCTAAAAGTACTTGCCTGGTTATGCATTATCACAGCATTTATGTTCCTCTTAAGAAATATTTTCAGGTATTTAGGCTCACTTTTATTGATCAACTACCGTGTAGGTGTTACTAAAGATTTACGGGGAGCTATGTACAGGAAAATATTGACTTTACCTGTTTCTTTTTTTACAGAAAGCCGAAAAGGAGATATGATGTCCCGCATGTCTAATGACGTAGGAGAAGTGGAAGGAAATATTCTGGGAAGCTTAGTTGAATTAATCAACGCGCCTTTTATGTTGATCAGCACTTTGATTTCTTTATTTATTGTGAGTCCGGAAATGACACTTTTCTCATTATTGGTATTGCCTGTAATGGGAACAATGATCGCTTTGATTGGAAAAAGTCTAAAAAAAGACTCCCATGAAGCACAACATGAGCTAGGAACCATCTTTTCTATCGTAGACGAAACACTAAAATCTTCAAAGGTTATTAAAATATTTAATGCTGAAAAGATCATGGATAACCGCTTCATGCAGTCCATGAACAGATGGATTTCCAGCTCAATGAGCTTGGGAAAAAAGAAAGAATTAGCATCGCCAATGAGTGAATTTCTAGGTTCTATTACCTTTTTAATCATTGCATGGTATGGAGGAAAACAGATTATTGTAGACCAAAGTTTATCGCCTGCAGGGTTTTTGGTATTCTTGGGAATGTTTTTCCAAATCTTACCACCGGCCAAAAGCTTATCTACATCCATTTCCAATGTACAGAAAGGAGAAGCTTCATTGAAAAGAGTATTGGAAATTCTTGATGCAGACGTAAAAATTGATGAAATACCCAATCCTGTTTCGATCTCAACATTAAATCATTCCATCGAATTTAATAATATTGGCTTTTATTACGATAAAGATCATACCATTCTTAAAAACTTCTCACTTTCAATTCCAAAAGGGAAAACAGTTGCTCTTGTTGGGCAAAGCGGAAGTGGTAAAACAACAATTGCCAATCTTTTAGCAAGATTCTATGATGTTTCTGAGGGAGAGATCATGATTGACGGCACCAATATTAAACATTTAAAATTAGATGAATACCGCAAGCTTCTGGGAATGGTAACCCAGGAATCTGTATTATTCAATGATTCCGTTTATAATAATATTCTGATGGGTAAACCTGATGCTACCAGAGAAGAAGTAATTGCTGCAGCAAAAATTGCCAATGCAGACGCATTTATCACAACACTTCCTGAAGGTTATGATTCCAATATCGGAGATGACGGTGGTAAACTTTCCGGAGGTCAGAAACAAAGGGTTTCTATTGCCAGAGCGGTATTGAAAAACCCGCCAATCATGATTCTGGATGAAGCAACCTCTGCACTGGATACGGAATCCGAAAGATTCGTTCAGGATGCACTGGAGAAAATGATGGAAAACAGAACTTCTTTAGTCATTGCCCACCGTCTTTCAACCATTCAGAAAGCAGACTGGATTGTAGTGATGGAAAAAGGTGATATTGTAGAGCAGGGAACTCATCATGACCTGATCGCTAAAAAAGGAATGTATAACAAACTTGTTGAGCTTCAAAATTTTGACTAATATTTTAATTCAATTAAAATGAACCCTATACAAGAGTATTTCTACAGAATCGAAGAGCCTGAAAGAAGTACTCTTTTATTTTTACGTGATTCTATTTTAGCTTCAGATCCGGAAAACATTACCGAAACATTCAGTTTCGGACTTCCGTTTATCAAATACAAAAAGAAAATGCTGTGCTACTTTTATTACAGCAAAAAATACAAAAAGCATTATCTGAGCTTTTATCATGGTGACAGACTTGATTATCCTGAATTGATCCAGGATGGCAGAAAGAAGTTTAAAATCCTTCTTATCGATATGGATAAGGATATCCCTGTGGAATTAATATTAAACATGATACAGGACGTTAAAAAACATATAAAATAAAAAACTCCGGCACGAATAATCGTGCCGGAGTCATCTTTAAAAACCTTTTATCATTGTGTGTTTATCCCATTGAATTCTGCCTGTTTGATTGCCCAAGCCACTACATTAGCGAAAATAATTGAGTTCTGTACAGCCATACTTCCTAACGTATTTCCGTTACCTGCAAAACCATAAGCAGCTTTTGCTACCGGAAAATTACTGGTATTTGTAGCAAATGGATAAGCCGTATTACTTGCAATTGTTCCATTGGCGTTGAAGTTACTCAAAAATCCACCATCACCTACAAAGAAGAGATTTAAATTCTTATGCTTAAACATAGTTGTTCCTGCGAATACACTCGTAGAGTTTATAGCACTAGCCCCGCTATATGAAGTAATAAAAGATTCAGAAACTCCGTCTAATGCGGATGTTGCACTCGCATCTTCACCCCAGTTTTTACCTCTTACATCACCAAACGGACCATTAAGAATCTCATCATTAATATTGATCATCTGATATACAGCTCCTCCACTGTTTCTTCCCGTAGCATTAATCTGAGGACTTGCAAATATACTTCTCATCAGAGCCTGAATAGAAGCGTTTTCTTCCAGCTGGGCAATTACTACTCCTCCTTTATTAAGATAGTCCACAATAGCGGTTCTTTCTGCTGCGTTAGGAGAATAAGGATACCCCATGATAACAATATCAGGTTTGTTATTAAGAGCCGCAATAGCAGGCGCTCCATCTGCGGGTGCAAGGTGAGTAAATCCTTCAAATTTAACCACACTAGTTGCTAATGTTCCGAAATTAGCAGCAGCATCCATTAAATTTCTGGAGGCATCTTCTTCTGCACTGTAACCATGATCTCCAGTACCACCAAGATGTACAACTGTTTTTAAAGGGATAACTACAATTACATTTACTGTACAAGTTGTAGATACGCCTCCCTGGCTGTCGGAAGTAATGGTCATTGTCTTCACTGATGTAGAAGTTGGAGTTCCTGTTCCGCTTAATGTAATATTCTGATTTCCTGTAGAGGTAAATGTCCCTGATCCTCTGAAAGAAATTCCGTCAACGGTATTGGTTGTAACCGTGTAACTTCCCAATGCCGAAACATTTACAGGCAATGTAATTGTATTGGACGCTGTAAGTGCTGTTCCGACTTTATACACTCCATTTACGGTTGCACTTCCACAGCTCATTGTATACGTTCCGGCAGGACTTAATACATTCACTGTAACAGCAGGTGTACATGTAACATCTACTCCATTGGCAGAAAGCTGTACATTATCAACCTGTATAAGAGCAGGTATGCCCTGTCCCGAAACCTGTACCGTCTGCACTCCTGTATTAAGGAATACCCCTGTTCCGTAAAAATTATATCCATTGGTTGTTGTTCCTGTAATCGTATAATTTCCAACTTTGGTTACATTTACGGATACGCTAAGATAATTAGAAGCAGTAAGTTCTTTACTCTGAATGTAGGTCCCCATGGCTTTCGTATTGGAACAGTCAATGGTAAAAACAGATTTTCCCATTTGTCCGCAGACACTTTTCCATTCATTATCGGCAAGACTCCAGTAATTAATACAGTCTTCCGTAGTATTATAAATTGTCAAACCATCATCTTGAGAGGTGTTGATTACAATAGCATTTCTTTGTGCTTCAGTAAGTCTAGGGATAAGAACCCCTTTGTTGTTATTACTAGAAACAACATCCAATACAGAATTGGCATTAGGCGTTGTAGTATTAATACCTACTGCACCATTGGTGCTTTGAGAATAATATTCTCCAAAAGCAAAGAGAAGTGCAATTAAAATGCACTTGATCGAGGGAGTTGTAAATTTTGTACTCATCATATTAAGTTATAATTGTTTAATGGTTAATTATTTTAACTAAAATTATAAAACTTTTCACAAAAATAATAACAACATTTACTTAATAACATAATTTTAGCTACGCAATACTACTCATGAGTAGTTAAACTCACAAATAACCAGCAACTTATATCATATATTAAACAATAATTAAATTTAAATGATTTTATAAAAAATAAAAATGATTATGGATATTAAAAAAAACAATCAAGACATTAAGAACATCAAAACATGCTTCGCTTTAAGCATAAAAACAAAACAATGTCTTATGTTTTAAATTCTTGATAAATACCTTAAATACCAAATAGTTTTTGATAACGTAAAAGATCCTGGCAAAAACACCTTTTTATTCCTTAAAAATAGTTTTCCATTTGGAAATAGTATTTCTGCTTATTTTAAACTGTCTGCCCAGCTGGAGATTATTAAGTCCGTTCTGTTTCTGGTATTTCAGAATTTTCAATATAGATTTTTCGTCATATGAACGAAGTCTTTGATTATTAAATCCAACCGCATATTCAGGCTCCCCAAAAACCATCTGATTAAACTTCAGAACATCAAAAGCTGAATTCAATGTTTTAAGCTTAAGCCTGATTGTAGCATCTATTAGCTTTTCCGGGAATTTTTCTTCGAGAATATCAGTATAAATCTGTTTGTAATCAGGAGTCATATTATATTTTTTTCATCCATTTGTATAAAGTGGTTTTAGGTATTTTATACCTTTCCACAGCATCGCTGACAGTCATTGTTCCGGCTTTTATTTTTTCCAGAATAAAATCCTTCACCTCTTGCGTATAAATGCTTTTTCTAAAAATCAGGGTATTTTCCTTTTTTCTGAATGCATTATCAATTCTGGACTGCGGAGAATATAAAATTAGATGCCCGGTATAAAATCTAAAGAAATCAAACTTTAAAAGCTTGCACCATTTCAGCAGGATATCAGTATCCATACTTTTTGTATGGTACATTTTTTCTATATCTTCTTCCGTTTGCTCGAAAAATCTGCAGATTCTTTCTATGGAAATCTGATGCTCTTCTACCTTGGACCTGATAAGATCCCCAATATTAATATCCTTAATATTCATCACAATATTTTTAAGTAAAAATATTGACAAGAGAATCAAAAATTACCATGAAACACTACTCAAAACTACGTATAAGTAATAAAAAACGGAATTCTGTTTAAATTTTTATAAGAAAGCTGTTGATATTGATCTCCGAGGAAATATTCAGCTTTTTCCGGATTCTGTATTTTTTACTTTCTACAGCGCGAATACTGTTATTGGTACACTGTGCTATTTTCTTGGTATCAAAATCCAGCTTCATCAAAGTACAAAAATACAACTCGGAATGAATGAGATTAGGATTGATCTTTAAAAGATCTGGAATAAAATGAGGAAAAAATACCTGAAACTTTTCAAAAAACATAGGCGAATTGTTTTCTGCCAGTGTTAAAATCTCCCTGATATTTTCTTCCGAAAGATGATTGATAAGCATTTGATGCTTCATCAGCTCTGCATTTGTTTTTACAAGATCTTTGATGGTAGAATCTTTCTCATTTTTATCTGTAATTAACCCATGAATAAGCTGATCTTTCTGGGTAATAAAAACGATATCCACCAGGAAAGAGGCAACAGAAAACAAAATATTCAGCAATTTTATGGTCTTAAAATCCTCTTTTTCTATAAATCTGCTTTTAGGAAGAAAATCAAAATCAAAGTAAAGGCAAGCAATAAAGTTAATGGTGATCATAAAAGCAATAAAAAAAATCGCAAAAGCATCTTTTTTATAGTTCAGAAAGAATGGAACGGCAAACAAAAGACAAAAATAAAAATATTCTACCCCTGCACTTTTATAGCTGTAAATATTAAAAAAGTTAACTATGAAAGTCAGTAAAATAAAAACACCAATTATAAAAGGTTTCAAAATTCTTTTAAATCTTTTTGTTTTACCCTTTACAGCTATTAAAATTAACCAGAAAAAAGTAATTGCGATAAGAAATGTTGAAATCAATATATCACCAAAAAAAGTAATAATAAAAATGGAATAAAACAAAAATATAAAAAACAATAAAAGCAGGTACTTGTTAATAAGATCCTGATAAAGCCCGTCAAAACCATCTGCTTTTTTGTCGGGTTCACCATTAATTATCTTATATAAGAAATTATAAATCATCTTAATTTTTATTACATATCACAGATAGGGATTTGAACCACCGCTGCTAAAAAGCATATATATCAAAGTTTTATAAATAAAATCAGCTTTTATTTTTTTTTATTTATAAAACGTTATTTCGCCGTTTACACAATTAAATTTACTAAAAAAAGATGATTATTTATTAAAAAAAAACATGATAAGCTACCTTTTTTAAAGCCTGCAAAATTACTACTCTGAAGTTAAAGAGCGATACAGTACTCATACGCAATAGTACTCATGCGTAATTAAACTCAAACAAAAACATACCCCTTAAAAAGGGAGTGTCCTAAAAGTCAGTAACACCTTCTGAGATTCGGTTATTTATATACTCCTCCTGTATAGGGGTACGAATAAAATCAGCAAAAATTGAGGCTGTCCAAACTTTTCGGACAGCCTCTTTAGATTTTGTATTTACGATAAGATACTTTAGTTTTCTTTCAGTTTGGCAATGATATCCTCACCACCTTTTGTAATATCACCGATTTTACAGATAATCTCAGTATCCAAAGGCAGAAATACGTCCATTCTGGAACCGAATTTAATAAATCCGAATTCATGTCCGGCTTTTGCCTTATCCCCTTCATTACAGTAGAAAACAATTCTTCTTGCTACATAACCTGCAATCTGTCTGAAGACCACTTTATGATTAGTCATCGTCTGAATAGCTACCGTAGTTCTTTCGTTCTCCGTAGAAGACTTTTCATGCCATGCAACAAGATACTTACCAGGGTGGTATTTTTTGTAAATCACTTCTCCCGAAACCGGATATCTACAAATGTGAACATTGAGAGGAGACATAAAAATAGAAACCTGGATAGCTTTTCCTTTGATAAACTCACCCTCTTCCACTTCTTTGATCATTACCACTTTTCCGTCCACCGGAGCAATTACGTTTTCTCTGTGATCAAGAATATTACGATCAGGAACTCTGAAGAACCAGAAAACTAAACCGTAAATAACCAACAAAGGCATAATGATCACCAGTGACCATATTTTAAGGAAATAGATTGCCAGAGCACCCAGAATAATAAAAAGCAGGGTTGCAACGGTAATCGTTCCTTTCGATTCTCTATGTAATTTCATGAGACTAAATAAATTTTTCTAAAATAAAGTACAAATATACGACAGGAACACAGATAATAAAACTATCAAGTCTGTCCAAAACTCCTCCATGTCCAGGAATGATATTTCCACTATCCTTTACACCAAAGTTTCTCTTCAATTGACTCTCCACCAGATCTCCTAAAGGAGCAAAGGCAGCAACCAAAAATCCTACAACCATCCAGTTTCCTCTCAGCTCAGGCTGATAGTGTTCAATAAAATAGGATAAAACCAATGTTAAAACAACACCTCCGGCATAGCCTTCCCATGTTTTTTTAGGGGATATTTTAGGGGCCATTTTATGTTTGCCGAAGAACTTCCCTACCAGATAAGCAAAGGTATCGCTACTCCAGATCAGAATGAACAGAAACAGAACCTCCAAAGAGAAACTATCACTATAGCTGGAGAACTTTGGCAGCCCTAATGCAAAACTAAATGGCAAGGCTACGTAGATTACGGTAAAAATAAGTTTCCCACTGTCGAAGTATAGCTCGTTGGGATATTTGAATAAAGTAACCACAGCAATCCCAATAAGAGCCAGTGCCAGTATTTCACTAAGCCTGAAATCAAAAAAGAAATCGTGATTAAAGTATCTTTTGGAAAACATGTAGAAAATAAAAATGACCAATGGATATACGACCCATTTTTCATAGCCGTTTCCAAACTTCATGATTTTAACACATTCCCAGGTTCCAACAATCAGCAGCAGACTCATCAATCCATGATAAAGATACTGTTGCTTGACAAGACCCGGTGCAATATTGTTCAGCAGCTGTGCTCCCAGCGGAGTAGAACAAAGAATAATGATAGCTACATAAACGATACCTGATAGGGTTCTTTGAATGAGATTTTTGTCCAAAATTTAAAATTTAGAAGTGGTTGCTTAATCTTCAAGCAGCAATAAAAACAGTTTTGTACTGGAATTGGAAGAACTGTCCATTTTTGATTGGCTTCCGCTAATGGAAGTAAGGTTCTTGATATTTCCGTTCCTTTTTATTTTCCCCATAGCATCATTCAGGTTGTTTACAATCTGAGAAACATTGGCAATGATGATAATTCTATCGGGAAGCCTTGAAGAATGATAATGAAGAATATTATTATGTGAAAGCATGATTCTGCCATCATAGGCGATCAGATATTCACAGGTGATGAATGCGGCGTCATTAGACGGCTGAAGTTCTGAAGTATAGGTAGACTTCACAACATTCAAAAAGTTCTGAAGTTCTTTATCCCAACAGAAAAGGTTTTGAATACCTTCTATTTTGATAATCTGATTTAAAGTTTGTAGAGCTTCCGCTTCATCTGCACAATAATTAAAAAATCCCCCCGAATGCGTAAATAATTGCGCAAACTTATAGTCAAGATCCGCATTTTTCAGCGAATCCCCAAGCTTCTCCAGGCTCTGTTTATCCTCTTCTTCAGGCTGGTTGGTAAGTTTGCTTACAATCCTCTTGAATAAATTCAACTTAATCTATTTTTAGTCAACTTTATACAAAAATAGAAAATAAATTACAATAGTGTCCAAAATATCTCCTTAAATATGAAAAAACCTGACAATTTTACAGTTGTCAGGTTTTTATGAATTATATTTTTTTTAGAATCTTAAAGCTGTGTCGGGCTTTCTGGAGCCTGTATTTCGCTTTCTTCTTCTTTTTCTTTGATCTGAGGTGCTTCCACCACTACCGGCTGATCTTTTTCAGGAATAGTATTGGTTACAGGCTTCTCTGTTAATTCTGGATCCCATGCTCTTTTTCCGAATATTTCTTCTAAGTCTTCACGGAAGATCACTTCTTTTTCTAACAGTTTATTAGCCAAAGCATCAAGTTTATCTTTATTTTCTTCAAGAATTCTTACCGCTCTTTCATACTGATTTTCGATAATCAATTTGATCTCTGCATCAATTTTGGTAGCCGTTTCTTCAGAATAAGGTTTTCCGAAATTGTATTCAGACTGGCCAGAACTGTCATAATAAGAAATATTTCCGATATTCGGGCTTAAACCGTAGATTGTCACCATTGCCTGGGCTCTCTTCGTTACTGTTTCCAGATCAGAAAGTGCTCCTGTAGAAATATTATTGAAGATCACCTGCTCTGCTGCTCTACCTCCTAATGTTGCACACATTTCGTCCAACATCTGCTCAGTAGTGGTAAGCTGTCTTTCTTCCGGAAGATACCATGCTGCCCCTAAAGAACGTCCTCTTGGAACAATTGTTACCTTTAAAAGTGGCGATGCATGCTCTACCAACCAAGAAATTGTAGCGTGACCTGCTTCATGATAAGCAACTCTTCTCTTTTCAGATGGTTTGATTGCCATGTTTTTCTTTTCAAGTCCACCGATAATTCTGTCTACAGCATCAAGGAAATCCTGTTTTGTTACTGAAGTATGACTGTTTCTCGCCGCAATAAGCGCTGCTTCGTTACAAACATTAGCAATATCTGCCCCACTGAAACCAGGAGTTTGTTTGGCCAGGAAATCTCTATCCACATTATCATCAAGCTTGATCTTTTTCAAATGAACATCAAAGATCTGTCTTCTTTCGTGAAGCTCCGGAAGGTCTACATAGATAGAACGGTCAAAACGTCCTGCTCTCATCAAAGCTTTATCAAGGATATCTGCTCTGTTGGTTGCAGCCATTACAATTACATTCACATCTGTTCCGAAACCGTCCATTTCAGTAAGAAGCTGGTTCAGGGTATTTTCTCTTTCATCGTTTCCGCCGGAGAAATTATTTTTTCCTCTTGCACGTCCGATAGCATCAATCTCATCAATAAAGATAATTGCCGGAGATTTTGCTTTAGCCTGAGCAAAAAGGTCTCTTACTCTTGAAGCTCCTACTCCCACAAACATTTCAACGAAATCAGAACCTGAAAGTGAGAAGAACGGAACTTTAGCTTCACCTGCAACAGCTTTAGCCAATAATGTCTTACCTGTTCCCGGAGGCCCTACTAAAAGGACACCTTTAGGAATTTTACCTCCCAGTTTTGTATATTTTTCAGAGTTCTTCAGGAAATCCACAACTTCCTGAACTTCTTCTTTAGCTCCTTCCAATCCTGCAACATCTTTAAATGTTACCTGAATTCTTTCTTTTTCGTCGAAAAGCTTCGCTTTGGATTTTCCGATTGAGAAGATCTGTCCGCCAGGACCTCCACCTCCGCCCATCTTTCTGAAAAGAAGGAAGTAGAATAATCCAAGAATAGAAATCCAAACCAGCGCAGGAACCAAGATGTCCATTAGAGCGCTTTTGCCTGTTCCGTAATCTTTAGTTGTTTTAATAACCGGATTGCTGGCTTTGACCTGTTCAAATTTCTGAAGGAAAAGTTGAAGGTCTCCGTATTTCACAGAAAAATCTGCTTTAGGAGCCATTTCGAAAGCAGAAAGAGGATTATTTTCTTTTCCCGCTTTGGAAACCATTGCCGCTTTTGCTTCTTTTGTTAGGAAAACATCAGCTTTCTCTATGTCTTTGTATATAATTATATTCTGGACTTTGCCCGCCTGCATTTCTCTAAAGAAACCATCTTCATCAATAGATTTTGCTGCATCACCTCCAAGGAAATTGGAACCAAAGAATAGCAAAAGAGCTACGATTGCAATAGGAAAGAACCAGTTGAATCCTTTATTATTCATTTAGACTTTTTAAAATTTTTATTATTCATTTTCAATTTTGGTAATGACTGCGTCACCCCAAAGTTCTTCTATGTCGTAGTACTCACGTACCTGTTTTTGGAATATATGAACGACCACTGAAACGTAATCCACCAATACCCACATTGCATTTTCAGTCCCTTCTACGTGCCAAGGTCTGTCCTGTAGTTCGTTTCTTACTTTCTTCTCTACACTTCCTGCCAATGCAGCTACCTGTGTATTTGAGTTTCCGCTACATATCACGAACGTTTCTGCTACTGAGTTTTCGATGTTTGAAAGATCGAAGATCATAATGTCTTCCCCTTTTACATCCTGGATAGCTTCAACGATTTTATCTATTAACGCTTGTTTTTCTGCTGTTTTATTCATTAAAAAAATACTATAATCTGCAAATTTATTGTTTTTTCTTTACTTTAACCTTACTTTTACCCTCTTAATCTCTTAAAGTTTTCTTAAATGAGTCAACTCTTCTACCTGAAAGAATGTTCTTCTACTAATGACGAAATATCAAAGTTTTTACTTTACGGAGATTCAAATTTTATAGGGCTTCATACTTTTAATCAAACTAAAGGCCGTGGTCAGTATGGAAATGTCTGGACTCAGACTGCCGGAAAAAACCTGGCTTATACGCTGGCAGTGAATACTCAGAACATCCTGTGCTCCGACTTTATGTTCAATTATTATACCGCAATGGTAATCCGTGATTTTCTTGCCAAATTGTCTGACTCTGAGGTAAAAATCAAATGGCCGAATGATATTATCCTTAAAGGTAAAAAAATCGTTGGAATTTTAATAGAAAAGAAAAAAATTAATCAGAATAATTATTTCATCATCGGAGCCGGGATCAATATTCTTCAGGAAAATTTTGATGAAATATCCAATGCAGGATCACTTCTGACACAGACAGGAATCCAATTTGACCTGGAAGAGCTTGCTTTGAACCTTCATGAATATTTGTCCGGAAAATTGAAAAACATCCCTTCCGATCAGGAAATTCTGGACGGATTCAATAAAAGACTTTTCAGAAAAGATCAAATATCGGTCTTTGAATTTGAAAAAGAGCGACAAAATGGCATCATCCGATATGCAGACGAAAAGGGTGAACTCTGGATCGAACTGGAAGACGGAATGCATTCCTTTTATCACAAAGAAGTAAAACTACTTTATTGATTGGCCCTCTTGATATAAAGATAAAGGGTAAGCGGTAAAAACACCATATTAGGCAGCCACATGGCTACTGCCGGAGACAAGCTTTTATTTTCTGAAACCACTTTTAAGGCTTCGAACGAAAACACGAAAATAAAGGCCAATGAAATCCCTATAGCAAGGTTAACTCCCAATCCTCCTCTTTTCTTTTGTGATGACAGGGAAAGCGCCAGAAATGTCAGAATAATGATCGAAACAGGCATTGAAGTTCTCTGATGAAGCTCATTCAGATAAGAATTCAGGTTACTGTTTCCTCTTGCTTTTTCTCTTTCAATAAATTTCAGAAGTTCCGGTGTGGTTTTATTCTGACCCAGCAGCTCATTAGGGAAAAGTTCTTCCGGCGAATGGCCGTAGTTTTTCCTTAACTCTATCCCGTTTCCGAGTTTTTCGGTATTGTCTTTATTGATTGTTTTTTCCAGATAGTTATTTAAAACAAACTGCTTTTTTTCTTTATCCCAATATACTTCGCTTGCTTTCAGCTCATAGGTCATTTTTCTGTCTTTATCATATTTTTGATAGACAAAACTTGATCCTCTTTTTTCTCTTTTATTCCATGAATCAACGAAAATATATTCCGTTTTACTCAACTGTGAAGAAGCCGGAGCTGTTCCTAAAATCTTTTCTTTATTGGCCGCGTTATAAGTATATGCTTCCAACTCATTTTTCTTGATATTGGCCCATGGAAGAACCATATGGTATACCACAAGGGCAATCAATCCAATAAAAATAGAGGTAAACAGGTAAGGCTTCGAAAACCTGTGAAAACTGGCTCCACTACTAATAATAGCAACAATCTCAGTATTATTTGCCATTCTGGAGGTAAAATAAATTACTGATATAAACACCAAAATGGACAAGAATGTTACCACAAGATTGATGATCCAGAAGGGATAAAAATGGATAAGGAAATACGTCAGATCCAGTTTCGGATCAATGGCCTTGGCATTTTCTATCCTTGGAATCTTCTGCTGAACATCGATTACCAATACGACTATAGACAATAATACCAACATGAAACTGAAAGTTCCAAGGTATTTTTTAATGATATATCTGTCTACAATTTTAAGCATATTCTTTTACAGTCTTTGTCTAAGAACCGGTACTACAGAGTTTTTCCATTCGTAAAAATCCCCTGCCATAATATGTTCTCTGGCTACTTTTACCAAATCAAGGTAGAATGCGAGATTATGAATCGAAGCGATCTGTTTTGCCAGATATTCTTTGGATACAAACAGGTGGCGAAGATACGCTTTGGAATATTCACGGTCTACAAAACTAGTTCCAAATTCATCCAAAGGCGAAAAATCGCGCTTCCATTTTTCATTTTTAAGGTTCATTACCCCTTGCCATGTGAAAAGCATTGCATTTCTTGCATTTCTTGTTGGCATCACGCAATCCATCATATCAATTCCTAATCCGATAGACTCAAGAATATTCCAGGGAGTTCCTACTCCCATCAGGTATCTTGGTTTTTCTTTCGGAAGGATATCTGTCACTTCGTCAGTGATTCTGTACATTTCTTCTTCAGGTTCTCCAACGGAAAGTCCTCCGATAGCATTTCCTTCTGCTCCTGCTTCAGAAATCACTTCTGCAGAAATTTTTCTAAGATCAGAATAGGTAGATCCCTGAACAATCGGGAAAAGCCTTTGTTTATGTCCGTATAATTCAGGATTATCATTTGTCCATTCAATACATCTTTTCAGCCAACGGTGGGTAAGTTCCATAGATGATTTTGCCTGGTTGTAATCACATGGATAAGGAGTACATTCATCGAAAGCCATGAAAATATCGGCTCCAATCTGTCTTTGAATCTCCATTGATCTTTCAGGAGAGAACATATGATAACTTCCATCGATGTGAGATTTGAATCTCGCACCTTCTTCTGTCATTTTTCTGTTACTCGCCAGCGAAAATACCTGAAAACCACCTGAATCGGTAAGAATAGGTAGATCCCAGTTCATGAATTTGTGCAACCCACCTGCATCCTGCATCGTTTCCATGCCCGGACGAAGGTATAAATGATAAGTATTTCCCAGAATAATCTGAGCTTTAATGTCTTCTTTTAATTCTCTCTGATGAACTGTTTTTACACTGGCTACAGTTCCCACAGGCATAAAAATAGGAGTTTGAATCTTCCCGTGATCTGTGGTAATTTCCCCTGCTCTTGCTTTTCCTTCAGAGGTTTTTTCTATATTAAAAAATTTCATCTCTATACTTTTTTAAATGCACTGTTGTTTTCAGCGATTTTTGTGAAACAGAAACTCTCAGGCTAATTTACCTTACTACAGGCATTACAGCACCATTCTGTTTCAGTTTTCCCTTTACATATTTATCAGCTTTGGGATCTTTTTTCAGCAATATTTCCTGTGCATCATTGGTGATCCCCTCCATTTCTTCTTTAATCACATAGTATTTGAAACTATTTACAAAATCATCAGGCTTTACTTTATGTGATTTCAAAACAGCTCTTGTTCCTGCTTCCATATTTTTGTCAGCATATACAAAGATAGCCTGATCGTTGATCGCAAGATCGGCAATAATTTCTGCCATTACATCTTTATCGATCAGATTTTTAGGCTTATCAATATAATCGCCGCACGAAAACAGGCCCAACAAAACGAAAATAAAGATTAACTTTTTCATCAGTTTCATAATCTGTTGATGATTGATTTCCATTTTAAGTTCAGCACTCCGAAAACTGCTTCATGGATAATTCCTCCATTCATTTTGCTTTCTCCTAAAATTCTGTTGGTAAATATAATAGGAACTTCTACAATTCTGAAACCTTTTTTAAAAGCTCTGAATTTCATTTCTATCTGAAACCCGTATCCTTTCAGTTTCACGTTATCCAACCCTATTTCTTCCAATACTTTTCTTGAAAAACATACAAATCCTGCAGTGGTATCATGAATTGGAAGTCCTAATACAAATCTTACATATTTGGATGCAAAATAAGAAAGAAGTACTCTTCCCATAGGCCAGTTCACTACATTTACTCCTTTTGAGTAACGGGAACCGATGGCCATATCTGCATTTCTGCATGCTTCAAAAAGCTTCGGCAGATCGTTAGGGTTGTGTGAAAAATCGGCATCCATCTCAAAAATATAATCATATTTATTTTCGATGGCCCATTTAAACCCATGAATATATGCCTTTCCCAACCCGTCCTTCACATGTCTTATCGAAAGGTGAAGATAATGCGGATATTTCTTTTGCAATTCTCTTACGATTTCTGCGGTTCCATCAGGAGAAGAATCATCTACTACCAAGATATGGAAGTCATCCTCCAATGCAAAAACTGCGGAAACAATATTTTCAATATTTTCCTTTTCGTTATAGGTTGGGATGATGACGAGTTTTTTCATTTCAGTTTGCAAAGATAGTTTATTTAACCTTTTTATTTTATACAAAATAATCTATAATTTTGCAAAAATATTTCTCGGGGATTAAGCGGATGAAACAGAAACTTTTATTCAACAGATCTGAACAAACGTAAAATCGATGAGAGCAAATATTTTAACTGTAGATTCACGGATCTGGGTGACCAGAAAATCTGTGCCGGGCTGTGTTATCTGAAGTTAAATAATAAATAAAAAAACTTAAATTTTGCCATCATCACAACACTTCATCAATCACGTAAGAATACCTGAGAATAATGATTGGGTAATCTTTATCCTTGTGGGCTGTATATTTTTATATGTTTTTATGATGAACGTCATAGAGAGAGATGCCAGCCTTAAAGATTTTTTGCTGCAGAAATATTTTGATGCAAGCAACAACCTTCCCAGCTGGATCATCACGTCCTGTGTAACCACACTTACCCTGTCTGTATTAATTTCACAGTACGTTCCTATAGTACCGAAATATATTGCAGATCTTCAGCTTCTGGGGTATCAGCTTAATAAATTTGGATATACATTGCTGGCAGTGCTGCTTTTTTATTTAATAAAGTCAACATTGGGATTTTTATTTTACCAAAGTATTGGGGATGGAAAAAAGTGGACTATCTTTTATTTTACTTCCACAAAGTTTTATTTCATTCTTTCATTTTTGCTAATAATTCTTTGTGTAGCCCATTATTACTTCCCGATAGACAGAAATAAAATGTTTCTATATTATTTCTGCTTCTTCGCTTTTGTATTCATTTTCAAAGTTTTTTTCTATTTATTTCACAAGAACAAGATTCTTCCCGAAAAATGGTATTATAAATTTTTGTATATTTGCACCCTCCAAATCGCACCATTATTATTGCTTTGGAAGTTGTTATTTTTTTAATAAATGTCAATGATGAGAATAAAGTCTATATTGGTTTCTCAACCAGCGCCTAGTGAGTCTTCTCCATATCTGGATATAGCGAAGAAGGAAAAAATAAAGATTGATTTCCGTCCATTTATCCACGTCGAAGGGGTTGACAATAAAGAGCTCAGAACACAGAAAATAGATCTGACGCAGTATACCGGTATTATTTTTACCAGTAAAAATGCGATTGACCATTACTTCAGACTAGCGGAGGAATTGCGTTTTGCCGTTCCGGATACAATGAGATACATCTGCCAGTCGGAAGCAATTGCCAACTACCTTCAAAAGCATATTGTGTACAGAAAGAGAAAAATCAGCTTTGGGGAGAAAAACTTCTCAGACCTGCTTCCTCTTTTCAAAAAGTTTCCAACTGAAAAATATCTGTTGCCATCTTCAGATGTTTTGAGTCCGGATATTGTAAAAACCATGGATGCATCTAATGTAGAGTGGACAAGAGCAATTATGTACCGTACCGTATGCAGTGACCTTACCGATATCAATGTCAAAGATTATGACATGCTGATTTTCTTCAGTCCGCAGGGAATCAAATCGCTACAACAGAATTTCCCTGATTTCAAACAGGATGAAACAAAGATCGGAGTTTTTGGAAACACAACTTTGGCCGCAGCTGAAGAAGCGGGATTAAAAGTAGATTTAATGGCACCTACGAAGGAAACTCCTTCTATGACAATGGCCCTTGAAAAGTATATTAAAGCACTTCACAAATAGTCTTTAATTATAAAAATACAATGAACCATCTTTTCAATAAAGGAAAGATGGTTTTTTTTTACCTAAATTTGAACAAAAATTAATATTGAATTGATTGCTGCTTACATTACTTATTTTCAGAAGAAAAAGTATAAGAACATGCTATTCAATAAAAAAAATAAAATACCCGGATGAAAGCTCCACAGGCAAAAAAAATAGAAAAAATACTAGAAACACACGGCGATAGAAGAATTGATAATTACTTTTGGTTGAACGAAAGGGAAAACCCTGAAGTCATCCAATATATTCAGGAAGAAAATGCCTACGAAGAATTCATCATGAAAGATACGGAAGCCCTTCAGGAAGAGCTTTTCGAAGAGATGAAAGCCCGTTATAAAAAGGATGATGAATCTCTCCCTTATTTCTTTAATGAATACTGGTATATTGTGCGTTATGAAGAAGGCAAAGAATATCCTATCTTCTGCAGAAAGTATAAAAGCCTTGAGAACGAAGAAGAAATTGTACTCGATGTTAATATTCATGCGGAAGGGAAAGAGTTTTTTGAAGTAGGAAGTGTAGCGGTAAGCCCCAACAACGAACTGGCTTCTTTTTCTTCAGATGATGTAGGAAGAAGAATTTATACCCTTAATTTTAAAAATTTAAAGACCGGTGAAATTTTGCCGGACACAATTGCCAATACGACAGGAAAAGCCGTTTGGGCAAATGATAACCAGCATCTTTTTTACATCAGGAAAGATAAGAGCCTTCGTGCATTTCAGGTTTATAGACATCAGCTGGGAACAGATTCAGCAGAAGATGTTCTGATCTTCCACGAAGAGGATGAGACTTTTGATGTCAATGTATTTAAAACAAAATCGTTAGAGTATATCTTTATTGCAAGCTCAAGTACTATTTCTGATGAACACCGTTTTATTCCTTCTGACAATGTATTTGCAGAGTGGACAGTGATTCAGCCAAGAATAGATGATCTTGAATATTCTGTAGAGCATTATGAAGATGAATTTTACATCATTACCAATGCGGACGATGCCATTAATTTCAAGATTGTAAAAGCTAAGATTGATAACTGCGGTATAGAAAACTGGGTGGATGTTATTCCGCACCGTGCTGAAGTTTTACTGGAAGGTTTTGAGATATTTAAAGATTATCTGGTTCTTGAGGAAAGAGAAAGAGGATTGCTTCAGATCAAAATCATTGATGAGAAAACACAAGAGTCTTATTATCTGCCTTTCTCCGATCCTACTTATACGGCTTATATTGGAATTAATCTGGAATTTGATACAGAGATTCTCCGTTACGGTTATACATCTCTTACACAGCCTAGCTCCACCTATGAATATAACATGAAGGATAAGACAACAAAGCTTCTGAAACAACAGGAAGTTTTGGGTGGAAAATTTGCTCCTGAAAATTACGTTTCAGAAAGAATCTGGGCAGATTCAAGAGATGGAAAGACCAAAGTTCCTATTTCGCTAGTATATCATAAAGACACGAAAAAATCGGCTGATACTCCACTTCTTCTGTATGGATACGGAAGTTACGGACATACAGTGGACGCCAGCTTTTCAAATGTAAGATTATCTATTCTGGACAGAGGCTTTATTTATGCTATTGCCCATATCCGTGGTGGAGAATATCTGGGAAGAGAATGGTATGAAGACGGAAAAATGTTATTCAAGAAAAATACATTCTTTGATTTCATTGATGCAGGGAAATATTTAATCAAAGAAAATTATACTTCATCGAAGCATATGTATGCGATGGGAGGAAGTGCCGGTGGTCTGCTGGTAGGTGCCGTGGTCAATTATGAGCCTCAGCTATTCAACGGAATTGTAGCACAGGTACCTTTTGTAGATGTTGTTACAACAATGTTGGACGATACAATCCCATTAACTACCGGAGAATATGATGAGTGGGGAAATCCAAATGATGAAGAATACTATCATTATATGAAAGACTATTCTCCATATGATAATGTAGAAGCTAAAGATTATCCCCACATGCTGATCACAACAGGATTCCACGATTCACAGGTACAATATTGGGAACCTGCCAAATGGACGGCAAAACTTAGAGAATTAAAAACAGACGATAATATTTTAGTCTTTAAGACTGACATGAGCTCAGGACATGGAGGAGCAAGCGGAAGATTTGAATCTCTAAAGGAAGATGCGTTGGAATTCGCATTTTTATTAAAATTAGAAAATCAAAAAGAATGATTAACGAATCCGAATATTGGAAAAAAATAGAACAGTTCTTCGAAGATAATTTTCAGACGGAGAAGAACCCACCCATTGAAACCCTTTTATTTCTGATAGGGCTTCAGGAGCTGGGAAGCGGCCAGCAAAAATATACAAAAGAAGACAAAGTAAACCTGATCCACATTGCTGTCTGCAGATTACTTGAGCCTTTTGGATATTATAAATTTACACACTATGAAGACGGATGGCCACATTTTGAAACTCTGGAAGAACTTCCGGAATTAAAACCTAATGAGCAGACTTTGCTGATGAAAAAGGCAATTATCCAGTATTTTCAGGAAGAGGAGCTTTTGTAGAGGCAGGAAGCTTGAAGAATGAAGCAGGAAGTTAACCCCTGTTGATAAATAAAAAGAGGATTTTCCATGGAAAATCCTCTTTTTCATAAATGATTATTTTTTACTGGTTCAAGCTTATCCAATCAATTCTTCCAATTGATTAAGCCCCATTTTAAAACCTTCTTCAAATCCCATATCCATAAGCTTTTTCATCACTTCAGGAGAATGGTAATGGATATTGATGGTTACTTTAGTTCCTTCCTCCACTCCGGTAAAGCCAAGCAGCCATTTTGACCTTGGGAAATCTTCATTGATATTCCCTTTCTCATCACAGAAGGCACTCATCCAGTCAAGACTTCTATGCTCCGTCATTTCTCCATATTGAGTTTGAGCATACATAGGTCCTTTTTCACCGTTTGGGCCTAGCATTGTATACATCCAGATGCCTCCTTCTTTGAAATCCTGACTTACCGTTTCACATTTCCATGGTTTAGGCCCCCACCATTGATCCAATAATCTTGCTTGCGTAAAATGGTTCCATACGGTTGAAACATCAGCCTTAAAGATCTTCATAACATAAACACTTGATGCATCAAAATCTTTATTGAAAATAATAGCAGATTCCATAATTTTTATTTTTAATAAAGTTAGCACTTTATTTATTGAAAGGGACTTTTCATATGACAAGTAAAGGATAATTCATAAATAATTGTTAAAAAACGCTCTTTTAAGAAAAAAAAAACAATTATTTGGCTCGTTTTTTGTTTATGTAGCCTTAAAACAATTAATTTTAACATTCATTTTTCCAAAACCTATATAATTAAATAATGAATAACAAATTCATCCCAATAATTTCGGTGTTTATGACGATCTCACTGATTGTCTTCGTAACGCTCCAATTTTATTGGCTGAAAGGCTATTACGGCGTACTGGAACAGGATTTTTCAAATAAAGTGTATGCGGTTTTGGAAAGTACTTCAAAAAGTATTGAAGAGATTGAAGCAGACAAATATTTAAACAAAGAAAATAGAAATTTAATTATTGCCAATAGTGATAAACCATCTCTTACTACCATTCAACAAGTAGAGGATTCAGGTACACAAAGGCAAATAATCTATTCCAAAAATATTGTTGAAAAAACACAGTTGCCGATTTCTCAAAAGGGAGATTCTATTAAGCTGACAACGTTGTACACAGATGAAGCAGCCTACAAAATAAAGAGAGACACTACCAGCCGCGAACTTCTTACCACAGACATTAATCAGGAGATTGAAACAGGAGATTATGCCATGAAAGAGTTTGTGAAAGTATATGGAAATAATCTTCCTATTGCTAAAAGAGTAGATCCGAAAACACTTGATTCTGTTATCCATAAAGAACTTAAAATACGAGGAATCACTGCCAAATTTGGTTATGGAGTTCTGGACAGGAATAATAAGCTAACAAACATCGCCAATAAAGCATACAAAGAAAAAAAAGATAATAACGTTTATAGTTATCCTCTTTTTACGGATAAAAAGTATCATACTTTATATAACCTTGCCTTGGTTTTCCCTAAAAAAGAATATTCTCTGGCGATGAACAACTGGCCGATGCTTTTGGGAACATTCCTTTCTCTCCTTACCATTCTTGGGATTTATATTATTTCCATCAATTATATGATGAGGCAGAAAAAGCTTGCGGAAGTAAAAACAGACTTTATCAACAATATGTCCCATGAGTTTAAAACTCCATTGGCAACTATTTCCGTAGCAACAGATTCATTGGCCAATGACAAAATTGCCACTAATCCGGATAAGGTAAAATACTATTCCGAACTGATCAAGCAGGAAAACTTAAGGATGAAAAAGCAGGTGGAAAATGTGCTTAATATGTCCAAGCTTGAGCGAAATGAAGTAGAGCTGTTTTTAAAGGAAGCCAACGTAAGAGAGCTGATCAAAAAAACAACAGAATCTTTCAATCTGATTGTACAGCAAAGAAACGGAACGCTTACACAGAAGTTCAATGCTACGCAGTACAATTTTAAAATAGACGAATTCCACATCTCCAATATGCTGGTCAACTTACTGGATAATGCCAACAAATATTCTCCTGAAGCACCGGAAATACATGTGGAAACAAGAAATGAAGGACACTGGTACGTAATTGAAATTTCCGATAAAGGAATGGGAATGGATACCCAGAATAAAACCAAAATTTTCGAAAAATTCTTCAGAGAAGAAACCGGAAATATACACAATGTAAAAGGACAGGGATTAGGCCTTTCTTACGTGAAGAAAATTGTAGAATTACACAAAGGACAGATTATCGTAGACTCTCATAAAGGAAAAGGAAGTACGTTCACGATAAAGCTGCCAATGAGCTAGAAAATAAATGATAGATAATAAGCGATAAATGATAAAAAATATCTTCACATCAATGATCGTTTATCAATTATAAGTTTAAACCAAATATCAAAATATAGAAGATAGAGTGAGGAAGTTCATTCTTAATTGTTAATTATTAATTATTAAAATTATGAGCAACAGAATATTATTAGTAGAGGACGATCAGAGTTTCGGGGCGGTGCTTAAAGATTATTTGACCATCAATAATTTTGAAGTAACTCTTGCCACTGACGGAGAGCAGGGACTTAAAGAATTTACAGAAAATGAATTCGATATCTGCATATTTGACGTAATGATGCCTAAAAAAGACGGATTTTCATTAGCGGAAGATGTAAAAAAGATTGATAAAAATACACCCATCATATTCCTTACTGCAAGAAATATGAGAGAAGATATTTTGAAAGGATATCAGCTGGGAGCTGATGATTATATCACAAAACCTTTTGATACTGAGCTTCTTTTATACAAGATCAAAGCAATTCTTCAGAGAAGTTCTACATTGGAGAATGAAGAACAGGAACAGTTCAAGATCAGCAATATTTTCTTTGACTCTATGCTGAGACAGCTGAAAGTAGGTGATAAAGAATACAAGCTTTCTCCTAAAGAAAATGAATTATTAAAACTTCTTTGCATCCACAGAAATGATTTTATGCCGAGAGATCTTGCCTTAAGAAAAATCTGGAAAAAAGAAAATTACTTTACAGCAAGAAGTATGGACGTTTATATTGCCAAGCTTCGTAAGTTGTTAAAAGATGACGAAGGATTAGAAATCATCAACGTTCACGGAGAAGGATTTAGGCTTTTGGTAAAAAATTAATCCAAAAATCAAATTATAAGTATAAAATTAGCAAAACAATTGAAAATGTTTTGCTAATTTTGTTTCATACCCATGGATATGAAGAATACATTTATAGGTTTGATCGCCGTATCACTATTAGCCGCATCCTGTAAAAAGGATGAAAGAGCTACTTACTTAAAAGATGAAGCTAACGCAGGACAACCCAACGTAGCCCTAAATACCACCTCAAAAACCGCTCTTATGGATCAGGCAGGTATCCAATCCAGCCCTAATCCTGCTCCTATGGCTACCGCTCCGGGAATGAATCCTCCACACGGACAGCCCGGACACCGATGTGATATTCCGGTAGGACAACCTCTGAATGGTGCTCCTGCTACAGCTACTCCTGTTTCTCAAAATATAAATGCAAACGGAAACAATATTGTTCAGTTAGATCCTAATGCCGTATCACCAGGAAAAATTGTACTGGATAACAATGGAAAACAGGCGAAAACAGCTCCGGGAATAAACCCTCCACACGGACAGCCGGGACACCGATGCGACATTCCCGTAGGACAGCCATTAAACAGTAAGCCCGCTCCAACACCACAGCCAGCACAAAATACAGTTCAGGCTACTCCAAGTCCGGCTCCCGCACCTGCTGCACAGAATCTGGCAATGGGTGAAAAACCCAAACTGAATCCGGCACATGGAGAACCCTGGCATAGCTGCTCTCTGAAAGTTGGTGATCCTTTGCCATAAATTTTGTATTTTTGCAGAGATGAAGCTGTTTCACCTACTTGCCATAGTGTTTTGTCTGGGAGTTTTTTTGATTCCCAAGGATAACTTCTATGCGCAATCTATGCAGGAAACATGCTGTAAAGCAGAATCTTCCCAAAAGATGGACTGCTGTAAAAATCATTCTTCAAAAAAAGACAGCAACCATGATAAAACAAAATCATGTAAAGATGACTGCTGCTCATCATGTGTTGCCTGCTACACTTTTATTGAAACCCCTTTCTCAAAAAATTTACGTCTGGAACTTTCTTATTACAAAGCAAATAAGAATCCACAGTTTCAGTATGCAGATCCTTATCTTTCAGACCGTTTAAAGGAAATCTGGCAGCCGCCCAAGATAGGTTAATTAAAATCTTAAGGGTTCATTATGTCCTATAGTGAACTGTTTTTTAATTAATTTAAACTTTTAAACAAAATGAAATTATCTATTTCCAGGTTGATACTTGGTGCATTATTCCTGTTTACCCAATTGATATCCGCTCAGACCCTTTCAAAAAATCAGTTCAAGGTAAAAGGGAACTGCGAAATGTGCAAAACCCGAATTGAAAGTGCGGCCAAAAAAGCAGGTGCTAAAACGGCAGTTTACTCTATTGATCTTCAAACCTTAACCTTTGAAACAGACAAAACATCTGCCGATGATATTTTAAAAAAGGTAGCTGATGCGGGTCATGATAACGAGAAATTCAAAGCGTCTGATACAACCTATGAAGGTCTTCCGGGATGTTGTCATTACGACCGGGACTTACAGCCTTCACAGGCAGAAACACATCATGAGAACCATGCAGAGGCTAATATTTCCACTAAAAAAGAAAATGAATTCTACGTAAGAGGAAACTGCGCTTCTTGTAAAACAAGAATTGAAAAGGCATCAAAAGATGCGGGTGCAAATATTGCGGAATGGAATGCAGAGAAACAAACGGTTACTTTAAATTTTGACCCTTCAACAACTTCATCAGATAAGATTTTAAAAGCAATTGCTGATGCAGGTCATGATAATGAAAAATACAAAGCTTCTGATGCTGTTTATAACGGGCTTCCAGGATGCTGTCTGTATGACAGAGAGTTTACTTTCGGTGAAGCTAATCCGAAAGTACATTACGAAGAAGAAATAAAACATGAGAATCATAAAAGCAATAATACTTCGACCGCTAAGGAGGATCATTCTCAGCACGAAAAAAGTATTGATGGGGTTGTTGTAACAGGCTCTAAGGCGGCAACAGCTTTAAGCAAGAAAGAGGCCGGACTTGTCTTTAATATTGATAAAAAAGAGCTGTTAAAGGCAGCTTGCTGTAATCTTTCCGAAAGTTTCGAAACCAATGCAACGGTAGATGTATCTTTCAGCAATGCGGTCACCGGAACAAAACAACTGAAAATGCTTGGTCTGGATCAGAAATATACAAGCTTAACGAAAGAACAACTTCCTGAAATCAGAGGATTGGCTTCTGCTTACGGATTAAATTTTATTCCGGGAAGATGGATTGAGAGTATTCAGCTGACAAAAGGTGGAAGTACCGTAACGAACGGTTATGAAAGTATCACAGGACAGATCAATACTGAGCTTTTAAAGAATGCAAAGACTCCCGAAACGTCACTGAACCTTTTTTCTGATTTCAATGGAAGAGCAGAAATCAATATTACCAATGTTTCTCCTATCAACGATAAATGGTCGCAAACTTTCCTTCTCCATGGAAACGGAACGTTTGGAAATACGGATATGAACCATGATGGTTTTCTGGACAGACCGAAAGGAACACAGATTAATGCAGCCTATTTGCTGAATTATAACGATCTTGAAAAGTCAGGGTTCGGGTCTCACTTTGGGATTAATTTTATCAGAGATGAAAGAACTGCAGGACAGATTGGTTTTGATAAAAAACTCGGGCAGGACAAACAGCCTTTTTATGGAGTAGGAATCGATATTTCAAGATTTCAGGTCTGGAATAAAACAGGGTATGTTTTTAAAGGAAAACCTTACCAGAGTATCGGATGGATGAACCAATACGTTTACCATCAACAGGACAGTTTCTTTGGATTGAGAAATTATGCAGGGCAGCAGCACACCTATTATTCCAATTTAATTTTTGAAAGCATCATCGGAAATACCAACCACAAGTATAAGGCGGGTGCAAGTTTCTTATATGACGGCTATAAAGAAACGTATTTGCTGGATGATATGAGAAGAAATGAAATTGTACCGGGGATTTTTGCCGAATATACTTTAACAGGTTTAAAATATACTTTAGTGGCTGGTTCAAGGGTAGATTTTCACAATCTTGCAGGCACTCAGTTTACACCAAGACTTAATTTCAAGTATGATTTCACGCCTCAGACGATTTTAAGACTTTCCGCAGGAAGAGGATTCAGAACGGCGAATGTGTTTGCGGAAAGCCAGCAGTATTTTGCATCGAACAGAGCGATTAATATTCTGCCTAATGGAGGAAATATTTATGGATTAAGACCTGAAATTGCATGGAACTATGGGGCAAGCTTACAGCAGGAGTTTAAGTTATTCGGAAGAAAATCAAGCATTATTGCCGACTTCTTCAGAACGGATTTCCAGGATCAGGTACTGGTAGATCTGGACAAGTCTCCTCAACAGCTGACATTCTATAATCTGGAAGGAAAATCATTTGCGAATTCATTCCAGACCCAGTGGGATTTTACGCCTTTCAAAAACTTTGATGTGAGACTTGCCTATAAGTATTATGATGTGCAGGCTGATTATATCGGAGGAAGAAGGGAGGTTCCTTTTATGGCGAAGCACAGAGGCTTTGTGAATCTGGCTTATTCAACCAATAAAAATAATAATGAAGGTTTCTGGAGTTTTGATACGACTTTAAACTGGGTTGGAAAGCAAAGACTTCCTGATACTTCAACGAATCCTGCAGAGTTTCAATTACCGACTTATTCGGAATCTTATGCAGTTCTGAATGCCCAGATCTCAAGAAACTTCAATAAAAAGATCAGAGCTTACTTAGGCGGAGAAAATCTTACTTCATATTATCAGAAAAATGCGATTGTAGATTTTAAAAATCCTTTCGGAAATTATTTTGACGGCGGAATGGTGTACGCTCCAATTATGAAGGCGAACTTCTATGTGGGACTGGATGTGACGTTTTAAAGGCTGGAAGCTGGAGGAATGATGCTGGGAGTACCTACAACCGAGTAAAGTTTTATCTTATTGAGGATAAAATCTGAATACCCAAAAACCTTATAGGTTTCAGAAACCTATAAGGTTTGATTTTTTTCATCAGCAGGCAAAATTCACCAGTAATAATGAAGGAAATTAAAAGTTATGAAAACCTCAAGTAACTTCCTTCTTCCAACCTCAAGCTTCCTAACCAATACAAAATCCGCTTCAATGAAGCGGATTTTGTATTTATCTTCCAAAGTCATCCTGTACTCTTACGATATCGTCTTCGTCTGAAGGATTGGAGGCATCGGTATGCTGCCAGATTTCAGCTACAATTCCCCAGCCTGCAAGGCCTATCAATCTGTGTCTTTCGCCCTGCTGAAGTTTCACCTGATCTTTCGGTCCGTATTCTTTCAATTCTCCTTCTTCATCAGTATTGCTTCTTTTGATTCCTACCGTTCCTTCCACTACCTGCCAGATTTCAGCTCTTCTGTGGTGATACTGCCAGCTTAATCTTGCTTCCGGAGCAACGATAAGAATTTTTGGGCTTAGTTTTCCTCCTATTCTCAGGCTATCTACATCAATTCCATCGAAATATTGGTTGGCAAAATCCTGTGCCTGTGTTTCATCAATTACAAAGAAACCTCCCCATGGTCTTGTATTGTCTTTTGCTGCAATGTTAAAACCTTGTGTCTGCAGCATGCTTTCTACTCTGTCGAATATTTCTTTTTTTTCTGTACTCATACAGCTTGTATTTCTAAATTAACAATTATTTATTTGATTCTTCTTTTGACATTGAATAGGGAAAATCTTTTTCCTGTGAACCTCTTTCTTTATTGGGCTTGCTGTCCATTTTAAAGTCTAAAACAGCTCCTTTCATCAGTTCTTTATGACTCAGCCAGTTTTTGGAGTAAGACTGTTGGTTTACATTCAAAGATTTTACATACAAATTATCTGCGTTGTTTTCCGGAGCTTTTATTTCAATTTTCTTACCATTTTCCAAATGAATGGTGGCTTCTTTAAATAATGGTGCTCCCAACACATACTGATCCGTTGCCGGCGTTACCGGATAAAATCCAAGGGCTGAGAAAATATACCACGCAGAAGTCTGTCCGTTATCTTCATCTCCGCAATATCCGTCCGGAGTGGCATGATACAATTTATTCATCACCTGTCTTGCCCAATATTGGGTTTTGTAAGGTGCTCCCGCATAATTATAGAGATAAATCATGTGCTGGATAGGCTGGTTTCCGTGGGCATACTGACCCATATTCATGATCTGCATTTCTCTGATCTCGTGGATCACACCTCCATAATAGCTGTCATCAAAAACAGGCGGCAATGAGAATACCTCATCTAATTTGGCTTCAAATTTCTTTTTCCCACCCATCAATTCTGCCAGTCCGTCGATATCCTGAAAAACAGACCATGTGTAATGCCAGCTGTTTCCTTCAGTAAATGCATCTCCCCATTTGAAAGGATTGAAAGGTTTCTGGAAATTACCATCTTTATTTTTACCACGCATTAAGCCTGTTTCCTTATCAAATACATTTTTGTAATTATAAGCTCTTTTCTTATAAATCTCAATTTCTGAAGCGGGTTTCCCCAGTGCTTTTCCTAGCTGATAAATTGAAAAGTCGTCATAAGCGTACTCTAGTGTTCTTGCTGCATTTTCATTGATTTTCACATCGTAAGGAACATAACCCAATTCATTATAATATTTTACTCCTGCGCGGCCTACCGCTTCTATAGGACCTTCATTATTTGCACCGTGCTTTACAGCCTGCCAAAGCGCTTCCGTATCATATCCACGAAGTCCTTTGATGTAGGCATCTGCCACTACGGATGCGGAATTGTTCCCAATCATAATATCAGAATATCCCGGACTGCTCCACTCTGGTAGGAAACCTCCTTCTTTGTAAGCGTTCACCAATCCTTCCTGCATTTCAACATTGATCGAGGGATACACAAGATTCAGGAAAGGATACAAAGCACGGAAAGTATCCCAAAATCCGGTTCCTGCAAACATTCTTCCGTCAGCAATTTTACCATTGTAGGGGCTCCAGTGTTTTATTTTGTTCTGAGCATCAACCTCATATAATTTCTGTGGAAAAAATAAAGTTCTGTACAGAGACGAATAAAATGTTCTCATCTGCTGATCTGTTCCTCCTTTTACGTCTATTTTTCCTAATGTTTTATTCCAGATATTTTTAGCATCGGTTTTTACCTGTTCAAAGTTTTTATTTCCGATTTCTCTTTTAAGATTCAGTTCTGCCTGTTCAAAGCTGATGAATGAAGAAGCTACTTTTGCGTAAACCGTTTCTTTGTTTTTAAGCTTAAACCCTACTACAGCACCAGTATGATCACTGGTAATTTCCAATTGATCATTGACCAGTTTATCGTCTTTCCAGGTTTTTGTCAGTTCAAAATCTTTATCAAACTGAATGACGAAGTAGTTTTTAAAGTTTTCATATTTCCCGGTAGAATATCTTGTCGTATAGCCCAGAATTTTTCTTTCCTTCGGTAAAATTTTAATATAAGATCCTTTGTTCAAAGCATCAACCACTACGTAAGCGCTGTCTGTCTTTGGAAACTCGAATTTAAAATAAGAGGCTCTTTCAGTAGGGGTAAATTCTGTTGTGACATTGATGTCCGCAAGATAAACGCTATAGAAATAAGGTGTGGTAACCTCAGCTTTATGGCTGAACCAGCTTGCTCTTTCGTCTTCTTTAAACTTCACTTTTCCAACTCCAGGCATGATGGCAAAAGCGCCATAATCGTTCATCCATGGAGAGGGCTGATGAGTTTGTTTAAATCCTTTTATCTTATCTGCATCGTAGGTATATGCCCATCCGTCGCCCATTTTACCGGTCTGTGGTGTCCAGATATTCATTCCCCAAGGAAGCCCGACTGCCGGATAGGTATTTCCATTGGATAATGACGGTTTGGATTGTGTTCCCATCAAAGGATTCACATAATCTACGGGAGATACATTCTGACCTAAAGCCCAGGCCTGTAATAACAGTAAGCAAGTAGAAAATATAAACTTCATTGTATCTTTTCGTTTTTTAATTTATATACGCTTTTTTAATGCATAGCTGGCAGCTCCAAGAATGGCCGCATCTTCAAATATCGCAGAAATTTTAACCTGCAAGTTAATATTATTCTTTGTTAAATTCTGAATAAATCTTTGCTCAAAATAAGGATAAGCTTTGGCTATATTTCCTCCTATAACTAAAACTTCCGGTTTGTAGTGATCTACATATTTTATGATAAATTCTGAGAAAGAGTCTGCATATTCATCAAATATTCTGGTCTGTATTGCTTTGGGTTTATCCAACAAATCTTTAGTCCCTGAGATTTCTTCTCCGGTCATTTCTTTATAACGATTCACAAACCAGCGTGTCGCAAGATAGTCTTCACTTATGGAATCTCTGAATGGAGAATCCCATAAGTCTTCATCAGTAGCCAATTCTCCATTGAAGAAGGTAGTTCCCAACCCTGTACCGAGAGTGACTCCAAAAATCCTGTTGAAACCCTGAGCACAACCTCCGTATACTTCTCCTTCCATAAATGCTGCAGCATCATTTACAAAATGAATCTGCTGCTGAGAAATATCAAGCCTTTTTGCCAGCTCTTCTTTAATATTCACCTGATAGATATCGATAAATTTTCCCTGCTGCATCAGCGATATTCCGTTTTCATAATCGAAAGGTCCCGGCATTGCGATACCGATCAGAAGATCTTCTTTTACCAGATCATGAGCTACTTTATGGATAGCTGAAACCCATGCAGAGAAAATAATGTCTTTTTTATCAAAAGCATCTACATGTTCTCTCACATAGGTTGATGAAATGATTTCACGCTTTTCCGGATCCACCTGAGCCAGCGTGATATGTGACCCTCCGATATCGATTCCTACTATATTCTGCATTATTTTTTATTTTAAATTCAAACATCCTTTGACTGAAAAAACAGACAAACAGGAAAACACCTCCTGTCTGTCTGCTTTGTATTTCAGACTTTATATTATCAATTCCGATAATTATTTCATTATCTGAAACTTATTTTACGATTACTTTACCAGTCGATATCACTTTACTGTTTGCAGATGTAATCTTGTAAATATAAGTACCACTGATTAAATCCTGTGTATTCACTGCATTATTATTTTGATTAATGTTCTGTTTTTTGAACAATTTTCCTGAAACATCATATAATGCCACTTCACTTGCAGAGTTGTCACTGATGGCAAAGTGAATATCATTTCCTCGTTTCACAGGGTTTGGATAGACTGCGCTGTTGTCTTTCACAGATTCAACATCTTTCACTGCAAGATTAGAAGCACAGGCAACGTCTGTTCTCCAGTTCGCATCTGTCATATTGATCAGGGTTGCAAAATGAGTGTTGGCTGTAGCATCCAAAGCTCCCATTCCGATTCCTTCATCCATTTTCCAGTTGGCTTCAAGACCTGTAGAGTTGGCAGGAACATTACAGCTGTTACTCAGGATTTCCTGTGGTGTAAGTGCTTTTTTCCAAACTCTGAATTCATCCAGAAAACCGTTGATTGTACGGGAATTATCATAGTTTCGTCCCAGATAAAGGATTCCGTTTGCCGTAAAGTTACCCGTTACCGCAAAAGTGGCATCGAGGTTCCCATTCACATAAATTTTCATTGCTGCACCATCATAAGTGGCTGCTATATGATACCATGTATTGGTATTGAATGCTGTATTCGTATTCAATTTTACCTGTGATGAACCGAAGCTCAGGATAAACTGAAGTTTGTTATTCGCAAGATTTCCATCTCCGAAACGAAGCATGGCCGAGTTATTATCTCCTACTTCTATACCCATTACTGATGAAATATATGGGAAGCCTGTTTTGAAAGCATTTACTTTTACCCAGCCTTCAAATGTCACAGCATTTCCACTCAGGTTAAATTGTCCTGCATTAAGATAGTGTGTGCTTCCGTTAAAAGAAAGAGACCTTGCACCCGGACTTGTAACCGGAACAAAACCACTGTTGAATACTCCTTCTCCTGAATAGGTACTTGTAGTTCCTCCTGTACATGAAGCCTGTACTTTCCATACATAGTTTGTATTAGGTGACAGGTTTTGTAATGAGTAGGAATTGGTGGTAATATTCGGAATTTCAGACCACGTTGTTGCTGAAGCCGTTTTGTATTGCAGTGTATATGAAGTGGCGTTGCCTGCATCCCATGATAACTGAGCCGTATTACCAAGGAAACTTCCGGAAGTCAATCCTGATGGCGTAGTGCAGCCACTTCCGGAGTTAAACCTTGGTGCAAAAATATAAGTACTTGTTAATGTCGGTGAGCAGTTGGACTGTATTCTCCAGTCGTAATTGGTATTCAGGGTAAGGTTGTTGATGACAATATTATTTCCTGAATAATTGCTGGCTACATTCATCCATACTGTTGAATTGGCAGGTTTGTAATCAATATTGTAAGACTGTGAAGCATTCGAAGCCCAGTTCAGTTGAGCTGAAGTTCCTGTCACGTTGGAAACATCAAGTCCCAATGGCGGATCACAAGCCTGTCCCTGTGACCATGAATACAACTGACCGCTTAAGAGTGTATTTTCATTATAAAGAATATTCGATCCTGTACTCAGGTAACTGGCTACATTGGTTCCTGCCAGATCATACCACATAAACACTCCGTATTGATCATTCTTTGTGCTGGTAGCTAAGTTTGCCAGTGTAGTTGCAGAAGTCGAACTTGGATTCGAGTTTTGGATCCATGTTGCCGCTGCAGAAATTTTAGATTTATCAAGAGGTGGAACAACAGGCGCATTGTAAGTACTGTACATTGCGTTCCAGGTATAATTAATATAATTTCCTGCTAAATCTCCGTTATACGTTTGTCTTGTAGTAGCAGGGCCGTAATAATAGAATGTAATCAGTTTATCAGGCATTGCTGCTTTCAATTCCTGCAAAAGCATGACAAAAGAACTGTTATTAGGCTGTCCTGTTCCGTTGTTTCCATATCCTGCATATTCATCATCAAGGTCTACTCCATCCAAGCCATAAGTATAGACAGTATGAGCAACCTGTAAAGCGAAATCTTTAGCTGCCTCACGATTAGGGAAATTAGAAATTCCTGCTCCCTGGTGATTTCCTAAAAGATCAAGCAATACTTTTATTCCTTTTTGCTGCAAAGGTTTTACATAGGTATTAACATCATTCAGAACTTTGGTAACGTTGTTATTATTTGAGATGTAAGCACGGTTTTTAGAAACATCATAGTTGATATTGGCTGCAAAAATAATAGCAACATCAAAAAGCTGTCTGTTGGTATTCTGCAAAGTATAGGAACCTGCATTCAGCATATTGTTGTTGTTCACTTCCACATAGCAGACTCCCAAAGGATCAAGCTGCTGCGCTTTAAATAACGGGGCCGACTGAAGCATCAGGGCCATTAAGGGAATAAAAAAGGATTTTTTTTTCATTGTATATTTATTTTAATTATAAAATTATTGGGCCGTAGCCCAATAACCCGTTTTGTTATTTTACAATTAATTTTTCTGTATGTTTGAGACTTCCATCCTGAGACTCAAACTGAACAATGTAATTTCCTGCCGGAATTCTGCTCAATTCATATTGATTATCTCCTGAATTCAGGGATTTTGTGTCTACGATTCTTCCATTAAAATCATAAATTGTCAACTTTCCTTTGTTGTATTCATCCGGAACAAACACTGTCAATGGTGAAGATTTGCTTACCGGATTAGGATATAATTTGATTTGATTTTTAAGGTTTGTCTCTCCTGCATTTATCGCTTTTTGCCCTGCGGTTCTTGCTAATGCTGAACTTCCAGTTGTACATGGTATATCTGTTCCCCAATTAGAAGCATCAACACCCGTCAATGTTAAAGTCACTCCATTCCCTGAAGTATCCTGAACAGTAGAGCCACTGCCTTCATTAAACTTCCAATAAGCAGCCAGTGAAGTTGCAGGAACAGATACATTACACATCTTCTGGCTGATTTCCGTCTGGCTTAATGCGCGTTTCCAAACTCTTACCTCATCTATTTTTCCATTGAAATTCCTTGATGTGTTATATAAATATCCTACGTTGAATGCACCTGTTGAGTTCACACTTCCGGTTTGAGCTTTAGTGGCATCCAAAACACCATTGATGTACAATTTCATATTGGCTCCATCATAAGTAGCTGCCACATGATACCAGGTATTGGCATTCAAAGCAGTTGCAGAAGCCAGTTTTTGCTGTACATTATTAATACTTACCACAAACTGGAGTTTATTATTAGCAAGGCTGGCATCTCCTAATCGTAAGAATGCAGAATTGCTGTCGCTTACCTCCGTTCCCATGATAGAGGAAATATATGGAAAAGCAGATTTGAAGGACGAAGGTTTTATCCATCCTTCAAAAGATAAAGCTGAACCGCTTAGATTCATACTTCCGGCGGCTCCTGATTCACTGGTTCCATCCAGAGATAAGGCATAAGAACCTGTAGGTGTTGTTCCTGAGGTGCTGGTAAATCTTGGAGCAAACATATAAGCGCTTTTCACACTGCAGTTGGTTCTGATTCTCCAGTCATATTCGGTATTGGCTGTTAAACCTGAAACTGTTACAGAAGTGGAACTTGTTGCAGATATGGCATTCGTCCATGTTGTTGAAGAAACTGGTTTATAATCAACATCATAAGTATTGGTTCCTACGGCTGACCAGTTCAGTTTTGCACTTGTTCCGGTAAGATTGCTTGTGTACAATCCGATAGGGGCATCACAGTTTGTGCCTTGTGTCCATGATTGTAAAGTACTGCTTAAAACAGTTGACTCTCCATATAATGTCTGAGTTCCTGCTGAAAGCTGTGCCGTTTCATTAGTTCCATGTAAATCATACCACATAAATACTCCGTAACCGCCATTTTTTGTTTGGGTTGCCAGGCTGGTAGTGGTAGAATTGGAAGTATTTCCCATCCATACCGCTGCAGGAGAGATTTGTGCTTTGGTAAGCGGAGGTACATTAGGCGCAGAGAATGTTCCATACATCGCATTCCAGCTGTAGTTAACGTTGTCTCCTACTCTGGCTCCGTTCCAGGAAAGTCTTGAAGCAGCAGGACCATAATAATAGAATGAAATAATTTTATTCGGTAATAATGCTCTTAGCTCCTGAACAAGCATTACGAAAGAGCTGTCATTAGGCTGCCCGGTTCCGTTATTTCCGTATTCAGAGTATTCATCATCAAAATCTATTCCATCAAGACCGTAGGTATTCACTGTATTGGCAAGCTGCAGAGCAAAGTCTTTTGCGGCTTCACGGGTAGGAAAATTACAGATCCCCGCGCCCTGGTGATTCCCCAAAATTGTAAGGACTACTTTCATTCCTTTCTGCTGAAGCGGCTTGATATAAGTATCTGCATTGGTAAGCACTTTCGTGACATTATTATTGGAATACAGATAAGCTCGTCCACGGCTGGTATCATAATTAATATTGGCCGCAAAAATATTCACCACATTAAACAGATAGCTGTTCGATGTCTGCAGTTTGTACGCTCCTGCATTCAGGAGGTTGTTGTTATTCACTTCCACGTAGCATATTCCGGTAGGATTAAGCTGTTGTGCGTTCATCAGAGAACCGGATTGAAGCATCATGGCAATCAGTGCGGTAAAGATGGATTTTTTTTTCATTGTATAATTTTTTTAAGGTGTTTTGGTGTCTGAATTTTATATAGCAATCCCCTGACACCTTCTTTTTTGGGAAGGAATCTCAGATGAAAAAGCCATATAAAAGGATGTGCTATGTCAGTAGCTCCGGGTTTTCGTTAAAGGTTTTCCATAATAATTCTCCAAATAAGGTATTGGCCCATGCAAACCATTCTCTGGTGAACTTTTTGGAGTCGTCTTTATGGAAGGATTCATGCATAAAGCCTGTTCCTCCGTGCGTTTTCTGTAAGGTATCTATACACCATCTGATCTCACTTTTATCTTTGGTAGTGAGTGCCTTCATTATGATACTCATTGGCCAGATCATATCAAGTCCGATATGCGGACCTCCTATTCCCTCTGCCAGCTTACCTTTGAAGAAGAACGGGTTGTTTTCTGACCACACAAATTTTCTTGTATTCAAATATACAGGGTCATCAGCTTTCACCGCATCCAGATAAGGCAGTCCCAGCAAACTTGGACAGTTTGCATCATCCATCAGGTTGTAACTTCCGAAACCATTCACTTCAAAAGCATATATTTTTCCAAATTCAGGATGATTGTAAATTCCGTATTTTTTGATGGCTGTTTCTACCTCATCAGCAAGGCTGTTCAGTTGCTGAGCCAACGTTTTTTCATTTTTAATCTGAGTAACCATTTCCGCAGCCTGGCGTAAGCTTACCACCGCAAATAAGTTGGAAGGGATCAGGAATCCGTAGATGGTAGCATCATCACTTGGACGGAACATAGAGCTGATCAATCCTACAGGTTTCGTTGGATAACCATATCCCCCCATAGGAACTCCGTCTGTTGCCCAAGCCGTTGTACGCTCGAATTTGTAAGGACCCAGATCATTTTTTCTCTGCTGTTCTGTGAAAGTCTGCAGGGTAAGTTTGATTCCTTTCAGCCAGTTCGCATCAAAAGGTTTTGTATCTCCTGTAGTTTTCCAGAAGTGGTAGGCCAGACGGATAGGATAGCAAAGCGAGTCGATTTCCCACTTCCTTTCATGGGTTCCCGGCTTCATATCGGTATGGTCATATTCTTTCCATTTACTGATCTTCTGATCATCGTTATAGAAAGCATTCGCATAAGGATCTTTCAGGATGAAAGTAGTCTGTTTATGGATTACTCCTGAGATCAGCTTATGCAGTTTTTCGTCTTTTTTCGAAAACTGCAGATAAGGGAAAACCTGTGCGGAACTGTCACGAAGCCACATGGCATCAATATCCCCGGTGATCACATAGGTATCAGGTGTTCCTCCGGTTTCCGTATAGTAAACAGTAGTATCCAATGTATTCGGGAAGCAGTTTTCAAAAAGCCAGCTCAGCTCTTTGTTTTTTACTTTCTTTTTAAACGCTGCAATAGCACTTTCTACGGATTCGCTGGTAAAATGTCTTTTATCTTTAGGCACACGGACAACAGGAAAATCGTCCAGCACTAAATTTTTAGCAAAAACATTTTGAGTAAACAGCAATCCGGCTCCCGCCAGTGCACTTGTTTTAATAAAATTTCTCCTTTCCATTGATACTTTTATTTCGTTTATTTTTATGAGTCTTATTTTACAGGCTTACTTCCCATAACGAATCTCAGTTCACCACCGTTCATAATATCGCTATGGTTCAGCTCCCAGCTTTTGTATTCTTTTCCGTTCAGGAACATTTTCTGTACATAGATATTCTTGTCGGATATCTTGTCAGCAATCACGGTAAAAGTTTTTCCATTTTCTAATTTTAATGACGCTTTCGGGAATTGTGGTGCTCCGATGGCATATACAGGTTTCCCAGGTGTCACAGGATAGAATCCTAATGATGAGAAAATATACCATGCTGACATCTGGCCGCAGTCTTCATTGTTAACGATTCCATCAGGTTTTGCCGCATACATATTATCTCGGATGTATTTTACCAATTTCTGAGTCTTGTAAGGACTTCCTGCATAGTTGTACAGGTATGGAACATGATGACCAGGCTCATCCCCGAATCCTAAAGATCCGATGAATCCTGAAATATCTACGTGCTGCTCTCCTTGCATATGAAGCGCTTCTGTAAAGGTTTTATCCAGTTTTTCTTCAAATCCTTTTTTACCTCCGTACAGATTCATCATTTCGTCAATCTGGTGAGGAACAAAGAAATCATAAGCCCAGATGTTTCCGGAAACCCAGTGTGGCTGGAGTTTTTTCCAATCATTAAGGGTAAAATCTGCTAAGAATTTTCCATCTTTTTGTCTTGGCCAGAAGTGGTTATTTTCTTTATTGAAGGTATTCAGGAAGTTCATAGAACGTTTTTTATACACTTCCGATTCTTCTTTTTTACCTAATTTTTCAGCAAGCTGCTGAATACACCAGTCATCGTATGAATATTCCAGTGTTGCCGAAACAGAAGCTCCGTTTTCTGATGGAGTGTAGCCTAATTTGATATAATCATTAAGACCGCCGCCACCATCACTGCTGCTCATTTTATCTGTTAAAGAAGCATCTTTCATTGCGGCAAAAGCTTTTTCTGCATCTATACCGGGAACTCCTTTGGAAATGGCATCCCAGATTACCGAAGCACTGTGATAGCCCAACATACAGAAGTTATCATATCCGCAAAGCTCCCAGATCGGCATATGATCTTTACGATCTGTATATCTGCTGATCAGAGAATTGGCAAATTCTTTTGTATGTTTCTGATCCATAATGGTCAGTAATGGATGCGTTGCTCTGAATCCGTCCCAGTAAGAATAGGTACTGTAGTTGGTGAACCATTTGGTATTCATGTTTTCCTGAGCGGCAACATAGTCTCCATTCACGTCCATGTAAAGGTTTGGAGCAATAAAGGTATGGTAAACTCCCGTATAGAAAATTTTTCTCTGGCTGTCGGTTCCTCCTGTCACCTGAAATCTGCCGATCAGATCTCTCCATGTCTTTTGTGCCGTTTCTTTAGCCTTGGCAAAGTCAACATTTGTTGCTTCCGTATCAAAATTTTCCTGTGCATTTTCTGTACTCACCGGAGATAAAGAAACTTTTACTTCAATACTTTCCTGATCTTCTGTTGAGAATCTTACAAATGCTTTAGCATCTTTGGCAAGGGCAATTTTTTCATCATTTTTGATTTTTCCGTCAGCATACACGCCGTAAGACTTAAACGGTTTGGAAAACTCCATCACGAAGTAAGCAAACCGTTTACCTCCCCAGCCATTGCTGTAGCAATACCCTTTGATTATATTATTGCCTTCCACACTTACTAAAGTATGGTAAATATTTCCGAAGATCTTATTAGTAGGATCAATAATGATATTGGCTTCACTGCTTTTCGGGAAAGTATATTTATGAAATCCGACTCTTGGGGAAGCGGTAAGTTCAGCTTTAATTCCGTAGCTGTCCAGCATAACAGAATAGTATCCCGGAGACGCAATTTCTTTATCATGGGTAAATTTTGAACGGTAGCCTGTTTCCGGCTTGTCTTCAGATCCCGGAACCATTTTTACCTGTCCTACGGTTGGCATTACCAGAATATCGCCAAGGTCTGCCCAACCTGTTCCACTCAAATGGTTATGACTGAATCCCATGATCGTTTTGCTGCTGTAGTGATATCCGGAACACCAGTCCCAATCACCGCTTTTCGTATTCTGATCCGGACTTAGCTGTATCATCCCGAATGGAGTGGTTGCTCCCGGAAACGTATGCCCATGTCCTCCTGTGCCTATAAATGGATCTACCCAGGATAAAACATCATTTTTATTTTGCTGGGCATGGGCTACAGAAATCAGGGTTGTAAAAAAGCAGATGAGCAGTTCTTTTTTCATGATAAGAGAGATATCGGAGATTTTTTTATTTAAAAGTTGGTTTAAAAATAGGAAAACCATTATAAAATTCCCAGAAAAAGGGAAAATTAAGATGATTAACCTATTTTCCTAAACTTTATATTACTGTATTAAATTGAATTCTTTTTCATAAAATCAATAATTTCTGAGATGTATCCAAAGGCAATCGCAACCACGGTATCGGCAGCACCGTAATATACTGTTACTTTGTCCCCTTCAGTCAAGGCTGCACAAGGGAAAACCACATTGGGTACATCTCCTGTCAGTTCATACAATTCAGCCGGAGCCAACAGATAAGGTTTCGTTCTGTACAATACTTTTGTAGGATCTTCAAGATCAAGCAAAGCTGCTCCCATTGAATACCTGAATCCTCTGCAGGTATTGATCACTCCATGATAGAAAAGCAGCCATCCTTCTTCTGTTTTGATAGGAACAGGCCCACCTCCGATCTTTGTACACTGCCATGCACTGTCTTCAAAAGGCGTTACTTTCATCACGCAGCGGTGTTCTCCCCAGTATTTCATATCAGGACTGTAACTGATATAAATATCACCGAAAGGCGTATGTCCGTTATCACTCGGACGGCTCAACATGGCATATTTACCATTGATTTTTTCAGGGAACAACACTCCGTTTCTGTTGAATGGAAGAAAGGCATTTTCACACTGAAAAAATTCTTTAAAATCAAAAGTATACCCGATTCCGATGGTAGGACCATTGTATCCGTTGCACCACGTAATCCAGTAACGATCTTCTATAAAAGTAACGCGTGGATCGTATTTGTAATCGGATTCAATCATGTCTGTATTTCCTGCCTGCATTTCAATAGGGTCATGATTGATGTCCCAATTGATTCCGTCTTTACTGAAACCAGCAAAAATATTCATCTGTACTGCCTTGTTATCGCAACGGAACACTCCGGCAAATCCGTCCTCAAAAGGAATCACGGCACTGTTGAATATACTGTTGGATGTTGGTATCGCGTATCTGTTAATGATCGGGTTTTCGGAAAACCTCCACATGATATCATTGCAACCTTCCGGGCGATCCTGCCAGGGGATCATTACTGATTGAGCTGTCATAAAGTATTTTTTACTTTTTTATTTTTAATTATTATGAATTGATTTGTTGTTCTTTCTGATTTTCCGGATGAGGAAAAGGAACAAATAAAGTGACCAAAAATGCAGGAATGGTAGCAATCAGCACCCAGATAAAGAACATTTTGTATCCGATCCAGTCACTGATCGTTCCACTGATCATTCCGGGAATCATTACGCCAAGATTCATAATTCCTGTTGCAAATGCGTAATGAGCCGTTTTATGTTTTCCGGGAGCAATCTGCTGCATCATGTAGAGCATAAGCCCCACAAAACCAAAACCATATCCGAAATACTCCACGACCACAGCAATTCCTACCGGAAGAAGATCTGACGGCTGGTAATGTGCAAGTAGTGCATACACCACAAACGGAATATTGAATGCACAGCATAACCATATCAGAGATCTTTTCAATCCGCGGGCTGAGATAAAATATCCTGCCAGTACGGATCCTAAGATAAATGCTGCCGAACCGTATGTTCCGTAAATAAGTCCGATATCTGAAGTAGATAACCCTAATCCTCCCGACGTTCTTGGAGCTTTAAAAAATAAAGGCGCAATTTTGATGGCAAATCCTTCTGCAAAACGATATAGTATAATGAAGAGGATACACCACAGAATTTTCTTTTTGGTGAAGAAAGAAGTAATCACTTCCAGTAGTTCCTGACGAACGTTTCCAGCCGTTTTTTCTTCTTTATTTTCTTCCTTGTTTTCTTTCGGCAGAATGAAATAGTGATAAACTCCCAATACAAAAAACAATAATGCATAAATCACCATAATGATTATCCAGGCATGGGTTACGCCTTTTGTTTTTTCTAAAATACCTGCAAAATAAACGAGAGCACCACTGCTGATAATCTTCGCCAGATTGTAAAAAGCACCCTGCCAGCCAATATATTTTGCCTGTTCCTTATTGGTCAAAAAGCCAATATAGGTCCCGTCTGCTACTACATCATGGGTAGCCCCACAAAATGCTACTACCGCAAAAAGGGCAATACTGTATTTAAAAAAATCATGTAAAGGCAGACTTAATGCAATGAGAGCAAACAGAATTCCTATCGCAAACTCAGTAAAAACAACAAAGAATTTTTTGGTTTTATAAATTTCCAGAAACGGGCTCCAGAGAGGCTTCAGGGTCCAGGAGAAAAGGATAAGAGCTGTCCAGAACGTGATCTGCGAATCCGACACACCCATATCTTTATACATGATTCCCGAAACCGCATTAATGGTTACAAAGGGAACACCCATTGCAAAATATAATGTGGAAATCCAGAGAATTGGCTGGATCCTACGGGTCCCGGAGTTGTTTTTTCCCATATTTAAAATAAGATTCTAAATAAAAGAGAACATCTCAAAAATACATTCAGGCTAAAAAAACGAAACTATAAATTTTTTGGAGATTCTACTCTATTCTCCCGCCTTAATGAATGCATCAAATAAAATCTGATGTTGAGATGTCTCTTTACTAATGAGTGATTCTGAATATTTTTATTTCTTATCCCACCAAAGCTTTGTTCCTCCGGTATCAGGACCGTTCAGCATTTGAGCAGCTTGCTGGTAATTATATAATGATGTTTTGGTATCAATAGTAAAAGGAATTCTCCTTATCATTGCTTCTGTACTGATGGCTCCGCCACTGTCATTCTTTCTTACCTTGAAAAGAACCGGATATCCTGTTCTTCTCTGTTCAGCCCATGCTTCCGGTCCGTTTGGATAAAGGGATAGCCATTTTTGGGTAATAATTCTTTCTAATTTTCTTTCGTTGGTATCACCGTTATTCCATGCAATGGTAATGGTACTTAACTGAGGGTTTCCAACAAGTACGTTATTGTCTGCATTTTTCGGATCAACATAAGGAGCTTCTGTAGAAGTTGTGTCGGCAAGATATGTTGCAACGCTTGCACTTTTCCCCCATTCTCCGAAAGACTGCTGAACTCCGGTTGTATAATTGGTTTGAATATCTCCTGCTCCTGCATATCCTCTCAAAGCAGCTTCAGCTCTAAGGAACCACGTTTCTGCGGCGGTGAATAATTTCATTTTACCGTCGGTCCCGGAAAAATAATCTCCGTTGGCAGATTTTGCCTGTGGCTGTGAGAACCCTCCGTACGTTGATTTACCATTTAATAAATCAATTCCCTGGCGGATTCCTATATATTTTCCCTGTAAGCTTGGATCAGATGCAGGAATAGCATAGGCAGGAAGTCTTGGGTCATTGTATCCGTTCATATATGCCATCAAAGGAGCTCCAATTAAACAGTCTCCCCATGAGTAAATGATAAAACTCAATTCTGACTGTCCTACGCTGATCAATGCATTGTCCGCATTATCCGTAATCAATCCTGCTGTTGAAGCTAGTGCCTCTTCTGCATATTGTTTAGATTTCGCAGGATCAGCATAGCTCATTCTCATCGCTAACCTCAGCTTTAGTGAGTTGGCAAATTTTGCCCATTGCGCCATATTTCCGCCGTATACTAAATCTGCTTTTTTCAATGCCGATTTATCTTCTACGTTCTGTGTCGCTGGCATGGCAATTACTTTTTGCAAATCGTTAATAGCTGCGCTAAGATCAGCAATAAAATAATTGTAAGCTTCCTGTTGAGAATCAAAATCAGTTACTCCATTTGGGTTCGGCTTTTCATATTTGCTGTAGACTACAGGGCCATGACTGTCTGAAACTCTTGCAGCTGTAATAACTTTCAGGATTTTTTTCACAGCAAATGTTCCTGTAAAATCTACTCCTTTATAGATTTCCTTAGCCGTATTATCAATAATAAGAGAGTAATTGAAAATATCCTGTTGTCTGGCAATGATTCTGTTATTCCATCCATCCATCATTGAATAGGTTAGATTATTTACCCCTCCGTTAAATGGTGTTGCTGTACTGAACATTCCACTGTACATATCTGCACTAAGGTTAGGGTACAGCTGATAATCTGACTGTAATCCTCTCTGCATGGATTTCATGGGATCTACAACAGCTATAAAATCTGCGTAAAAATTTTCAGGACCTCCCGCTTTTTCCTGGTTATACTGTTCAAAGTCATTAGTACATCCTGAAGCGGAAAACAATAGTACAGCTCCGAATGCCAATATTTTAATATGATTGATTTTCATTTTCTTAATTGTAAAAGTTAGAAGTTAGCTTTTAATGATAATCCAATAGATCGGGTAACCGGTAATCCGAATGAATCTACCCCAACTCCACCAGGTGTATTCCCTGATACCTGCTCAGGATCAAACGGTGCTTTTTTGTAGAAGAAAAATAAGTTGGTTCCTACTAAGCTTACCGTTGCATTTCTCATATATTTAGATTGAATATCAAAAGTATATGAAACAGATGCCTGACGTAAACGTATTGTTGTTGCACTATATAGATAAGCTTCATCAATACCTTTTCCAAATCCTTCTGTTGTTCCTACTGCTTTATAATAATCTTTTGCATTGGTTAAACCAGTGTAAGTCTGTCCCGCATTTGGTGTTCCCGGTGCATATACTGCATTTGGAATAGATACTCCGCCTGCATCTCTTGCATCAGCTGTAGACTGACTTACCCCATAGATATCATTGGCTTTTTCTGTAAGAGAAAGTACCTTCCCTCCAAATTTACCATCAATAAGGAAAGATATTCCCAGCTTACCAATGTTAAAGGAGTTATTGAATCCCATAATAAACTTAGGATTCGGATTGCCAAGATAAGAAGGAGTACCTTCTGCTAATGGGATGCCTTTTTCATTCACTAAAATACGTCCCTGATCGTCTCTTTTAAACTTAATTCCGTAAAGATCACCGAAAGATCCTCCCAATTTCAGTTTTGTGTATTCCCCTCCTCCTGTTAATGAGAAAACTTGGTTTTCTGATATAGGTAAACTTGGTGGAAACAATTCAACAATTTTGTTTTTGTTGGCAGAAGCATTTAATGTAGTTGTCCATCCAAATTTTTCTGAACTGAAGACCTTATAGGACAATGAAGATTCAAAACCTGTATTTCGGATTTTCCCTGCATTAATATAATATGATCCAGGAGCTATTCCTCCGAAATAAGAATCGATTTTTGTCTCTAACAATTGATTGCTCGTATTGGAGTTGTAGTAAGTAATATCAAAGCTTAATTTGTTACTAAACATCCTTAACTCTGTTCCAACTTCAAAAGTTTTATTAAATTCAGGTTTCGGAAACAGGTCTTTATACTTAGGGTCAGTAATGAATGAACTCTTTGGAAACACAAGTGTTCCGGCATCTACCCCAAAGGTATATCCTTTATTGTATTCAATCATTGCATTGGAAATATTGGTAGGCAACCCTAATCCTACAGTTGCATAAGATCCTCTTACTTTCCAGAAACTAATGGCTTCCGGCAGTTTGAAAACAGAGGATAATACAGCATTTGCTCCTACAGATTCATAGTCAAATCCTGTTCTTCCAGTTAAGGCCAAACTGGAATCCCAGTCATTTCTAAAAGTCATGTCCACATAAAACATATTTTTATACCCTACTGTAGCACTTGCAAATACAGATTGCACCTGCTTCTTCATATTGGTATAGATATTATGATATCCATCACCAGGGGATCTTTTTTTCCCCCATTCAAGATTACTCACAGTGAAAAGGTTAGGGTTTGTCAGATAAGCATTATCAATTTGTCCTATTTTATTTCTTGTTGTATTGATACTTCCTCCTAACGTAAAATCTAAAGAGAAAGATTCACTTATTTTAGGACTACCTATAAGCAACACGTCCCCGTATGTAGAAGAGTTTTCATATGTATTTTTAAGAATTCTTCCATTGATTCCTTCATTAACAGCCAGTAAAGTAGGTGCTGAAAAAGCAGCAATATCACGCTGACTGTCTGAAATATTCCAGCTATAATTACCTCTCACTCTTGCCGTTAACCAGGGATTGATCTGGTAAGACAGTGAAAGCGCCCCATAGGTATTTTTATTGCTTACAGTAACAGGATTACGGTTTAAAATCCAGTAAGGATTCTGTGTTGGTGGGTTTCCTTTAAAACTTCCATCCGGATTAACCTCCCACCAGTTTTGGGCAGGCAAAAATCTTTCTTTATTTAAATAAGTGTAATTATCAGGACCATACTGATCAAAATCCACTCCTCTTGGCAGCCAATACAAACTTGTCAAAGGAGAAAAAGATGCTCCCGGAGTCTGTCTGTTTTTACTTTCCTGTAATGAACCTATGAAGTTGGCATCCAATGTTAATTTATCGTCCAGAAACTTACTTGAATTCCTGAAAGAAACATTATACTGATCAAAATACGACATGGGAACCACTCCCTTGTTGGTGGTATTTCCGATAGAGAAATAGCTTGTTGATCTTTCGTTTCCTGACTGGAAAGAAAGGCTGTTTACCCACGTCGTTCCGGTTTGCAGAAACTCTTTAAGATAATCCTTGGAAGCTCCTTTTGCTCCCCAGCTTTCTATTGACTGTCCCGGCTGTGATCCCGATACGGAAGGGTCATAGGAAAGATAGCTATGCTGCAGCTTTGGAAGGCTATATGCTCTGTCTACAGTAAGGCTGGAACTGTAAGTAATTGAACTTTTCCCTGCACGTCCTTTTTTAGTCGTAATCAGAATAGCCCCGTTACCTCCGGCTGAACCGTACAATGCAGAAGCAGAAGCTCCTTTCAGGAAGTTGATGCTCTCAATATCATCAGGGTTGATGGAGCTCAGTACATCTCCCGGATCCGGCATATTGGAATACTGTCCGATATCTGCAGACTTCCCTGTTCCGTTAATAATAGGAATACCATCAATTACATACAGTGGCTGTGCACTGTTGACAGACTTATCTCCTCTCATGACCACCCTTACGGAGCTACCTACACCATTGGTTCTGTTGATCTGTACGTTGGAAACTTTTCCATTGATCGAATTTAATAGATTGGGAGTTTTCACTTCTGTAAGCTCATCCCCGCCAATCTGCTGACTGGAATAGGTTAAAGAGCGGGCCTGCCTTTTAATCCCCAAAGAGGTGACTACGACCTCCTCAATACTGGTTGTCTTCGTAGTGTCGGCCGCTTTTTTCTCCTGTGCATTCGCAGTAAGTGAAAAAACGAACAGAACGGGTATAACTGCTTTTCTCATAAGGTATAGATTCGTTAGATTTAATTGAGAATCAGTGACATTACTTTATTTTTTAATACAAAAAAAATTATTGTTTTTTCAGCAAAATTTTGCCGTTTATGTATTAAAAAATTTAAAGTTTTGTTAAGATTTAATTCACATTCACAAATCTAAATTTTGTAGTCAGTCTGATATAATACTATTTTATCATAAAACGATATTATTTTTTCAGCAATCAAAATTAAAAGCTATTAATGATTTAAATATCAGCAAAATACAACACTTCCCTAACAATTAAAAAAGGGGATTTATTCCAGTCATGGTCGGAAGAAATTTCCGACCATTTTTTATGTTTTAAAGACTTTTGCA
>NZ_JBMDJJ010000059.1:0-6361 GCF_057809135.1 Chryseobacterium sp. FG46 | reverse complement strand
AATACTAAATAACAATAAATGTATAAAACTAGAAATAATTGTGTCCACACGATAGCTCCCTCGGAGGGGTGGATTCAAAAATTAAAGAATTTTTGAAGACGGGGTGGTTCCATAGTGAAGCACAATAAAATCCTCCAATTCCTTCATCACCAGACTCAGATTATTTCTTACATCAAAATCACTGATTCTGAAAACCAAAAGTCCTAAAGATTCAAGATATTCCTCTCTTATCCCATCATAAATCTGCTTTTCATCATGGCTTGATCCATCTATTTCTATAATGAGCCCAAGCGTTTTTACATAAAAATCAACGATATAATTTCCGATAATCCTTTGTCTGTCAAAATCAACGGTATAAAATTTTTTTGCACGGACTTTCTTCCAGAAGATTACTTCACCTAAGATCCGGGCTTTACGCTTTTCTTTTAATAATACTTTTAAATAGGGATTGTAGGGAAGATTCTCAACGAAATTCCTTCGGATGGGAATTCCGTTGATGGCGGTGAGGGTTTCTTTCATTATTGTGTTTTTAACCACCCCGTCTTTTAAAGCTTACACTTTAAAATCCACCCCTCCGGGGGAGGGGAATTGAGGCACATTTATTCAAATATAGTATTTAATATCAAATAGTGGTTGATTTATAGATTTGGTAATTTTGCTTAAACTTTAAACCATTCTTCCTTTCCCCTCTTGCCTATATTTCCTATTTTGAATATCTTTAAAACTTCAAACATTGTTTAAAACATAGACCTTTAAATAGTAATATGACATTTCAAGAACAGATACAGCAGGGGATTCCTGATCAGCTGCCACAACCGAAACCGTACGAGACCAATATCAACCATGCTCCGAAGCGTAAAGAAATTTTAGGAGAAGAAGAGAAAAAGCTGGCATTGAAGAATGCTTTACGTTATTTCGATCCCAAGTTTCATGCAGAACTGATTCCTGAATTTAAGCAGGAACTGGAAGATTACGGAAGGATTTATATGTACCGTTTCCGTCCGGATTATGAAATGAAGGCAAGACCTATCACAGATTATCCCGGAAAGTCTGAGCAGGCCAAAGCCATTATGCTGATGATTCAGAATAACCTGGATTATGCCGTGGCACAGCACCCTCATGAACTGATTACCTATGGTGGAAACGGAGCGGTTTTCTCCAACTGGGCACAGTATCTGCTGACCATGAAGTATCTGTCGGAAATGAATAATGACCAGACATTGGTGATGTATTCAGGACATCCGATGGGATTGTTCCCATCTCATAAAGACGCGCCAAGAGTGGTTGTAACGAATGGTATGATGATCCCGAACTATTCAAAACCGGATGACTGGGAGAAATTCAATGCATTGGGCGTTACCCAATACGGGCAGATGACAGCGGGAAGTTATATGTATATCGGACCTCAGGGGATTGTTCACGGAACAACGATTACGGTATTAAATGCTTTCAGAAAGATCAAAAAAGAGCCTAAAGGCGGACTTTTCGTTACTTCAGGATTAGGAGGAATGAGTGGAGCTCAGCCAAAAGCAGGAAATATCGCGGGCTGTGTAACCGTATGTGCAGAAGTGAATCCTAAGATCACAAAAATCCGTCATGACCAGAAATGGGTGAATGAAATCCATGAAGATCTTGATGAATTGGTAAAAAGAGTAAGAGAAGCACAGGCAAACAAAGAAACCGTGTCTTTGGCTTACCTTGGAAATATTGTTGAAGTTTGGGAGAAATTTGATCAGGCAGATTTAAGAATAGACATTGGCTCAGACCAGACTTCGCTTCACAATCCTTGGGCGGGAGGCTACTATCCTGCAGGACAAAGTTTTGAAGAATCCAATACCATGATGGCTGAAAACCCTGAACTATTCAAAGAAAAAGTTCAGGAAACATTGAGAAGACATGCTGCAGCGATCAACAAACATACAGCAAAAGGAACGTATTTTTTCGATTACGGAAATGCCTTTTTACTGGAAGCTTCCAGAGCCGGAGCTGATGTAATGGCAGAAAATCCAACATTGGGAAGAGAATTCAAATATCCGAGCTATGTACAGGATATTATGGGACCTATGTGTTTCGATTATGGTTTCGGGCCATTCCGTTGGGTATGTTCCAGCGGAAATCCGGAAGATCTTCAGAAGACGGATGATATTGCATGCGCAGTATTGGAAGAAATGGTGAAAAATTCTCCGGAAGAGATCCGGCAGCAGATGAAAGACAACATCCAGTGGATCAAGGGAGCACAGGAAAATAAACTGGTGGTAGGTTCGCAGGCAAGAATCCTGTATGCAGATGCGGAAGGAAGAATGAAAATAGCGGAGGCCTTCAACAAAGCTATTAAAAACGGAGAAATAGGACCTGTGGTATTGGGTAGAGACCACCACGATGTTTCAGGAACAGATTCTCCTTACAGAGAAACTTCCAATATCTATGACGGATCAAGATTTACGGCGGATATGGCCATTCACAATGTGATTGGAGACAGTTTCCGCGGAGCTACATGGGTTTCTATCCACAATGGAGGTGGAGTAGGCTGGGGAGAAGTGATTAACGGAGGTTTCGGAATGCTCCTTGATGGAAGCGATGATGCCGACAGAAGGCTGAAGTCTATGCTTTTCTGGGACGTCAACAACGGAATATCAAGAAGAAGCTGGGCAAGAAACGAAGGCGCTGTTTTCGCCATTAAAAGAGCAATGGAAGCAGAACCCAATCTGAAAGTAACACTTCCGAATTTGGTAGATGAAAATTTACTGTAAAATATTTTAGATATCAACAAAACCTGCTGTAAAGCAGGTTTTTTGTTTCTTATTGCAATAAGAGTTTAGATTTCTTTGGAATGCAAAAGAAGTGCGTAGATTATCCATACAGTCTGTCATTTTGGTAGGAATCTAGGTTTTTTACTTGAAAATCCAGATTCCACGCTCCACTTTGTTCCGCTCTGAATGACAAATGGTGGGCATACTTAATTCGCACAATCAGCGTAGAGATATTCACCTCTTTTGTCATTTCAGAATTTCAGCCTTAAAGAGTAATTGTAGATTCTATACTCCAATTCTGAACTTCGTTAGTAGATCTTCGGTCTGTCATCTAAATGCCATACGTTGTGTTTTCCTACATAAAATTAAAATATCTGTTTAAAAATATAGTAAAGTTTTTTTATTTTTAAAATTCAATAAAAACTAGAAAATATTATACACAATATGAGAAAATACCTTTTCAGTTTACTTTTCGGAACTTTATTTTCAATATCTGCTTTTGCCTGCCTGAATGGAGAGAAAATGGTGTTGGCCAATCAGGAGATATTATATGTTGATTTCGATGGAGAAGTGCCATATGGTCATCAGATCGGTGTTAAAGAAGAATTAGAAGAGTTTTTGGTGAAACTGAAAAAAGGATATGATAAGACAAAGGATGTTGATTATCTCTCGGACGAAGGGTACATTTTAATTCTTTTAGGAAGATATCAGGAAGCCATTGATCTTTATAAGAAGATTGAATCTTTAGAGCCTGGCAGGTATTCCACGGCATCCAATATGGGTACAGCTTATGAGCTGATAGGAAATAATAAAGAAGCTTTGAAATGGATTGAAACAGCAATGAAAACAGAACCTCATTCCCATTCAAAATCTGAATGGATTCATATTAATATTTTAAAAGCTAAAATTAGGGGCAGATCTTTTATCTCATCCATCGATCTCATTGGAAAAGATTTTGGGAATGGGAAAGCTCCTCAATCCACATTAAGCAAGAAAGATCTTCAATTGCTTAAAATGCAGATCTTTTATCAGCTGAATGAGAGAATGACTTTTGTAAAACCCAAGGATGCAATCGTAGCGCAGCTTTTATTTGATCTTGGAAATATTGCTTTATTGATGAATCAAAAATATGATGCTGAAAAAAGTTATACGCAGGCCAAAGAATATGGCTTTGAAAATTCTGTATTAGAAGAAAGAATGAAGTTGTCTTCTCAAGCACTCGCAAAAAATGGAAAACAGGTTTCAGATGATCCGAAGGAATCAGAAGAATTAAACTGGATAAGTGTTGTGTTTTCTGTTTTATCATTGATCATTTCAGGATTTGTTATTTTTAAATTCAGAAAGAAGATATTCTCATTGTTTAAATAATGTTTCCCATTGATGAATAAATATATAAAGATTGCAATGTTCTTCGGTGGGCTGGCTTTGTCATTACCAGTGATCTGGTTTTTTCAAAATCCACGAAGTTCATTTGCTTTCGGACCGGGAGTGCAGGATTTCTCTAAAAACTTAACCGGAGGCTATAAACTTTACAGAAACTCGGCGCATGAAATATTTGTAGCCCCTTCAGATGGATGGAATAGTGAAACTGCTGTCATCCGCTCCAAGGTCATTAAAGTAAATGTATATGATGATTTCATTGTTGCAGAAAGACAAGGGTTAAAAAGGAGAAATCCTAATGATAGTTTGAACACCTATGAAGTTCCGGATGAGAATGTAAAAGATTTTTGGATTCTTAATACAGGTAAAAATTATGTATTGGGCAATCTAAACAAAACTAATTTTAAAAGGAAATTAGATTCTCTTCATATTCCTGTTACAATTGAATTGATTGATATTTATAAATACTAAAATTTCACAACTCTTTCCAACCTTTTTCCAAAACCGTGCATCTTTATAAGAAAAGACATTCTATGAAAATAACCATACCCAAACCCTGTCATGAAAACTGGGACACTATGACACCTTATGAACAAGGAAGATTTTGTGCGGTCTGTTCCAAAACAGTACAAGACTTCAGAACAGCTCCGGATGATGAGATTATACAGGTTTTTAGTAATACTTCACAGGAAATCTGTGGCGCTTTTCATCCATCGCAGCTTAACAGGGATTTGCATTATTCTTATATCAATTCTCTTTTTGTAAAATTTGCTGTAGGTTTTATGCTTACAACAGGAGGAATAGTGAGTGTGCATGCACAGCAAAAAAATGGATGTGATACGCTGAAGGCTGATGAAGTAGAGGAAGTTGCTTTCGGTACTCAGAGAGACAGGAAATTGCTTGGTTCTGTTGGAGTATTACCTGCCAGTGCTTTATTACAAGGCAAAGAAAAAGAAAAGAAAGAAATTGTATCAAAATTATCAGGAGTAATTGGGATGGCTTCTGGAGATAATAACAATATACGGATTGGTGGGGCTCCTTCAAGCGGCACAGCGTACAAGCCTCTCTATGTTGTAGATGGGAAAATAAGTGATTTTGAAAAAGTAAATACACTGGATACTAATCTTATAGAAACAATGAACGTTCTGAAAGGAAATCCTGCTGTAGTAAAGTATGGTGAAAAAGCAAAAGATGGAGTAATCGAGATTACCACTAAAAGGAAAATAAAAAAGAATAAAAAGTAAAAACCAATTAAGATTTTCAGTAAGCAAAACGTCATCAATTTTATCGGAGATAAAATCTTCGCGTCTTAAAAAGTATTCTTTACAATTATTTTGCGCCTTGGCGTTTCCAACAAAACAGCTACAACATTAAAAAAACTCAGTACGGAACTGAGTTTTATTTTTCTTAATGGTTATTTTCTTACAGTTTCTGGAGACTAGAATTTAGATTCCTTGCTTTGCTCGGAATGACAAACGGAGTGTTGAAATTTTATCGGAGATAAAATCCTGGCGCCTTAAAACAGAAAGTTTTTAATATCATTTTGCGCCTTAGCGTTTAACCCAACTACGATACAAAAAAACTCAGCATATCGCTGAGTTTTTTTATTTTTTCTTAAGAGCATTTAGTTCCTCTTGTAATCTCTCGTTTTCCTTCTTCAGATGTTCTATATAATCTCTCTGATTTTCAAGAAGAAATTCAGGTACATTACAATAAAGATTACCGTTTATGTTATTTCCAAAACCGCTACTTCCAGTAATATTTTCAAAATTATTGATCTGCTTTGCTTCCTCTTCTTCGTAAATTTCTTCCACAGGAACTTCCAGTAAGCGGGCAATTTTGTCCCATTCATCATTGAAAATCTTTACATCTCCGCTTTCTTTTCTGCTGTAGTTAGAGACATCAGTCGCAATATAATCAGCCACTTGCTGTTGTGTGAAGCCTTTTCTTTTTCTTACGTTGCGTAGTTTTTCTTTTTGCATGACCCGTATTTTCTACAAATATGCAAAATATTACCGGAAAAAATATTTCTTTTTATTGGAAATTTTAAACGCTTGCTTCATACAATCAATCCTGATTGATTCTCTCTTTGCTCCCTTGAGTTATTCATTTTTAATTAAAACTTTGCGTTTTAGAGTTTGTTGATTGTGTTGGGAAAACGCAAAGAAGCTAGGTTTTTAAAGTATTGTATTCTATTTAAGGCGCAAGAAAATCAAAGATTTTCAGCAAAA
>NZ_JBMDJJ010000058.1:0-7095 GCF_057809135.1 Chryseobacterium sp. FG46 | reverse complement strand
ATTGCTAATTGCTAATTGCTAATTGCTAATTGCTAATTGCTAATTGCTAATTGCTTATACTGTTGTCAGTCTCAATGTATTTGTTTTTCCCCCTTCATAGGATGGAGTAGCATTGATGTTGATTACGAAATCTCCGGTTTCGATATAACCATAGTTGTGCGTTAACATATTTACCTGAATGATTGTTTCATCTGTGGATTTCTTCATATCATAGTAATAAGCATGAACACCCCAAAGAAGGTTCAGCATCGTGATAACTCTTCTGTTACCGCTGTATACGATAATATGAGAGTTTGGTCTGTGTGCTGCAAGCTGGAATGCTGTGTACCCGGAGTGAGTAAGAGTTACGATAGCAGAAACGTTAGTTGTTTTAGCAATTCTTACCGCTGCAAGACAAACCCTGTTGGTAATGAATCTTTCATCAATACAGTTATAATCTTTCTCGATAGGCTCATTTTTGTGTTGGTAGAAATGAGTAGTTTCAATATTCTTTACAATTTTAGCCATGTTTTCCACAACCTGTACCGGATATCTACCTACCGAAGTTTCTCCGGAAAGCATTACAGCATCAGCTCCGTCCAATACAGAGTTGGCCACGTCATTTACTTCCGCTCTTGTTGGTGTTAAACTGTTGATCATCGTTTCCATCATCTGGGTAGCAATGATAACCGGCTTGGAATAGAATCTTGCTTTTTCTACCAGGTTTTTCTGGATGGCAGGAACTTCTTCCATTGGAACTTCTACTCCAAGATCTCCACGGGCTACCATTAATCCATCACATTCAAGAAGGATTTCATCAATATTTTTAACGCCTTCAGGCTTTTCAATCTTCGCAATAATCGGAGTTTTGAATTTACCATTTGGATGCGCTTTAATAAGCTCCTTCAAGTCGATAATATCCTGAGCATGACGAACAAATGATAAGGCAATCCAGTCAACTTCCATGTCAAGCATGAAATTAGCATCCTGCACATCTTTTTCTGTTAATGCAGGAAGAGAAACATTCGTATTAGGGAGATTAACTCCTTTTTTAGAACTTAGCGGACCTCCCTGGATGGTTTTTGCTTTTACAGTATCTTTTTCATTGGTTTCGATAACCTCCAGCATTAGTTTCCCATCATCAATAAGGATTCTTTCCCCTACTTTTACATCCTGTGGAAACTGTTGGTATGTCATGTATACCTTAGTGGAATCTCCTTCCATCTTTTCATTGGTGAAAGTCAGAATATCACCTGGATTCAGATAAGATCCTTCCTTTACAACTCCCACTCTCAGCTTAGGCCCCTGAAGGTCTCCCAGGATTCCCACAGAATAACCATACTCATTGTTTAGCTCTCTAATTATTTCAATATTTTTTCGAACTAAGTCGTAATCTGCATGGGAAAAATTTATTCTGAAAATATCAACACCCGCTTTCATTAAATCTAACATTACCTCCTTCGACGATGAAGCAGGTCCTAGTGTTGCGATAATTTTTGTCTTCTTTAAATACTTATTCATAATACTGGATAATTTGATAAAGTTCCTCATCAGAACTCAGTGTATAATCTTGAATTGGAAATACAAGATTTTCAGGGAGCAAAATTACGGAAAAATCAGGAAACTGTTCCGAACTATGCAGAATATATTCCACATCTACCTGATTATTTAATAAAAATTTAATGTTTTCTTCTTCTGTAAAGAGTTCTGTCTGAATTTTTTTTTGCTTACTTTCAGAAGATTTATTGGAAATGAAGGTAAAACAAGTCTTTGTATACTTGTGATAGGCTTCATATCTTGGAAAAAAATAATCATAATATCCCCCATGGAAGACAAGATCTTTCTTTCTTGAAAAACCGAGGTTATTGGTTTGATTTATTTTGTAGAAAAACTCGTGAGCAGGTACGTCTTTGGCTAATCTTACCAATCCTATGGCAATATCTTCAAATTCTATATCATCAAGATCATAAAGTTTTTGAATTTCCAAGTATATTTTCTTTTTTGTTTAAAATATAAAATGCCCTCTGTGCTGCTTTTTCCTCTGCTTTCTTCTTGGAAGTCTCTGTTGCATTAGCAATTTTTTCGTCTCCAAGCCATACATGGCATCTGAATACGACAGATTTATTAGCCTGTATTTCCTCGCAGGTTTCGTACTTTATATTGACCTTCTTTTTTTGGCTCCATTCGAGCAGAAGACCTTTATAGCTTACAATTTTGTTTTCAAGCTTATTGATCTCGGAAGGTGTCAGCAATTTTTCCAGAATAATCCTTTTGCAGGTATCATAATGGAAGTCTAAATAAACGGCACCAATTAAGGCTTCGAACAAATTTCCAGAGATATTTTCTCCCAAAGCTGATGAGCTGTTTTGCTTTTGCAAAAGGCTGGTAAGCTTGAGATCTTCTCCTAATTTATTGAGGTTTTTCCTATTAACAATCTTAGATTTCATTTGTGTCAGATATCCCTCATTAGCCTGAGGATACGTCTGGAACAAATGACAAGAAATAATTGTACCCAAAACAGAATCTCCCAAAAATTCAAGTCTTTCGTAATTGCTGTCTTGATTTTTAGAAGAATTTTTCAAAGAAAAAGCTTCGCGGTAAAGAGCTATATTCTGTACCTCCGTACCTAATACTTTTCTAAGCTCGGTACTGAGAAAATATTCTCTCTCCGTTAATTGTCTTTTTCTTTTTTTGAGAAGGAATTTAGAAAAGTATTTCTGTAACTCCATTCATTGAATTTAGATTTTCTTAAATAGAACGCAAGCGTTATGCCCGCCAAATCCGAAAGTATTGCTCATGGCTACTTTTACATCTTTCTTAACAGCTGTGTTAAACGTAAAGTTAAGTCGGCTGTCAATATTTTCATCATCAGTAAAATGGTTGATGGTTGGAGGAACAGTACCATGAATAATAGTTCCCAATGCAGCGATAGCTTCAATAACACCTGCAGCACCTAAAAGGTGGCCAGTCATTGATTTTGTAGAATTAATCTGAATGTCATAAGCATGCTCGCCTAATAATTTCGAAATTGCATTGGATTCTGCGATGTCTCCTAATGGAGTAGATGTACCATGCATGTTGATATGATCTACTTCATCAGCAGTTAAGCCTGCGTCTTCCAAACAGCTTTTCATTACCAGATAAGCGCCAAGGCCTTCAGGATGTGGAGCAGTCATGTGATGTGCATCAGCACTCAGACCTCCTCCCAGTAATTCTGCATAAATTGTAGCACCACGTTTTACGGCGTGCTCATATTCTTCAAGAACAATACATCCTGCACCTTCACCTAGCACAAATCCATCTCTGTCTTTGTCAAAAGGTCTTGAAGCTGTTTTAGGATCGTCGTTTCTTGTAGAAAGTGCCATCATTGCGTTGAATCCACCGACACCACTTGCTGTAACGGCTGCTTCAGAGCCTCCGCACACAATCACGTCTGCTTTTCCTAACTGGATCAGCATTTTGGAATCAATTATAGCATTTGCTGAAGATGCACATGCAGATACAGTAGTGTAGTTTGGCCCGTGGAAACCATATTCAATTGAGATATGTCCTGGAGTGATATCCGCAATCATTTTTGGGATAAAGAAAGGGTTGAATCTCGGAATTTCCGTATTGGCCCATCCTAAAACTTCAGTTTCAAAAGTCTCTAATCCTCCGATTCCAGAACCCCAGATTACACCGACTCTGTTTTTATCTACATTGTCTTCAATAATTCCAGAATGCGCTACTGCTTCTCTTGCAGCAACAAGTCCCAATTGAGTATTTCTGTCCATTTTTTTAGCCTCTTTCTTATCGAAATGCTGTAACGGATCGAAATTTTTTACCTCGCAAGCGAACTTTGTTTTAAAGTTTGTGGCATTAAAAAGAGTAATCGGAGCGGCACCGCTCTCACCTTTCACAAGATTTTCCCAGTATTCTTTTGCATTATTTCCTATTGGTGTTATTGCTCCAAATCCGGTTACAACTACTCTTTTTAATTCCATAAACTTTGTTTAATTTCTTTTTTGTTGAAGAATATTATTTATTTACTACTTCTTCGATGTAAGCGATAGCGTGTCCTACAGTAGTAATTTTTTCAGCTTGGTCATCAGGGATCTGAATGTTAAATTCTTTTTCAAATTCCATGATTAACTCAACTGTATCTAGTGAATCAGCTCCTAAATCGTTAGTGAAGCTAGCTTCAGGAGTTACTTCTGTTTCTTCAACGTCAAGCTTATCAGCGATGATAGCTTTTACTCTTGATGCAATGTCTGACATAGTAAATTATTTTTTTAATTGTTAGATGGTGCAAATATATAAAATTCTTTACGATAAAACATTTTTTTAGTCTTTTTTGTGGAACAGAAGCTTTCATTTTAGATTGTTTTATTATAGTCTTTTCGTTTTCAGTAGGTTATATTTACCTTCTGTTTAGGAATATAAAATCAATAATGGAATGACTAAGGGAGAAATAAAAGATAATTCTTCTGAACTTTATCATTGTTGTTTTGATTGATGAATTGTAAGCCGAAAAATGAGATTGTTTTATACTTGTAAGTAAGAAGGAGTTTCAAATTTATATTCATAAAAAATTTCAAAAGCTGTTTTTAATACAGTTATCCTATTGATACCATACATATAATACATATAATATGTACAACATTCTGTTTTATAGGTGAAATTTGATGTAAGATTGTCTTAAAATAAAAAACCACTGAGAAATCAGTGGTTTTTGTGGAGTTGGAGGGATTCGAACCCTCGTCCAAACAAGCAATACATAAGCTTTCTACATGCTTATTCTACCATTGGTTTTCGACTGAAAGCAGAGGGCAGACACCCAACTACCAGCTTATCTTCTGAAATTTTCGAGCTTTAGCCAAAGCTTCTAAAGCCTTATTTCTGCATTCCTATATCCCAGAATCAAACGCTGCAGAACAGAGCATTTGTGGAATATCTTGCTTCCCTACTGAAATCTTCGGGAAAACGCTTGATCTACTATACTTCGATATTAAGCTGCAAGAGCGAACTCTTCGTTGCCAGTTAAAATTTTGTAGCAAGGGATTATAGAGATCGCGCTACGGTTCTCTGCATGCTTACTTACCCATTGGTCTTGCTGTCGAAACCAGTCAACCCCATGAATAAAGTGAATGCAAAGATAGTGCTTTTTGTTTACATTTCATTAATATAGGTGATTTTAATAGTAATTGGGAAATAAAATGAATAACCTGAAGCTATTAAAAATTGAATGTCTGGTTATTGTGGATAAAAAATTAATGTCTGTTAACAGGCTTTAATACGGGGTTTTTTAACAGTCTTAAGATAGGGTAGTGATTGTTTATTGCAATATATTTTGTGTTCTCATAAAAATTACCTAGTTTTGCAATCCAAAATGAGATGTAAAATATGTTAATAATTCCAGTAAAAGATGGTGAATCCATCGACAGAGCTTTAAAAAAATACAAGAGAAAATTTGATAAAACAGGAACTGTTCGTCAATTAAGATCTAGACAACAGTTTATTAAGCCTTCTGTAACTTTGAGACAAGCTAGACTAAAAGCGGCTTACAAACAAAGAGCGCTTAGCAAAGAAGAGCAGGCTTAAGATTTTTTCTTAACCATATATTAATTCACTTCTTAAATTCTTATATTTGAGGAGTGAATTTTTATTTTTATACCTATGATGCTGGAAAAATTTTTAGAATACTTACAATTCGAAAAAAGATATTCTCCTCATACCATCACAAGCTACAAAAAAGACCTTGAAGACTTTTCCCATTTCTTCCTCCGAACGGAATCTTCTGACAATTTAGCCAGGGCAGACAAAAAGATTATCCGAAACTTTATTGTTGAATTGAGCGAAAATAATATATCCAAAAGAAGTATCAATAGAAAATTATCTTCACTCCGAAGTTTTTATCTTTTTCTTTTAAAAATAGGGGAGATTAAAGTTTCTCCTGTAGAAGGGATTTCTTCCCTGAAGTTTTATGCTGAAAAACAGATTCCTATGTCTAAAGAGGAAATGACTGATCTCAATGAAAGAATTTTCGAACAGGTACATGAAGTGCTTGAAAAATGTATTATGGAAGTTCTTTATCAGACAGGAATGCGTAAAGCAGAACTTTGTGGCCTGATATTTGAGAATGTTGATTTATATGAGAATGAATTAAAAGTAATAGGAAAAGGGAATAAAGAAAGGGTAATTCCCATTTCCAATGAATTGTCTGAACTTCTAAAAAGTTATCTGGAAATAAGAAATCCGCAGACAGAATTTAAATCATATTTTTTCGTCAATAAGAAAGGGAAAAAACTCAATGAAAAATTTGTTTATGTGGTAGTTAATAAGTACCTTAGTCTTGTAACAACGAAAGAAAAAAAAAGTCCTCACATCCTACGGCATAGCTTTGCTACCCACGTATTGGATAATGGGGCGGAGATCTCCAAAGTAAAAAAAATATTAGGGCATTCCAGCCTTGCCAGTACTCAAGTCTATACGAATGCTAATATTGAACAATTGAAAAAAGTGTTTAATCAGGCTCACCCTCGAGCATCAAAAAAAGAAGAATTATGAAGATTTCAGTTCAATCAATTGGTTTAACACCACACGAACCACTAGAGTCACACATTGACAAAAAAGTAAGCAAATTGGATACCTTTTATGACAAAATTCATGAGTGTAAGGTATTTTTAAAAGTAGAAAATAACGCTGATAAAGCTAATAAAACTGCAGAGATTATTTTGGCGGTTCCGGGAGACGATATCGTAGTAAAGAAGACATCTACCAGTTTTGAAGAAAGTTTGGACCTTTGTGTTGATACTGCTAAAAAGCTACTAATCAAGAAAAAAGAAATGGCATAGAAAAAAAAGTTAAAAAAAGTTTATAAAATATTTGAGAATTCAAAAAATCCGTTCTATATTTGCACTCGCAAAAAAGGAACAGCGATCTTTTGAATTCTTTTTTATATTTGCCTCCATAGCTCAGTTGGCCAGAGCACGTGATTTGTAATCTCGGGGTCGTGGGTTCGAATCCCTCTGGAGGCTCATAAAATATAAACTTTTGGGGAGATTCCAGAGTGGCTAAATGGGACTGACTGTAACTCAGTTGCTTCGGCTTCGTAGGTTCGAATCCTGCTCTCCCCAC
>NZ_JBMDJJ010000057.1:0-10216 GCF_057809135.1 Chryseobacterium sp. FG46 | reverse complement strand
TATTACAAAGATACAATGACTAAACATTCCCCCCAACTTTTGAGACTGATCCCTTCTTCGCTCCCTTACCCATAAGATGAATGAATATAATCTTTGCGTTTTGTAGAACTAATGAGTCCGACATAAAAAAAACAAATATTTACAATTTTTCTTCACTTTCCCAGAAACATCTGTTTTATTGGATTTTATAAGCATTTAAAGCATTTTACCTGTAACTATTTCGCCAATAATTCGACTATTCTTTTTTAGAGTAATCGATATTGAGAAAATTCCCAACAAATGAAGACTTCTCTACAAAGATTAAAAGTAATAAACCAATATATAAGTATTGCATAAATACCCAACTGTACCATGAAGAAAACTATTATTTCGTTATTAACAGCATTTTCTATGATAGGAATTTCTGCTCAGGAAAAGTCTTATTTTCTATCATGCCCCTCTTTGAGTCCTGATGGAAAAACCGCTTATTTCGCATATGATGGTGATATCTGGAAAGCAGACTCCAATGGTGGAAATGCTTCAAGAATTACCGCTCTGGATGGAGAAGAGATCAATCCCCGCCTTTCTCCGGATGGAAAATGGCTTGCATTCAGTTCTAATCAATATGGGAATTACGATGTGTATGTAATGCCTTCAGGAGGTGGAACCATCAAGCAGTTAACCTTCCACACCGGAAGGGACGAAATGGAAAGCTGGGCGTGGGACAGCAAAACGATCTATTTTACTTCCAGCAGAAATAATAATTTCGGTAGTTTTAAAACTACCATTGAAGGCAAAACACCACAAAAACTTTTTAATAATTATTTTAACAACACTAACGGTCTTGTAGAAACTCCTGCCGGAGAATATCTTTTCACGAGTTCTTCAGAAAGCGCCCATCAGGTACAGCGTAAACGTTATAAGGGAGAAAACAATCCTGATATTCTTGGATACAATCCCAAAAGCAATTCTTTCAAACAGTACACCAGCTATGAAGGAAAAGATTTTAACCCAAGTGTAGATAAAAACGGGATTATCTATTTTATTTCTGATGAAAATAATGGAGAATACAATCTTTATAAAATCGAAAATGATAAAAAGACTGCTTTAACAAAGTTTGATACTTCCATTAAAAAACCATTTGTTTCAGCAGACGGATCCAAAGTTATTTTTGAAAAAGACTATCAGCTTTATACTTATGATGTATTCTCAAAAAAAACAACTCCTCTCCACATCAGCCTGAATACGAATAAATCTCTGGAAAAAGCCCAGAATTTCAATGTGGAAAACAATATTTCCTATTATGATGTTTCTCCTGACGGTAAAAAAATGGCATTTATAAGCCGTGGTATCCTATTCGTTTCCGATATTGAAGGAAAATTTGCCCAGCAGGTCTCTGACGGAAAAGAACGTGCCATGGAAGTAAAATGGCTGAAAGACAACCGTACTCTTCTTTATAATCAGACTTATAACGGATATCAGAACTGGTTCACTATTCCGGCAGACGGAAAAGGCCAGCCAAAGCAATTAACAGAAGATTCAAGAAATAACCGCAGCATTACGCTGAATAGCGATCTTTCAAAAGCAGTTTATTTAAGCGGAAGAGATGAAGTAAGATTATTGGATTTAAAAAGTTTTACATCTACAACCATTGTAAAGGATGAAATCTGGGCATTCCAAAACTCAAGACCGTCTTTTTCACCTAATAACGAATACGTATTATTTTCTGCAAAAAGAAACTTCGAACTTGATATTTTTATCTATAATATTAAAAAAGCACAGACCCTAAACCTTACCAATACTGGTGTTTCAGAGGAAGATCCTGTATGGTCACCCAATGGTAAATATATTTATTTCGCCAGCGACAGGACCAATCCGTCTTACCCATTAGGCATGCAGAAATCTAACATTTACCGTATGGCTTTAGATTGGTTTGACGAACCTTTTAAATCCGAAAAATTCGACAATCTCTTCACTGAAGAAAAGAAGGAAGAAAAATCTTCTGATAAAGAAAAAGATAAGAAGGACAAAAAGGAAGACGACAAGGATAAAGAGAAAAAGGAAGAAAAAGAACCCGTTATCAAAGAATTGAAAGTTAATCCTGATGATACTCTGGATAGAATTGAGCTGGTTACCGACCGGTATGGATATCAGGATGACCCTGCTGTTTTCGCTGATGATAAAAAAGAGATTCTATTATTCAATTCTAATCAGGATAATGGAAAAAGACAGCTGTTCAAAAAGGTATTCACAGATTTTGAGCCTGCCAAATCTGAAAAAGTCTTCGATAAAGCAGCGTATTATTTAACTAAAAATGAGAAAAACCTGTTTGCCCTGATTGAAGGCAATATTTACAAAACAACTATAGCGGCATTGAAGCCTGAAAAGATAAATATCCAATACAGTTTTGACAAGGATCTGGCATCAGAATTTACTCAGATGTATGCTGAAGCATGGACGGGCGTGGAGGAAAACTTCTATGACGAAAAATTTCATGGTATCGACTGGAAAGCTAAAAAAGAGCAGTATGCAAAGTATCTTCCGTATGTTCATAACAGAAATGATCTTCGAATTTTATTGAATGATCTTTTAGGGGAACTTAATTCTTCGCACACCGGATTTTCCTCTACAGGAAAAGAAGAAGCTGTGTATCTGAATTATTTCACCAATGAAACCGGAATTATCTTCAAAAAAGATCAGCCTTACACCGTAGAAAGCATTGTGAGAAAATCCCCGGCATACCGTTCAGGAGTTGATATCAAACCTGGAGACCAATTGACTTCTGTAAACGGAAAAAAGATTGATCTGAACGAAAATATCGAAACCTATTTTACAAGCCCTAAAAAACAGGATGAACTGGTTCTTACTTTCAACCGTGATGGTAAAACGGTAATAACCAAAGTACATACGATTTCTAACGGGGAATTAAAAGGATTGCTTTACGACGACTGGATCTACAATAATCATCAGCGTGTAGACAAGCTGAGCAATAACCGTATTGCCTACTCCTGCATGAAAAATATGTCTACTGATGAGCTGGACAGGTTCCTTCTGGATATGGTAGAACAAGAGAACAGAAAAGACGCTGTTATTCTTGATTTACGCTATAACACAGGCGGCAATGTTCATGATAAGGTATTGAATTTCCTTTCTCAGAGACCTTATCTTCAATGGAAATACCGTGAAGGAAAGATTACAACCCAACCCAACTTTGCACCATCCGGAAAGCCTATTGTCCTTTTGATTAACGAAGCTTCATTAAGTGACGCTGAAATGACCGCAGCCGGCTTCAAAGCACTAAAGCTGGGTAAAATTATCGGCCAGGATACTTATCGATGGATTATTTTCACTTCAGCCAAAGGATTGGTAGACGGATCTTCTTACAGACTTCCTTCATGGGGAACTTACACATTAGACGGACAGAACCTTGAGAAAACAGGGGTGAAACCTGATATTTATGTTAAAAACACTTTCATGGACCGTCTTCAGAACAATGATCCACAGCTGGAAAGAGCTGTTCAGGAAATACTTAAAGATTTAAAGAAATAAAATTTCGGAAGCGTAAAAAATAAAAAGATCTGCATTTCTGTAGATCTTTTTGTTTAATATTAAAACCTGTAATTGATTAAAGTCGGTTTTTACAATGACAACTATTTTACTCGCCTGAAATTCTTTCCAGTTCAATCAGCTGTATTGGTTCGCTCATCCATTCATGCATCTGTCCCGCGAAGTTTTTAAAATGCTCTGTCTGGGTATGGAATTCAAAAGCTTTGTCATCTTTAAAGGCTTCCCACATATAGAAAGTTCCGGGGGATTTTTTATCTTCAAAAAGAATATAATAAATACAGCCGGCTTCATTTCGGGTAGGATCTATGAGCTGCAGCAAAGCATTTTTCAATTCTTCTCTTTTTTCCGGTTTAGACTTCAGTACTGCTACTGACTTAAATTCTTTGTTCATTGCGTTAAATATTTTTATGTGATGGATTTTATAAGAAATTTTAAGGCTATAATTTCACACGATATATAAAATAAGGAGGTTTTCCGGCATCCGGCTGTCCGGAAAAGGCGGTTGTTGTATGAAGCTGGTTCACTGAAACATACAGATAACCATCATCTGTGACGGCAATATTATCTGGCCATTGTAGCTTAGGATCTTTAATCAACTCGGTAAGTTTCCCGTTTTTATCAAGCTTACTTATACCATGACCTCCAAGGTTTGTTATATAATGATTCCCTTGTTTATCTGTAGCTACACCATCACTCACTGGTTTTTCTCCAAATTTCTTAATGGAATTCCCTATTGTATTATCATCTTTATTTTCTCTGAAAAGTCTGGCTGGAATTTCATACCATGCCGTCCCGTTCATAGAGCCAAAAAATAATGTTTCCCTGTCATCTGATAGTGTAATAGGATTAACCCCCACACGCGATGGTTTTCCACCAAAATCAATGACTTTCCCATCAATAATCATATCCACATCCTCTGTCTGTAAAGCCGGATGCCCACTAAATCTTCTGGCTTTTTTCGTTTTTAAATTCAGAGCAATAATCCCCGGGTTGGCAATATCAGCAAGGTAGACCCAGCCATTCTTTTCATCTATCGCAACATCCTGAATAAAGCTCCCTTTCGGCGCAATATCGGCCGGTAGCTCTATCTTTTCTGCCACTTTATTCTTTTTAAGATCAAAACACCACAGACGTGTCTTACCAAGACCCAATCCCATATCAATCATCCAAAGGCGGTTTTCTTTGTCTGTGATGACTCCAAGCGGAGTATCAAATTGATTATCATTAGACTGCTGACCATTTTTCTGTAATTCGGGAGATGGAAAAGGCTTTGCCTTGCCATTAATAATTTCGACTAACTGTTGTTTAGGGTCTGACAAAGGATGCATCGTTGCAAATACCCTCCCGTTATGGCTTACCGCAACATTTCCCGGTCTGGCATCATTAAACTGTGCAACAATTTCAAGTTCTTTCCTTTCTTTTGAAAGATAAGATGCCGATCCCTCTACCCAGTCTTTACGTACCGGAGTAAAGAAATCAAGATCTTCAGTACCGTCTTCAAGGCAAAAAAACTCATGCGTAACACCTGCAGGTATCACCAGCACACCGCCGGCCTTCACGATATATTCTTTACCATTCATGAGTACTTTTACACTCCCTTTAGTAATGTAGGTCACCTGTTCGTTCGGATGGTTATGAGGAGCAACATGAGCATCTTTATCCATTTTCCAGAAAGCAAATGTACTTTCTGTACCAGATACCCATTTGCGCTTTAGTCCTTTATCTACCTGCTCCCAGGTTCCTTTATTAAAATCCGTCTGAAGCACTTTCTGTTGTGCCTGAACTGAATTGAAAAAAAACATAAATGCCATTGAAGGCAGAGACAATAATCTTTTGTTTTTCATTTGCATATCAAATAGTTATATACTTATTATTAATATTGAGCACTTGGCTCTGAAGATTTCCATTGACGCCGATAACCGTCATTACTTTTGCCGGGCAAAATAAGTTCATAAGCATTTTTTTCATCAAGCTGTATTGTAATTTTTGCAGAGTCGAAGGTCCCTTCTATTAAGTGACCACCAACTCGCTTATCTTCAGATAAAAAGTGGAAATGAAACGGAGAGAGATCCAAACCACCAATATAAGAGGGATTATAAAATCCTGTAAGTGTTCCTTTTATATTTTGTTTTTTATACAATGGACGGGTTTTCATCAAAACAGCAATCCCCGTTGTATTTTTTTCATGAACTTTTTCTGCTCCGCCTAATGTCACATTCATGAAAGCGGTCTCTATTTTTACAGCATAAAAACGATTGGAAGACGGAAGTACCTCCAACAGTTTCTTCATCAGCATATCTGTTGTCTGAATATTCTCCAGCGTAATAAGATGATCTTTTTTAAAAAAGGTAAATGATCCGAAAGGAACCAGCCTTTTATCATCTGCTATTTCAACTGAGCCATCTGAAGCAATTTTATAAACATTTCCATCCAATGCAATGAGTTCACCATCAAGCAGATTATAAGTCCCCAGGCCGAAGTCTCCTTTCTTTTTAAGATCTTGTACCGTAAGATCTCCGGTATATACCCCATTTCTCATGGCATCCATAGAAGAATAATGGAAAATTTTGTCTACTGGCTGCTGAGCTTTCAGAAAAGTAAATAATGTCGTTACTACTATTGTATTGAATAATTTTTTAATCATATTCTATAATTCCAAAATTGAATAGAGCAAAATTATACTGATAATTAGCAAATTACCCGTACAAAACTTCCTTATTTTTGTATAATTTTGCCTAACCCATAAAATAACACTCATGAACAGAGAAGTCTTATATGAACCTTATAGCATTCATTTTGAAACGCTCGAAACATTCCCTGATAAGGAAAGCAGAAAGAATTTTTTTGAGCTCGTCTTTATTTTATCGGGAACAGGCCAGCACTGTATTAACAAGCACAGCTTTGCCTATTCAGATAATCATATGTTTCTTCTGACACCACAGGATTGCAGCCAGTTCTGGATTGATACCACAACGCGGTTTTTCTTCCTGAGATTCAGTAATATTTATTTGAAAAATGATAAGATTTCGAAAGAAAATATCAAACGCCTGGAGTTTATTCTTGAAAATGCCAACCACAAACCGGGATGTATTTTAAAAAACCAGACGGACAAAACACTGGTAAGACCTATCGTAGAAGCTCTTATTCGGGAAGCCGTGAATAAAGATGTGTACCACAGTGACATAACCACACAACTCATTAATACACTCATCGTTATCGTTGCCCGCAATATTGCCAAATATCTGCCTCAGAAGATAGATGAAGCTTCTGAATCAAGAATCATTAGTATTCTGAATTACATCCAGGCCAATATCTATGAACCTGAAAAAATACGAACAGAAAATATCTGCAAAGAGTTCGGATTTTCTGAAAACTATTTAGGTAAATACTTTAAAAAACACAGTGGTGAAACCCTGCAGTCTTATGTGAATAATTATAAAACGACATTAATAGAGCACCGTTTAAAGCACAGCAGCAACAGAATTTCAGAGATTGCTGATGAACTGGGATTCACGGATGAGAGCCATCTTAATAAATTTTTCAAAACACAACGGGGGAAAAGCCCCAAAGCCTACAGGCAGGAAATTATGAAATCATGAATAATCTCCTGCGCATCACAAAAAATATTTAAAATTTAATTTATTGAAAAATAAACCAATAGCTTTTTTCGTTCAATATTCAAGAATAAAAACTTGCTTGGTACGGATATTCCTATTATATTTGCACCACTTAAAACAAAGGAAATTCCTCCTTAGCTCAGTTGGTTAGAGCATCTGACTGTTAATCAGAGGGTCGCTGGTTCGAGCCCAGCAGGAGGAGCAAAAAAGACTTACAAAATGTAAGTCTTTTTCTTTTTATAAACCCTTCATAACAGCAGCAAAATATTTCTAAAAAGCAGGAACTCAACCTTTCTTTTAATTCCCTGATTATTATATTTTAAGCATTATAATTTCCCAATTATTTTTTAACCCATACATATATTATTTTCGCTATTTTTGTCGTTTTAAAGGATAGAATAAAAATATTTTATTTTTTTTCCTATTTTTAAATAAACTGCATGCTTTTTGTTTATGCTAATTGCCTGAAGAAACGAATGATGTTAAACAATAACTCCCCAAAACACTATCTTTTATTATTTTTCCTGATTCTCACCGGTTCCGTATGTGCTCAAAACAAAGCCAGCGGTAAGGTGGTTGACGAAAAGAACAATAAAGAGCTGAATAAAGTTGATATTTTTATCAACAATGATAAAACACCTTACCTGACGACAACTTCAGGCAGTTTCATCATTCAGTCTGATAGCATTATTCATCAGTTAAGATTTTCCAGAAAAAATTATACCACAGAAACCCTTGATATCACCCCTGAAAATGCTGAAAATATTTTTGTGCAGCTTTCACAGGCCAAGGTAAGCGACATTCAGGAGATTGTTCTTCAAAGTGGTAAAACAAAATACAAAAGCAAGAAAGAAAATCCGGCTTATGCCATTATGCAGAAAGTCTGGGCACAAAAAAGAAATAACGGACTGGAAAAATTCGATACTTATTCATATAAAGAATACGAAAAAACACAGTTTGATCTGAACAATCTTGACAGTGCGTTCATGAAGAAAAAGATTTTCAATAAACTGGATTTCATTTTCAGTTATGCTGATTCTACTGCGAGTGGAAGGCTTGGTCTTCCTATCTTCCTGAATGAAGCCGTTTATGAAAATTATGGCAGGAACAAACCAGATAAGGACAGCAAAAGAACTCTGGTTGCCCAAAAGACTTCAGGGTTTCAGGACAATCAGGTGATTACGGTTTCAGCTAAAAACCTGTATCGTGATATTAATATTTACGATAATACCCTTAATTATTTCGACATTGGTTTCCAGAGTCCCGTGGGAACAGATGGTTTCAGTACCTATGACTACAGTCTTATGGATACCATTACAATTCGTGGTGAAAAAGCATTCCAGATAAGATACCAGCCGAAGAGAAAAGATATCCTTGCATTTCAGGGAAATCTTTATATTGATACAGATACTTATGCCGTTTTAGGCGCAACATTGAAATCAACACAGAAAATCAATGTTAACTTTGTCAACAGTGTCTATACCCAAGTGGAATACGATAATCCAGATGATGCCACGTTTCTTCCTAAAAAACTGGTGACCGAATTTGAAATGAGTCCTTTTTCAAAAAAGAAAGGAGCAAAAAGTATCATCGCCAAGAGATCGGTAGATTATTCCGATTATCAGTTCAACAAACCTCTTGACCCCAAAGTATTTAAGCGTACCGAAGAAGAATACGAAGACAAATTTACCAATAAAGATGATGCTTACTGGACAAAAGTCAGACCTGACACTTTATCCAAAGCAGAACAGGGAGTTTACAATATGCTTGACCAGCTTCAGCAGACACCCAAATTCAATCGGATGGTAAAACTTTTTGAAACCCTGGGATCTCGTTATTATAATGCATTTAAAGGGATTGATATAGGCCCTATATTCTCGATTTACGGAAGAAATGAAGTAGAAGGAGACCGGATAAGATTAGGAGCAAGAACCTATTTTGGATTGAATGATACCTGGAGAGCTCAGTTTTACACGGCATATGGATTTAAAGATCAGCAGATTAAGTATGGAGTAGAGGCAAGATACATGTTCAATAAGCTTAACCGTTTTATGATTGGTGCAGGAACCAGCAGAGATATTGTTCAGCTTGGAGGACAGCTTACATCCGGTGATGGTGTTACTCCACAATCCTCATCTACCAGTACCTTTTTTGCAAGAGGAGAAAACATTTCCTTAAGTTCTGTAAATAAAACCAGTGTTTTTGCAGCTATTGAACCATGGAAAAACTTTCAGATAAGGATAGATGGAGTGATGCAGAGCATTAGATCTGCTATTCCTGAGAAATTCAACCTGATGTATTACAAAGACGGACAGCTAAGGAAGACTGTTAATGACTCCCATGTTACCATCAGTTTGATTGCCAAGCCTGGTGCAAAATTCTCACAAACCGGTATTGACCGTTATCAGGCAAGAAACCTGGCTCCAACCATTGTTTTAAGATACACAAGAGGTATTGAAGGATTATTCAATGCTGACTTCAATTATGACAAGCTTCAATTCATGCTTTATAAGCCATTTTTAATTGGAAGTATGGGGAAACTAGTTGTCAATTTCGAAGCAGGAAAGAACTTCAGCACAGTTCCATTGGCACTACAGAATATTATTCCTGCCAACCTTTCATATGGTTTGGTACCGAATACATTCTCCCAGCTTAATTATTACGAATTTGTTACTGATGCCTATACTACACTTCAGCTGGAGCATCATTTTAATGGCAAGATACTTTCTTATATTCCTTTGATTAAAAAGCTGAAACTGAGAGAAGTTGCATTTATCAGAGGAGCTTACGGAACATTAAGCGATGCTTCCAAAGCAATTAATGTAGAAGGATTTAAATACTCTGCACCAAGCGAACATATCTATTATGAATACGGATTCGGAATTGAAAATATAGGAATCGGAAATCTTAGAATCTTCAGAGTAGATTTCAACTGGAGAGGAAATTATCTTGACAGACCGGATATCTCAAAGTTCGGTGTTAAAGCAGGATTTCAGATAGGATTCTAAATAAAATAAATACATTAAAATAAGTTTCGGCGGCTTCTTTGAAGC
>NZ_JBMDJJ010000056.1:0-10451 GCF_057809135.1 Chryseobacterium sp. FG46 | reverse complement strand
CCCCCCCCCCGAAACTTTATGCTAAAATGGGTATATTTTAATTTTTACAATCTATTTCTTACCCGCTGCTCTAATGGGAGTCAAAAGATCCATCAATCCCTTTAATTTTATTTAATACAAGATTGAAAACTAAAATAATACGACCCGTTTTGTCGCTCCACATATATAAATTTGTAGAAAGATATTTCAAAGTATAGGGAAAAACATATGTTACCAAATGAAAAATATTATATATTTGCCAACTTAAAAATTATAACAAATCGATGAACAAAAAAATTATTTTGCGGTTACTGTTATTAGTAACAGTGTCATTGTTTTTTTTCAATTCGTGTAGAACCGATGAAGCTACTCAAGAAGAGAAAAGAACTGAAAGAGAAAAAATCGAAGCATTTAGCAGGTTTGAGAGCAATCTAGACTCTCAAAAAAACACACAAAAGAACTCTGAATTATCAGTTATCATGAGCCCTTTAAGGAAATTATTCGGACATTCATGAACAATAATCCTGTTTTCACTCAGAAATTCCAGAACGAAGTAGGAGAAATTTATTTTAATCTTAGAAGTTTAACGTACGGAGAAACAACAAAAGGAATTGCCTATCCAATTATAAAAGACGGCTCAGTTAACGCAGTATTGGTAGGATTGGTTAATCCCAAAAGAGATTGGGTTAATTTTATAGTATTGAAAAATAACTCCCCCGAAGTACAGAGTATGATTTCAAATTTTCAAAACGTTTATAATTCACCTTCAATAGCATCAAGAGGTAGAGAGCCTGAACAAACAGAAGATATACTACCAGTTATAATTTATGTTTATGGAGATATTACTGGACCTGTTAATCATTATTACCAGCCTTACGTAGATTACGGAAGTAATGGTGGTGGAATGAGTGGTGGGTCTGACACCTACGGAGGAGGAGGTGGAAGTCAAACTCAAAACCCTCAGGACCCGAAGAATCCTTGTGAAAAGACTACCGGTATAATAACCAACGCCACAGTCAAAGCAAAAATTGATGAACTTAAAGCACAATCTACTTTAGGTGGTGAAAAAGGAGTAAAATTTAAAGTAGATGGTACACCTTCTGAGACAATACCTGGTCTGGCACACAGTGTAAATTTCAAGGATAAAACAGGTTATGCAGGAGGGTATCATAACCATACCCCAACAGGAATACCGATGTTATCGCCTAATGATATTGACCAGCTTTTAGGATTTGCAAGAGCACAACCAACTTCCAATCCTGCAAATGTAAATAATGCTTATGTGGGAATGGTTGCTCCAAATGGCATGCATTATGTTATTTGGTTTAATGGAACTTATCAAGATGCTATTACCAATTATTCACAAGACCAGATAGATGCTTATATTATTGATTATATAAAGACTGAAAGTGATTTAACAGATAAAGCAAAAAATGGAATGACATACATGAATAGCGATGGTACAATAAATAATTTAGGAGTGGAAAAACTTTTTTTTGAAACATTAAAGAATATGGGGCTGGAAGGAAAAGTTAATTTACAAAGAATAGAAAATGATGGTAGTGTAAAAAATATTAATCTGAATGCCAATAATCAGCCAACCTCAACTACTTGCTAATAGTAAATCAAATATAGAATATGAAAACAAATATCAAAAAAACAATATTTTTTAGTCTTTTTTTAGGCTTTTTATCTTGTAAAGCACAAACCACACTCCCTTTAAACACTTCTTTAAAGGATATTCCTGCTAATTCTTATTTAAAAGATTTAAACAATGAATTAAATTCATATACTGGGGTATTTCAAGGAAATTTTCAAGGAAAAAACATTATACTATACATTACAAAAATTGAAAAGAAATTACAAAAAAGCTCACAAAAAACCTATTATTCAGATGTTTTAGATATAAAGTATGTTGTTAAAAATTCTTCTGGTGTAGTTTTGCAAGACACAAAGAATAATAATATCCCCTCAATTAATCTTTATAGTATAGGAACAAAATCTTATGATAATTCTACTATATTCTTTTATAGTGGTACAAATTGCCGTGTTGGTTGGGGTAAAATAATTCTAAAAAAAATCAGTTCTACTCAAATCTCATGGGAATATAAACCTAATGATATTATTCTTGATGATAGCAAGTGCCCTCCAGGAACAGATATTAATATTTATCTTCCTGAAACAAAAGGTTTAATTTTTACGAAACAGTAATCACGCTTAATATATTTAACTAATAAAATGATTGGCTTTACCTGTCTGCGGTAAAGCCAATCATTTTCATTTTATAGCCAATTCAAAAATTTGTTATGTGATTTGGCTCCGAAAAGTTATTCCAAATTCAATCAGACATATGTCGTCCAATCTTCGATGCCGCCGAAATCATATACTAAGATTGGTCTATTTTAATTTCTACAATCCATTCCTTACCGTTGCTCTGATGGGAGCCAAAAGATCCATCAGTCCATTTAATTTGATCTCATAAACTGTTGAAAGCTGCATTCCCAGTTTTCCCTTTGGCATTCCGTTTTTATTAAACCATTCCAGATAGCTTACCGGAAGATCAATCAGAACTGTTCCTTCGTATTTCCCGAAGGGCATTTTCATGACACAGATTTCTTTTAGTATTTCGGGATTCAGTCCTTCCACGTTTTTATCTAATTAAATTAATTTTTCTTTAATATCATCCTGACCGGGTAGTTCAAGATCCGGAGGTGTTTCTTCATCCGAAAATTCATTCCTGTATACCTGAACCAGAAGAAGAGTCAATGAGATCAGAATAGGACCAAAAATAAGCCCCATAAAGCCAAACAGATTCATTCCCATAATGATTCCAAATACCGTATTCAGTGGATGGATGTTTTCCAGTTTCTTTAAAAGGGTAAAACGAAGGAGATTATCGGTAAGACCTACCACTACTAGGCAGTAGATTGCTAAACCTATACCCTGTCCTGTATTACCTTCCGCAATCATAAAGATACACACCGGAACATAGATAATAGCTGTTCCTACTACAGGAATCACAGAAGCCGCAGCAGTTAGTGCAAAAAGCAATGCTGCTCCCGGTGCTCCAAAAATCAGATAACCTATGAGTGCTACAATTCCCTGTCCTACTGCTACAACTGGAATTCCAATAGCATTGGCCATAATTAATTTTCTCATTTTATCGCCGATCAGAGAGATGTTTGCTCTCTTCAGCGGAGCTGAAGAAGTAAGGATCTTTTCAAATAGCCTCGGTCTTTCCAGCATAAAATAGAGAATAAAATACATGGACATTATTACTGTAAGCGTATTGAATGTCCCACTGACTGCAGAAGTAGAAAATTTTCCTACATTATCTTTCAGCTTGGCCATATTTTCTTTGCTCAGAATATCAAACCCTGTTTTTGAGAAAATATAAGAATGTATTTTGTCCAGGAAAACATTGAACTTGGCCATATAAGCCTGTGCATTTCCCAATTTATCAATAATCAGATCGGCAATAAAATAAATCGGAAGAATAAGAACAATAAGACTTGCCAACATCAATGCAAACGCAGCCAGTGACGGTTTCCATTTCTTTTCTTCCTGCAGATAAAAATTGTATTTTCTGCAGACTACATAAATGGTAATCGCCCCCAACACTGAGGGAATAAACAATGCCAGATTAAAGCAGATCAATCCGGCCAATACCAGAATGATGGCCAGCAATGACATCTGCTTTATCGCAACACTGCTTATTTGTTTGTCCTTATTCATCATGTATTTTTATATTTTTATTTGCTGAACATAATTTGTCTTGGTTTTCCTAAGAAAGCACAATAGGTTGAGTACATTACAATCATAATAAACGGAGCTGTCAGGATGATCCCTATTCCGCAAAGAATAATTCCCGCAACAGAAATCAGACCTCCTAAAAGACCTGTTAATAAGAAAGTTCCATAGTTTTCTTTAGCAATGTTGAACGACTTTGATAAAGCTTCTGTAGCTGAAGCATTTTCAAATAACAGAATCGGATATCCTATTAAAAGGAAAGGATATACAAAAATGACAGGCAACACACACAATGCCAGAGCAATGGAAGAAATTATCCAGGCAAGAAAACTATAAATCAAAATGTTTACAAAATTCTGGCGGTATCCGATAAAAAGATCAGAAAATTCAATCGGGCTTTTGGTATTGTATTTATTGACCATATAGATCAATCCTACATACAAAGGAGATAATAAAAGCCCGAAAAGGCTGGACGCTCCCATATATAAAGGAAGCCCGGGAGCACTCCAGTAATTAAAATCGCCTCCTGACTTCATTTCTTCAACCATAGAAGCAGAGTCAAATCCTGTAAGCATTTGAATAACAGATCCTCCGATCAGGTAGATGATCATGGCTACAATTCCGTAACCGAAAACGCCTTTGTACATTTCAAAAGCATGAGAAATAATTGATCCCGTATCTCTGTTAGGTACAGAACCCTGCTGATCAAATTCGTTAAATTCAGACATAGTTTAAATATTTAATGATTTTACCAAATTTACTTTTTTTTAGTAAAAAATCCCATTAAACACGAATGAATTTTAACTTTTCTCCGAAAAGACCGTTTTATACAATGAATAAATCATTGCATTCCAAAATGGAAATGTGAAAAGACCTCCAATCAGAAACAATGCAAAACCTAAGTACTTGAATAGAAAAGCAACAATTACACACACCATTATTTCAACGAAATACATCTTAAGCGCTTTAAAATTCAGGGAAATGGATTCGAAAATCCTTTTATTGGTGAAGAACATCAATGGAGCGACAAATAGTGTTACTGCCACCCAGATTATGGCCAATACGACAGTAGGAAGGGTAAACCTGTAAATAAAGAACCAGAAAAGAAAATAGCCCACATACTTAAAAAAGTTAAGCCCGTTATATCCGGCAAACAAATCTCCTATCACAATATTTTCTTTAAGATCAAGCTTGCGGAAGATCTGAAACATCCCGAGATTCAGCGGATACAGGAATGCTGTTGTTCCCCAGATTGCCAATGTAAACATCTGATAATTTTCAGTTGCTGTTATTGCTTGCATTTTTTTCAAATAAACCTGAGTCCCCTGCATAAAGGCTTCCTGCAATTCTTTATTATAAGAAAAAATGCCATACTTCTCTCCGAAAAGCATCACCGCAGTAAGCAGTATTCCAAAAAAGACGATAGAAAACATCAGCTGAAAAACGAGGGTTTTATTCCAGTAAAAAAATGCCTGCTTCAATATAAAATCTATTCCCGGTTTCTGAGGATATTTATTCTGCATCATAAAAAAATTTATGCAAAAGTAAACATCAATAAGTACTTTTGCAGAATGTTTTCAGTGAATCATCAAAAATTTATGGAAATGGATGAACTTTCTCTTCAGAAGGTTCCCTATTTTTTCATCATCGACTTTCTCTCGGAGAATGTTGAAATCTATCAGGAATATGAAATTAAAAAAGAAGGATTAATTATTGATTTTCAGACATTTTCAAACACAAAAGAGACACAGGAGCTGAATAAAAAAATCGTCTGGAAATCCTATCCTGAAACATTGGAAAACTTTCAAATAGGGTTTGATAAAGTTCAGGAAAATATTCGTTTAGGAAATTCCTATTTAGTAAATTATACCAGAAAAACACGAATTGAGACCAATTTAACCTTAGAAGAAATTTTTTATCATTCAAATGCGAAATACAAAGTTTTTTATAAAGATTTTTTTGTATTTTTTTCTCCTGAAACTTTTGTAAAGATCATTGATGGAAAAATTTTCACCTATCCCATGAAAGGAACCATTGATGCATCTATTGAAAATGCAGCAGAAATTCTGAAGAATGACAGAAAGGAGAAGGCAGAACATTATACCGTAGTAGATCTGCTCCGGAATGATCTGAGTATGGTAGCTGATGATGTAAAGGTGGACCAGTTCCAGCATATTGATTTTATCAAAACCCAGCAAAAGGATCTGTATGCGATGAGTTCTGAAATTTCAGGAAAGATAAAACCTGAATTTGAAGGAAAAGTAGGAAGTATTATGCAGAAACTTCTTCCTGCAGGCTCTATTTTAGGAGCTCCCAAACCTAAAACACTGGAAATAATTCTGGATGCGGAAGGATATGACAGAGGGTATTACACGGGAATTTGCGGCTGGTTTGACGGCCAAAATGTAGACAGCTGTGTAATGATACGCTTTATTGAAAAACAAGAAGACCAATTGTATTTCAAAAGCGGAGGCGGTATAACGCACATGAGTAAATTAGAAGACGAGTATCAGGAAATGAAAAATAAAATCTATGTCCCAATTCATTGAAAGCATTAAAGTAGAAGATCAGGAGATTTTTCTATTGGATCTACATCAGAAACGTGTCAATCAAACATTTTCCCATTTTGGGAAGGAAGACTCTATTGATGTGGCCAAGATCTATAAAAATCTGCAGCATGATGAGGATGGTCTTTTCAAGTTAAGAATTGCTTATGACCTTGACAAAAGAGTCAGAACACAGATGATTCCTTATGCTATTCCTGAAATACAGGATTTTCAGCTGTTAGAAAATAACAGCTTTGATTATTCATTCAAATTTGAAGATCGTAAGGAACTGGAAAAAATGAAGATGAAAGCTAAGGCAGAAGAAATTATCATTGTCAAAAACAATCATATTACGGATACCTCTTTCTCCAATATCTTATTTTTAAAAGGAAAAGACTGGTTCACTCCTTCTACTTATCTTTTGAATGGAGTGCAGAGGCAGCATCTTTTAAAGCATAAAAAGATCAAAGAAACGGAGATCACCTTACAGAACATAAAGCAATTCACCCATTTCCAGATCATTAATGCTTTGAATGATTTTGATGATATGTTTATCTATCCTATCGACAGAATTATCAATCTGCCGGGGAATGAAGAATATCTTGATCTTTAAGTCTACTTCATAAACTCAAAATACGACTTCAGTACATCTGCACTGTTCTTCCCGAGAGTATTTACTTCCAGGATTTTTGGCTGTGCATCAGGTTTAAAGAAATTCTCAAGAACTCTGTCCAGCGTAAGTTCGTCCTCTACCCTGATATAGGAGAATCCGAAATGCTTTGCCAGAGATTCGGCGTTCTTGCGGTGCTTTGTGGCAATAAATTCGTCTAATGTATTCGGGTTGGCATTTCTAGGTCCCGGAATAATTTTAAAGATATTTCCTTCACCGTTATTGAAGATCATAATTCTTACAAACGGTGGAATATACTGATTCCAAAGACCATTGATATCATAAAAGAAACTCAGGTCACCTGTAATCAATAAAGTTGGATTTTCATTTTTGATGGCAAATCCCATTGCCGTAGAAGTAGATCCGTCAATACCGCTTGTTCCTCTGTTACAGTACATTTTTCTCTTCCCGAAATCAAACAGCTGAGCATATCTGATCCCTGAAGAGTTACTGAAATGAATGTTATAGTTTTCAGGAATGGTTTGTGATGCTTTATTGAAGAAATAGAAATCTGAAAAATCAATTGTATTCAGAAACTGTTCGTGTTTAGCATCTTTTTTATCCCTTAAAACATCCCAAAGATTATAATAAGGTCTAGGCTCCAGATTAATAAACTTCAACAGTTTTGAGAAGAAAACCTCTGGCTTCACCTCTATCTTTTCTGTGAGTGAGAAATACGTATCAGGCTGCCACACTTCATCCAGATGCCAGTGCTGTTTAGGACGGGCGCTTCTAAGGAATTGTTTCACTTTCTTGGAAACTACATTCTGACCTACTGTAATCAACAGGTCAGGAGCATACGTTTTATAATCCTCTTCCGTAAAATTGAAAATATAACGGTCTATATGTTTGAAAAACTTCTCATGGTGTAAATTTGAATTGGCTTCACTCAACACAACCACAGAATGGTTCTTCACCAACTGAGTCAGCTGGCTTTCCAGTTCCGGGCTGTAATCTCTTGTTCCCACCAGCAGCATAATTCTTTGGGAAGTATGCCATTCCGCAATCAGATTGGACGGAATTTCATATTCTTTATGCTTGATGGTCTTTTCTACCGTTGGAAAAGTAGGAAGCTCTGAAACCAGCTCATATAAAGGTTCTTCCAATGGAATATTAATGTGTACCGGACCTTGCTTCTCAAAACAAAGTTCAATAGCTTTTTTAATGATATCGAAATTAATATCTTCCGCATTTTCTTTGCTGTCTTCCAAAAGCTGGAAGTCACCATAGGAATGCTGATGAAAAACATCCTTCTGTCTGATCGTTTGCCCATCGAATATATCAACAAAATCAGTCGGTCGGTCTGCTGTAAGTACCAAAAGCGGAATGTTCTGATAAAACGCTTCAGTAACCGCAGGATAATAATTAACCACAGCAGATCCGCTGGTACAGGTAATAGCTGCCGGCTTTTTCTCACTCTTCGCCATTCCCATTGCCACGAAAGCGGCACTTCTTTCGTCTACAATGCTGTAACAATTGAAACCATCTATCTCTGAAAAATGGATAGCCAAAGGAGCATTTCTTGACCCCGGAGAAATTACGATATCTGCAATTCCGTACTGCTGAAGAAGATGTGCAAGTATTTGGATACTTCTCTTAGAAGAATATTTTTTCATACAGCAAATTTAACTTATAAATAATGATTTTAAAATCATTTAATTTAAAAAAAATGTAATTTTGCTGTTCGTAAATTTCTAAAAATGGATAAAATACCTAGTGTAGACCTGCGTGATTTCCTTTCGGACAACCCGGAACGCAAACAGAAATTTGTAAATGAAATCGGAAAAGCTTATGAAGAAATTGGTTTTGTAGCCTTAAAAGGCCACTTTCTTGATGACAACCTAGTGGATGATTTGTATGGAGAGGTAAAAAACTTTTTTGAACAACCAGTGGAAACGAAACAAAAGTATGAGATTCCAGGAATTGGTGGCCAGAGAGGTTATGTAGGATTCGGTAAAGAAACTGCAAAAGGTTTCAAAAAAGGAGACTTAAAAGAATTCTGGCACTTTGGACAATATCTGTCTGATGATTCAAAATACAGAACTGAGTATCCGGACAACGTAATCGTTGAAGAACTTCCAAGATTCAACGAAGTTGGTAAAGAAGCATTCCAGATGCTTGAGAAAACAGGACAGTATGTGTTAAGAGCTTTAGCATTACACCTTGGTTTAGATGAATTTTATTTTGATGACAAGATCGCAGAAGGAAATTCTATTTTAAGACCGATTCACTATCCGCCAATCACTGAAGAACCGGATGATGCGGTAAGAGCAGCAGCTCACGGAGACATCAACCTTATCACTCTTTTAATGGGAGCACAAGGAAAAGGTCTTCAGGTTCAAAATCACAACGGAGAGTGGATAGATGCTATTGCAGAACCAGATGAGCTGATGATTAACGTTGGAGATATGCTTTCGAGACATACCAACAACAAGTTGAAATCTACTATCCACAGAGTGGTAAACCCACCAAGAGAAATGTGGAGTACTTCAAGATATTCAATTCCTTTCTTTATGCATCCAATCAGTGCCATGTCTTTAAATGCACTTGAGAACTGTGTAGACGAAAACAATCCTAAATTATACGAAGATACAACAGCCGGAGAATTCCTGCATGAAAGATTGATCGAACTGGGATTGATTAAAAAATAAACGCAATGGCTGTCTCAAATTAAGACAGCCATTTTTACTATTGTATTTCACTTGGAAATATGTAACAAGCGTACATACCGTTCTACATTTATAAAACCTATACTATCCTGTTATACAGTAAAATTCCGGACACGGTGTAGGCTGTGTAAAAGTTCCCCACGGACAGATACAAGTATAAGAATCACCACCGCCACCAGGATTTTCTCCACCTCCGGGGCCTCCACTATAAGGTACACATTTTCCATTCGAACAAATTTCTCCGGCAGAGCATCCTCCTTCTCCAGGTCCTCCTCCTTCAAAACAATACGCCGGAAAATTAACTCCTGCAACAATACCCTTTCTGTCTTCTCTTGAAAGTTTTTTTAAATTTTTCATAGTTTTTGATTTTTGGTATTTCCTACTCTATAAGCTTTTCGGATAACGCTAGCTTAAAAATAACAATTATTTTATTAATAATCAATAGTTTAAATTAACACCAATAATTAATATAGCTCTTAAGAGATCTTATTATGTTAAATTCTTATTATTAATTAAACAAATATCATTTAATTAAAAATATTTTAATTATTTTTACATTAACTACAAATTTTTAATTAAAATAATATGAAAAATCTAAAAAAACTACAAAAGAACCAATTAAAGAACATTTCAGGTGGAGCTAATCTTCCGGAAACAGATTTCTGTATGTATTATTGCAATGGGATGATTGTTTGTGCTACCTGCAGCGATGATTTCAAATGCCCGGACACGAACAGTGATATGTAAGATTCAAAATTAAAATGCCATAAATGGAATCACTTCTTTACAGAGGTGGTTTTTTATTTCTTTTGGGTTAAAATAAAATAGATTTGAGCC
>NZ_JBMDJJ010000055.1:0-11200 GCF_057809135.1 Chryseobacterium sp. FG46 | reverse complement strand
TAAATAACAATAAATGTATAAAACTAGAAATAATTGTGTCCACACGATAGTCCGAAAGAGGGGAATGCCAAGCATTCAATAACTATTTGTACCTTAAATAAAAATAAGCCAAAGAATTATCTTTGGCTTATTTTGTATCATGTATATACTATATTATCCGACTTTTTCGGACATTTATTTTTTTAGTGAGCTTCGTTTCCGTCAACTCCGTGAGCGTGGCCATGTGCCAATTCTTCTTCTGTTGCAGGACGGGTGTTTAAAACTTCCACCTGGAAATCTAAAACTTTACCTGCCATTGGGTGGTTAAGGTCTGCTACTACAACTTCCGGAGTAATTTCTACTACAAAAGCCTGGAAGTTATTCCCTTGGTTATCTGATAAAGGTAAAATAGCTCCTACAGGTGGAAGTCCTGATTCGTTGAACATTTCCACTGGTAATTGTGCAATAGCATCCGGTTGTCTTTCACCATAAGCTTCCTCAGGCTGAATCGTAAAGGCAGCTGTATCTCCAGCTTTCAAACCAAGGATATTTTGTTCAAATTTTGGAATCATCATTCCCACACCATACAAAAATGTAAGCGGATTTTCTGTTGTTGTTTCTTCTACAAGAATCTTACTTCCATCTGGTTCGATAGTGTGAAGTATATACTTTACAGCTACAACGTGATTGTTTTCGATTGTCATATTTTTTCTTTTTTTCGTGATGTTGTTTCACGATTAATGATACAAATATACTCTTTTTGAAATGATTTAATGAACCTGAAAGCCGGGAGATGGAAGAAGGAAGCTATGAAAGACATAAAGAAAAACAGATCTCCTTTTCTCAACCTTTATTTTTTTCTACCCTCCTCTCTCTTTTTCTGTCTCAGGACAAAAAGATACAGGCTTTCTACTTTTGTTCTTGCCCACGGTGTTTTCCGCAGAAATTTCAGGGAAGAGTTTATACTTGGGTTGTCTGTAAAACATTTTATATTGATCTGTTCGCCAAGCCTTTCAAAACCTTGATAGTATTCTACAAGTTCTTCAAGGATAGCATCCAGTCTTTTTCCGTGTAAAGGATCTTTGGACTGTTGTTCCATCTTTTTTTTACAAAATTAATTTATTATAAGTTTATATAAAAATCCACATCCCTCTTCCCTTTTTGTTTCTTATTTTTGAAGAAGCTATTTTTCACCCATAAAAATGATCTGTTACCAAGCATGAGCAAAAATAACGAAGCAAACAGGAAAAAAAACAAAAAGAAAATTGATCAGAAAAAACGTAAAATACAGAATGCAGAATCAGAACGGAAAGCAAGATTAAAACAGATCCGGGAAGATTTCAAAGCAAGAGAAGCTGACAATAAACTATAAATTGTTTTTATCTGAAGTAAGGGAAACCTTATTTATTAAAATTAAGTATTCTCTATCTTTACATCGTAATATCTGCAAATTAATTTTCTGCAAAACAAGTTGAAAATTATACTGCATACTCTTTTTAATTCTCAAATTTAAATTATGAAAATCCTCCACACTGCCGACTGGCATTTGGGTAAACGCCTCGATCGTTTTTCAAGACTGGAAGAACAGGTTCTGGTGATGAATGAAATTGTTCAGATTGCTGACGAACAAAACGTTGATATGGTTTTAATTGCCGGTGATCTCTTTGATAATTTCAATCCAGGTGTAGAGGCTGCTGAACTTTTTTATAAAACCTTAAAACGTTTATCCCTGAACGGAAAACGCCCTGTGATTGCTATTTCCGGTAATCATGATTCTCCCAGCTTAATCAATGCTCCCGATCCTCTGGCAAGGGAATGCGGAATTATTTTAATAGGCCATCCTAAAGCGGAGATCACACCTTTTGGTACAGAATATTTTAACATTACCCATTCCAAAGAAGGTTTTATCGAGCTGAAAATTGAGGGGATAAATTTTCCGGTAAGAATTCTCCACACACCTTTTGCGAATGAAATCCGGTTAAAGGAATATTTTGGTGAAAATAAAGAGGAAGAAATCAACAAGGTTCTTTCACAGACATGGAAAAATCTTGCGGATCAGTTCTGTGATGATACCGGAGTGAATCTTCTGACGGCTCATTTGTACATGAATAAAAGAGGTGCGGAAATTCTGGAAGAGCCGGAAGGAGAAAAACCGATTAAGATTGGGAATGCAGATCTGATTTTTTCTGACAGTATTCCTGAGCAGATTCAGTATACGGCGCTGGGCCATCTCCATGCTTTCCAGAATATCGGAACCAAGGAAAAGCCTGTTATTTATTCATCTTCTCCTCTGTGCTACAGTTTCAGTGAAGCCGGACAAAAGAAGTATGTTTCCATTATTGATGCAGAACCTGGAAAAGCAGTTTCCTACGGGAAGAAACTCTTGGAAAGCGGCAGAGCTTTGGTCAGAAAAACATTTACCTCCATTGAAGATACTGTACAATGGCTGGGTGAAAATCCAAATACATTTATTGAACTTACGCTGGAAAGTGAAACTTTTTTAACAGCTGATGAAAGAAGGTTAATTTATCAGTCTCACAACGGAATTGTTCACCTTATTCCAAAAGTCAGAAATCTGGAATTGGGAGAAAACCCAACCCATGAAATCAATTTAAGCCAGGATATTGATTTATTATTCAAAGATTATTTTAAATCTAAAAATGGCGGGCAGGAAGCCAATGAAGAACTGATGAATTTGTTTAACGAAATTTTAAATGCATAAGCCATGATCCCTGTAAAATTAACGATCGAAGGACTTTACTCATACCAGGAACGCCAGACGATTGATTTCAGAAATCTTACCGAAGCGGGTCTGTTTGGGATTTTCGGGGCGGTGGGTTCCGGAAAATCTTCGGTTCTGGAAGCCATTTCGTTTGCTTTATATGGGGAAACGGAACGTCTGAATATGCGTGATAAAAGGGCTTACAACATGATGAATTTAAAATCAAACAGTTCTTATATAGAATTTGATTTTGTGAATTATGAGAATAAGCTTTTTCGTGCTACCCGAGATTTTAAGCGGAATTCCAAAAAATTCGAAGAAGTAAAGCCTAACGCGGTTACATTTTATGAAAATATCATTGGCAAATGGATGCCTCTGGATCACTCCAATGCGGAATCTATTATCGGGTTAAGCTATTCCAACTTCAAAAGAACCATCATTATTCCCCAGGGACAGTTCAAAGAATTCCTTGAATTGGGTGCTGCAGAAAGAACAAATATGATGAAGGAGATCTTTAATCTTCAGAAATTTGACCTTCAGAACAATGTTTCCACACTCAATGTAAAAAACAGATCCGAACTGGATCAGCTGGAAGGACAGTTAAAAGGATTTGAAGAAATCAATGAAGAGAAAATTAAACTTCAGAAAGAACAGTTGGCTGAAGAGCAGAAACTCCTCTCAGAATCCAATGAAAAACTGGAGAAGGTTTCCCAAACGTATCAACAGCTGAAAAACTTAAAAAGCGACTTTGACAGTTTACAGCAGAATAAGGAAAAATTCAGCAAACTTTCTGAAGAAAAGTCCCAGATGGATGCTCTGGAAGCACAGGCAGAATTATACGACCGTACTTTCAGGCTTTTCAAGCCTTTAATTATTGAGAAAGATAAGCTTTCAAAAGAGATTGCTGCGAAACAAAACGAAAAAGGACAGCAAGTTAAAGCATGGCAGGAAACTGAAAAGACTTTTACGATCGTAAAGGAACAGCTTACGTCTCTTGAGCCGAAGTTTAAAGCATTGGAGCAATCCAGAATTCAGGAAAATGATCTGAGCCTCATCATTCAGGTCCTGAAATTTTCTGAAGAAATCAAAGTTCTGAATGAAAGAACTCAGAAAGGTTCTGAAAAGGTAAAAGAAGTAGACCTCAATAAAGAAAAAATTCAAAAGAAAATTGATGAGCTTTCGACACAAATAAAAATTTTAAAAGAACAAAAGCTTGATTCTGCTTTGCTTTCTGAAGTGGGCCACTGGTTTATCCAGCAAAAAAACTTAAAAAAATCACTTCAGGAACAAACCGAAAAGATTGAGAAAAATCAAAAACAGATCGGAGAAATTACAGAAGAATTAAAACCTTTTGCTTATACCGAAAATTATAAAGAAGATTTCAGAAGCAAAAAAGAAACTTTAGAAACAAAGAAAAAGGAACTTTCCCAAAAACTGGATCATCTCAAAATACAAAAAGAACTTTCCCGTTTTGCCAGTGAGCTTCATGATGGTGAAAACTGCCCTCTTTGCGGTTCTAAAGAGCATCCGCATATTGTGGAATTTCATGATGTGAATACTGAGCTACAGGACATTCAGGAGAAAATAACATCCGTAGAACAAGAAATAACGGCTCTTCAAAAACAGGAAGCAGAGGTTGACAAAATTCTGGACCGTAAAAAAATCTTTGAGGAACAGCTTCTTTCGGAACAAAAAATTGTCCTTCAGATTCAGAAGGATATTGAAAATCATCTGCTGAATTTCACCTGGAAACAATTTGATTCCAACCAGGAAGAGGAATTTGAGAAAAAACGTTCAGATTCGTTTACGCTGGAGAAAAAGATTGAAGAAACGGAACGTACTATAACAGCTGAAAGGGAACATATTGACAGAGAAACCAAAACGCTGGAAAAATATAAGCACGCCCTGGAAGTTTTCCGTCTGGAAGAAGTTTCTAAGCAGGAGCAAATCAATATCAGCCGTTCCGGCCTTAAAATTCTCGACTGGAATCTGTATGCTCAAAAGGAAATAAAAGAGATTGAGGAATCTTATCAAAAACTTGTACAATCTAATAAAGAGACTGAAGAAAATTACCGGAAGGCGGTAGAACAGGAAAAAATTCTTTCTCCAAAACTGGCAGAGCAAAAAGCAATTGTCAGCCAGTCTGAAAAACAAATTACAGAACTTGAGAAGGAAATTTCCGGTAATGAAGAGGCGATTGCCAAAGCTTTGGCAGATCAAAATTTCACAGCATTTAAAGAAGTTGAGAATATTTTACTGCAGGAGATCAATATTCAGCTGGTGAGAGCCAAAGTTCAGCATTTCAAAGTTGAATTTGAAGCTTTAAAGAAATTCATCGCAGAGCTGGAATTAAAACTGAAAGGTCTTTCATTCGATAACGAAAAGTTTTCTCTCGCTGAACAGCAGTTCGTTGAAGCACAGAATGAGCAGAAAAAAATCAGTGATTCCGTAGTCACAAAAACCGCAGAAATAGACAGGCTGGAAAAAGAGTTTGTGAAAAAAGAAACCCTTTTAAAAGAACTGGCAAAGCTTCAGAAGCGTTCAGAAAATTTAAAAATTATGATGAACCTGTTTAAAGGTGCAGGTTTTGTACAATATGTTTCGTCTATTTACCTGAGACAGCTTTGTGATCATGCCAATGTCCGTTTTCACAGGATGACGAGAAATCAGCTGAGTCTTCAGCTTAATGAGAATAATGATTTTGAAATCATTGACTACCTCAACGAAGGGAAAAGCAGAAGTGTAAAAACGCTTTCCGGAGGACAGGCCTTTCAGGTATCCTTGAGTCTGGCGCTGGCACTGGCAGAAAGCGTTCAGGCCAATGCGCAGGCCGAAAAGAATTTTTTCTTTATTGATGAAGGTTTCGGAACGCAGGATACGGAATCCGTGAATATCGTTTTTGAAACCCTTACTAATCTGATGAAAGAAAACAGGATTGTGGGTATTATTTCGCACGTTGAAGAACTGAAAGAAAAGATTCCTACAGCTCTTAATATTATCAAGGATGAAGAAAGAGGAAGTCTGATTGAGATTGTTTAATACCAGATTTACAACTACAAAAGCCACAAAAGATATGTTCTTTTGTGGCTTTTGCTATCAATAAACTTCCCTGTTACAGTCCTTTTATAACGGGTTTTACTTCTTTTCCAAATAATTCAATAGATTTCATCATCACATCATGAGCAGGATCTCCCACATCCATGTGCCCGATAAATCTTGTAATTCCGAAAATTTCCTTCATGTAAGCAATCTTATCTGCTACTTCTGCGGGACTGCCGATAAACAATGCACCGTCTTTGCTTCTTCCTCCATCATACTGCGCTTTTGTGTAAGGAGCCCATCCCCGGGAAGCTCCTATCCTATCCATCTGAGATTTATAATTATGGAAATATCCATCCGCTACTTTTTGATCGTCACTTACAAAAGTATGGGAGTGAATTGCAATCTGCATTTTTGAAACATCGTGTCCCGCTTTTTGGTATTCCTGCTTATAGAATTCAATCAGATTTTTAAACTGGATTGGCATTCCTCCGATGATGGCTACCACTAAAGGCATTCCAAGCTGCGCTGCGCTTAATACAGACTGCGGAGTTCCTCCAACAGCTCTCCAGATGGAAAGTTTTCCATCATTTTTTGCTCTTGGATAAACGGTCTGGTTCTGCATAGGAGCACGAAGTTTTCCGGACCAGCTTACGTTTTCTTCAGTATTGATTTTCAGTAATAATTCTAATTTTTCGTCAAATAGCTGTTCATAGTCATTCAATGAATAGCCATATAACGGAAAGGATTCGATGAAACTTCCGCGTCCCACAAATATCTCTGCTCTTCCGTCTGAAATTAAATCCAGCGTTGAAAAATCTTCATATACCTTAACCGGTTCCGAAGAGCTCAAAACAGTAACTCCACTGGCCAGTTTTATATTTTTTGTAATACTTGCTGCTGCTGCCAAAACGATTTCCGGAGAAGAAACAGCATAATCCGGACGGTGGTGTTCTCCCATTGCGAAAACATCTATTCCTACCTCATCCATGAATTTTACCTGATCCAGTATTTCGCGGATCTTAATTCCTGCATCTCTATATTTTCCGGTAGACTGGTCTAAAGCCAGGTCCCCGAACATTCCTATTCCTAATTCCATATTGTTGATTTTAGTCATACAAAATTACTGCTATGAAAAATCAAAAACATTGATGTTTGTTAAGATCGAAAAGTTACTTTTTTAAAACACAAATAACACTAATGTATCACTAATAACACGAAAGTGTCATTGCAAACAAAACGAAGCAATCTCAATCAAGTTATACAATAACATTAAGGTAATATCAAAAAAAATCCAGCCTTCTCGCTGGATTGTAATATTATTTTTTCAAATATAGATCAAAATAATCTGTTATTTTCTGCATCAGATGAACCCTGTCTTTCCCGATCACATTATGCGGATGCCCCGGATAGGTAAAGTAATCCAGCTGAACACCATTATCCACAGCAGATTTGATGAATTTAATAGAATGCTGCCATACGACTACATCATCCTGTGCTCCATGGATCATCAGTAATTTTCCTTTCAGATTCTGAACTTTATCCAGAAGATTAGCTGTTGCATATCCCTGTGGATTTTCCTGTGGAGTATCCATATATCTTTCGCCGTACATGATTTCATACATGCTCCAGTCAATTACAGGTCCTCCTGCTACTCCTACTTTGAATACATCCGGTTTACGAAGCATAAAACTTGTTGTCATAAATCCTCCGAAGCTCCATCCATGGATTCCCATTTTGTCTCCATCTACATAAGGAAGAGATTTTAAGTATTCCACCCCTTTCATCTGATCGTTCATTTCTGTAGTTCCCAGATTTCTGAATACAGCCTGCTCAAACCTCATTCCACGGTTAGAAGAACCTCTTCCGTCCATTGTGAAAATGATGTAACCGTTCTGAGCCATATATTCATACCAAAGGTTTCCTGAAGCCGGGAAGCTGTTTGTGATCAGCTGTAAGTGTGGCCCGTTGTACAGATAAACAATAGTTGGGTATTTTTTATTAGGATCAAAATTGGTAGGAAGAATGATCTTTCCGTACAAAGGAGTTCCGTCGTCAGCCTTTAATGTTACATTTTTAATTTCCGGTCTCTGGTAATTCTTTAATGGATTTTCAGAAGTAAGGATATTTGTAGATTTTAAATTGGCTGTATTGATAATGTTGGCAACTCTTGGTGAATTGGCATTGCTGTAAGCATCATACAGATAATTTCCGTCACTGCTCAAAGTTCCGATGTGCATTCCTTCTGCATCGTCCAGCCTTTGCATTTTGAAGTTAGTCCAGTTGATTCTGTACAAATGCCTTTCCAAAGGAGTTTCTTTTGTTGATGTAAAGTAGATCTCCTTTTTCTTTTCATTGAATCCTAAAATATCAGTTACCAGCCAATCTCCTTTTGTAATCTGAGCTACCAGTCCTTTTTCAAGACTATAATGGAACAAATGATTATATCCTGTTCTCTGGCTCTGCCAAATGAAATCTGTGTTAGAGTTCGGAAAGAAAGTAAGCGGATGCTGTGGCTCCACATATTTACTGTCTGTTTCTTCGAATAAAGTTTTCACCAATTCTCCTGTAGCGGCATCATACTGATTCATTTTCATATGATTCTGGCCTCTGTTCAGTACCCCTACAAAGATATATTTTGAATCCGGGCTCCATGTAACGGCCGTCAGATACTGATCTTTTTCACCTTCCACTTTTAAGAAAGTAGTAGATTGATTTTTAATATTGAAAACCCCTAATGTCACCTGATGAGAAGTCTGGCCAGCCATTGGGTATTTAATATTGTGGTTTACAGCAGGCGTTACAGACCAGTCGATGATCGGATAATCTGCTACCATACTCTGATCCATTTTATAGAAAGCTACGCTCTCCGAATTCGGAGCAGGGAAAATTCCGGTATCAATTCCGAATTCATTTCTGTGAACCGCCTGTCCGCTAATGATATTTTCATTGCTCTCATTGGTTACAGCAATCGTTTTTCCGTTCCTGTTTACAAATAAATTATTCTTTGCTGTGAAGGCAAAAGTCTGACCGTCAGCAAACATTTTCACATTCGCAGCATCCTCATCAATGGCAGCTGTACTTTTAATTTTCCAGTTGTTTCCTGATTTTTCAATCCACGACATTTTACCCCCTGTAGTAAAATACCCATTGGAATTTCCTGTAAATTTAATGGGTGGAACAGCTTTAAGCTTATCATTGGAAAGGTTTCTGTTCAGTTGGCTCAATGAAATCAGCGTATCCTGCTTATTCGTTTTCAAATCTGTAATCAGATAACCGCCTTTCACTGCCTGGATGTAAGATTTTCCGTCTGCCGCCCATGAAAACTGGGAAATATTTTTCACGGCAAGGTTGGTTCTCATTCCATTGACAGCCTCCGCCATGGTAAATTTCTGGGTCTGGGCAAATGCTGAACTGCCTAAAACCATCATCAATAAAGAAAATTTATGTAATTTCATTGGATAAAATTGAATCCATCAAAAATAAGAAATAAAAATCAATCGTTAAGAAACGTTAAATTAAAACATTCATAAAATGGAATTCATACATTAAAAGAAACTATTTCTTAACTTAATAATAAAATTTTGACCTACCCCTTTTAGTAATAATAGCTTCGACAGGCTCAGCCTGACAACGCTCAAAAATTTCGACTGGTATTCGGATTGTTAACCTGAGCCTGTCGAAGGGTCATCAATAAGAAAATCTTTGTTAATTATTAATTAAAGGGATAGGTCAATAAAATTTTTAAAGGCATTATTAGGATAGGTGAATGATGGATCGTGAATGATCAATCCGCTGCGCTTGTCAGTTTTTAATTATTGGAAAGGTATAATATTCACCATTCACTTGCGAAGCAAAATTGATGATTAACAAAAAAATCTCATTTCTTATCCTATATCAATGACTTGTATAGGTACGCTGTCCTAAATTTGCATCATTAATAACAAACAAAAAATACAAAATACAATGGCAACAAAATGGATTTTAGACCCTACGCATAGTGAAATTACTTTCAAAGTAAAACATATGATGATCTCTAACGTAAAAGGAAGCTTCAGAACTTTCACCGCTGAGATTGAATCTGAAGACGAATTCTTTGCAAATGCAAAAACTACCGCTACGATCCAGACGGATTCTGTGTTCACCAACAATACAGACAGAGATAACCACTTAAAGTCTGCAGAGTTCTTCAATGCTGAAGTACATCCTACCATCACTTTTGAATCTCAGGCATTAAATAATTCTATCGTTGGAAATCTTACCATCAACGGAATTACAAAACCTGTAAATCTTGATGTAGATTTCGGAGGAATCAATGTAGACCCATGGGGAAATACAAAAGCAGGTTTCTCTTTTGAAGGAAAAATCAGCAGAAAAGACTTCGGATTAAACTGGAATGCAGCTCTTGAAGCAGGAGGTGTAATGGTAAGCGATGATGTAAAAGTAGCTGGTGAATTACAGTTTGTAAAACAGGCATAGTAAATAACATATATTTTAAAAGGTTCAGGGATTTGTCTAAAAGCCTTGGACCTTTTATTTTTTATAATCTTCAATATTTATGAACCTCAACGATCTTCAAAATATAAGCAACGGTTTTAAAAGCACACAGAGAATGCCTGTTTTATTTCTTGGACATGGTTCACCAATGAATGCCATTGAAGAGAATCAATTTGTACAGGGTTTCCGGAAAGCTGCTTCAGAAATTCCTAAACCTAATGCAATTCTTTGTATTTCTGCCCACTGGTATACAGACGGAACTTTTGTAACAGCTATGGATATGCCGAAAACCATTCATGATTTTTATGGCTTTCCAAAAGCCCTTTTTGATGTGCAATACCCTGCTCCCGGCAGTCCGGAACTGGCCAAAGAAACTGCAGAATTACTTCTTCCTGTAGATGTGGAAGAAGATCACAGCTGGGGACTGGATCATGGTGCATGGTCGGTTATCAAACATATGTACCCCGAGGCAGATATTCCTGTTATCCAGCTGAGTATCGATCACACAAAACCTCCTCAGTATCATTATGATCTTGCAAAAAAGCTGAATAAACTTCGTGAAAAGGGCATCCTGATTATCGGAAGCGGAAATATTGTTCATAATCTCCGCCTTATCGACTGGAAAAATATAAATACAGTGGGAGCCGGCTGGGACTGGGCAGTGGAAGCCAGAGAAAAAACCAACAACTGGCTTCTGGATGGAAATTTTCAGAATATTATTGATTATCAGAAACAGGGAACTTTCTTACAATATGCTGTTCCTACGCCTGATCATTATCTTCCTTTATTGTACACTTTAGGGTTGAAAGATCAATCCGAAGAACTTGCCTTATTTAACGACGAGCTTATCGGCGGATCATTAAGTATGACAAGTGTAAGGATCGGATAGCCATCTCTATATTAAAAACAAAAAAGAAGCCGTCTCATTTTCCTTGAGGCGGTTTTTGTTTATAAACTGTCAAT
>NZ_JBMDJJ010000054.1:0-11247 GCF_057809135.1 Chryseobacterium sp. FG46 | reverse complement strand
TTCCTGTCGCTAAAAATAGTAGAATTAATAAAAACCAGTTTCTAAATTTCATTGTCTTCTTTACTAAATTAATTTCAATCACCTTGTCTTTTTTTAATAACTGGTGCTTATACCCAAAGAAAGGCCGGCGCTCTCGGGAACAAATCTGCAAACACCACCTACGCAAAGTAATCCTCCTCTTTGTCTGCCATAAGAAGCCTGAATTCTTGTGCTGTTTTTTCTAAAAACCAGCCCGCCGGTATAATAGTGCATTTGCTTTTCATTATCAGAATTTCCGTAATTATAAAGGTCATTGGCGAAAACTGCCCAGTTTTTGTTAAAATTATATTCGAAAAGACCGGCAGCCCAATTTCCATGGTAACCGTTTGCCCATTGATGCTGCAGTTCCAGTTTCATAGAGCTTTTGGAAAATCTGTAAATATTATCCAGAATAAGGGTCTGTGCTTTTACTTCTCCACTTGTTTCTTCGGCTCTGTAGGTGTTGTAGTACTGGTTTATAAATACCAGGGCAACCTTCCATTTATCCTTCAGTCTCGTTCTGATATCAAGGCTTTGGTCTGAGTAATATTTTTCTCCTAATGCAAGAAAGTCCGTTTTATAGTCGCGGACATCATTAATGTATGACCTGTATGTTCCCTTTAAGCCATACCAGTTTGAAATATTAAAAGAAAGATCTGTTCCGTATTTTCCTCCCAATAGTGTTCCCTTTTTTATCTTATAAAAGATGTCTATCTGGGAACCTATTTCTCCGGATTTCTTTTGAGGAAGAAATGACAGCCTTGGTTGTGCCTGATAAACATAAATATTAGCCAGGCTATAATCATATTGTTTGGTGAGTGAAGGGATGTAATTCAGTACGGAATTATGGTAAATATTTCCGATTTGGTCTCGTTGTGAGTAAAAATTAAAGTTTTCCAGCCTTCTCAGTCCCGCAATGATTCCAAACCGGTCTGTAGCATAGGAAAGGTTAAGCAGAAAAGCATTGCCTGAAAATATATTATTCGGGTCCAATACGTTTACCTGCTTGATGTTGTCTTTGGTTTTGTAAAGGTATTCCAATTCCATTGCAAAATTTGAATATTCCATTTTCATTCTGGACGAATAGATGCTGACGTTTTTAGGGAATTTACTGTTTTCCTTATTATCCTCATATTTATTGACATAGCTGAATCCAATACTGGTGTGAAGGTCTTTTGCCTTTATCATATTGTCCAGTTTCAGTTCGCTATCCAATCCTGTTATTAATCCGTCTGAAACATTAAATCCTAATCTCTGTTTACCTATTAATGCTTTCATGATGAGGGTTTGGCTGGGATCTGTATATTTTATTTTTCCTCCCAGCAGGGAATTAGCAATCCCAAGCTGTTTATCTTCCCATACACGCAAAGCTAAACCGCTGCCGAACTGTTCATAAAAATGACCTAATGTGACATCTATTCCCGCCTTTTCGTTATTATAGTTTACAAAATAAGTTCCCAGACTGGTTTTATTCAGAACCGGGGAATAATTGAGTAAGGCTTTGGGTTCATAAGCTTCAAGCTGCGCCCCTGCTGTGAAGTTTTTTAATTTGTAGCTGATATTCAGGTAGTTATTTGATCTTAGTCTTTGGTCTTTTTCGGCTTCGGAGAGTTTTACTTTGCTGTCATCAATATAATATTGTGAATTGGATTCCAGATTTACAGATAACTGGCTAAAAAGACGAATGCTGGTTAATAAAGCAGCTCCATAAATTATTTTTTTTCGCATAATTAATTGGAGGTATTGTATTCTTTAATCTTTTTGATCAGTTCATCTTCATCTCCGGGAGAGTAGCCTACATGAGAATATGCGACTTTACCCTTATAGATGATTATGGTGTGGGGGATACTGTTGATATTCAATGCTCTCTTAAGAGTCTGGTTAGAGTCCAGTAATACCGTGTAGGGCCACCCTTTGCTTTTGACAAGGGTTTTAACTTTTGAAACTGTACGGGCATCGTCTGTAGCAGCTGCCAGCAGGGTAAACTTGCTTTCCTTCTGCCAATCTTCGTATTTGTCATTAATAGCAGTAAGTTCCTCCATGCAGGGCAGACACCATGTGGCCCAAAAGCTGACTATAACAGGATTGGAGGAATCTATTTTGGAAAAATCGATCCTGTCACCAGAAATAGTATTTAATGAGACATTAGGGATGTCTTGGGCATAAAAAAAGCTTAAACAAAAAATAAAAAGCCCTGAAAAAGTCATTTTCATCATAAATATTATTTTTAATAATTAAACAAATATTATTTTGCTAATATATAATTAATTATGTAATTTTAATGCGAAGTTCTTATTAAAATGGTGGAAATTTTGGTTTTATCAAAATTACAATGTTTAAATTTTAAACTTATTTATTAACAACTCCATATAAAATTTCAGCTTTTATTTAAACCCATTAAAAAATTCAACAAACAATGAAAAAAAAGTTATTATTTCTAAATTGTGTGATTTTAATATTCTTGGTATTGTCTTCCTGTAGGGGATCTGCGAGTGACGAAGGAGATGCTGTTGCAACCTATCTTACCATTTCTTCAGAAGGTGGTAACGAAAAATTACTGGGGAAAAGCTTTACTTTCAAGATAAAGGATAATCTCAATAATGACATTACGGAAGAAAGTGAAATTTTTGTTAATAATCAGCCGATAAATGGAAATCTCTATACGCCTGCAGAGAAAGGAGTTTATATTATCAGTGCCCAATACAGAAATCTCCCGGTAAATCCTATTTCCGTAAGTGCAGTCATCAATGACGGGGTCAATTTTAAACACAGAATCTTATATGAAGATTTTACCGGTACTTGGTGTGGGAACTGTACCCGTGCAGGGGCCAGAGCAAAAAACCTCAAGCTGCAGACCGATGATGGTTTTGTCTTTATCGGGATTCATGGCCCTAGTGGGCAGGATCCGTGGTCGAATGCCGTAAGTGCTGAGGTAGAGCAGTTTAAAAATGTAACCGGGGTGGATCTTGGCTGGCCTACTATGTTTATTAACAGGAATACAATGTGGGATGATAGTGAAAACTATACGGATATGTCAATACCGTTGGCTCAGTTAAAAGCATTCAGTAAAATTGGGATAAAAATAGGCTCTTTGGTGTCCGGCAATACCCTGAATATTGATACCCGTATTTCTTTTGCCCAAAATTTTTCAGGGCTTAAAATGGCAGCATTTATTGTAGAAGATGAGCTGGTGGGTAAACAAAAGAATTATGTTCCCGCTTTAGGACCTTCTATTATTTACGATTATGTTCACCATAATGTTTTAAGGGATAAACTGACCGCAACAGTAGCGGGAGAAAATATTCCGGATTCTCAGACGGGAATTTCTAATGAATATTCAAGATCATTTCAATACGCTGTTCCTTCAGGCTACAATCGGGATCATCTTAAAATCATTGTTATGATTATGGATAGTAATGGAACCGTACTGAATGTGAGAGAGGAAAAGATAGGAATAACCAATACCTATGAATTTTTATAAAAATTATTTACTAAACTTAAATTTCAAAACAAATGAAAAAGATTTTATTTACGGTGTTTATCCTGATGTTCGGGATATACCACTCACAGACTTATTACAGTCAGGATTTTAATACTGCAGGGCTCAACGGATGGGTGAGCACTGATATTGACGGAGACGGGAAGCAATGGAGTAATTTGAATGCTTCTGGCATAAATACGGACTTTGGAAGCGGATCATTGGCTTCCTTTTCTTATATTAGTGGAACTGGAGCGCTTACGCCAAACAATCTGATCACTTCTCCTTTAATTGACTTAAGTGCTGTTACTGGCAATAATGCTTTCCTGGTCTATAATTTGGAAACAAATTCTGACTATCCAAACGAAAAATATTCGGCATATGTTACGACCACCAACGTTTCAGGAGCTATTACTGCTTCCACCCCTGTGTATACAGAAACAGTGGCTGCAGGTGGGTATCAGTCCAGAATGATCAATGTAAGTTCTTTTATTGGGCAGCAGGTGTATATTTCTTTCAGGCATTATGACTGTACAGATAAGTTTTATCTCATTTTGGATAATATCAAAGTCAAGAGTCTTGCAGATTATGATGTAGCCCTTAAAAATGTCTCTTTAGGCCGTTATGGAGTGGTAAATACAGATTATTTCATCAAGACAACTGTAAAAAATAACGGATCACAAAGTGTTAATAATGTAACACTTAACTGGAATGATGGCACAGATCATTCTGCTGTAATACCACTAGCTGCGCCTTTAGCTGCCGGGCAGGAAAAAGTAATTACGCATTCGGTTGCTGTAAACTATCCTATAGTCGTAAATAAAAATATTACAGTATCTGTTACCGGAGTCAACGGAGCAGCGGATGCTACTCCCGCAGACAATACATTGTCAACCCAATTTAATACCGTAAGCCAGAATTCGCCTAAAAAAGTAGTGATTGAAGAAGGTACAGGAACCTGGTGTGGCTGGTGTCCGCGAGGGGCAGTTGCAATGAATAGTGCTGAAAGTAGTTTTCCTAATGATTTTATAGGAATTGCTGTACATAACAATGATCCTATGACTTTGGCTGAGTACGATACAGGAGCCAACTTTGCAGGCTTTCCAAATATGAATGTAGATAGGAGTCTTCTGGGACAGGATGTTGATTCTGATTTTTCTCAGGTTATTAATGCAAGAAAACCAATGATTGTTCCGGCTGCATTAAATGCAACTTCTGCCTTAGCAGGTAGGGTTTTAACATTCAATGCATCTGCTGTTTTCAGAGCCAACTTTACAAATGCTAACTTCAGATTCGCAGCAGTTGTTGTAGAAGATGAAGTAAAAGGAACTATTTCAGGATATAATCAGAAAAATTATTATGCAGGAGGAAACTACGGGGCTATGGGCGGATATGAGACTAAGCCGAATCCAGTACCTGCTGCGGATATGGTTTATGATCATGTAGGCAGAATGCTGTTGGGAGGATATGCCGGGCAGGCAGGATCTATACCTTCCACCATAACTGATGGTCAGATTGTAAACTATACATTTACAGCAGATATTCCAACTGCATATAACCTGGATAAAATAAAAGTTGTTTTGCTTTTATTGGATGGTACAACCGGCGAAATTGTTAATGCAGCAGGGCCATTTGCTATAAGCACAACATTAGGGGTTCATGCTGCTGAAAAGACAGATAATGAACATGTGTTATATCCTAACCCTGCAAAAGACTATTTCAAAATTGACGGAAAAGGAAAGGCAGACATTAAAATTTTTGATCTCAATGGAAGAACAATTCTTGAAAAAGAAAATGCAGAGCCTAATACTCCGATTTCTGTACATAATCTTGTAAAAGGAACTTATCTGGTTTCTATTAAAGAAAAAGATGCGGAACCGATTATTAAAAAGTTAATTATTAAGTAATTTCTCACAATCCGGGAAGCGGCTCTATAGCTTCCTGGTTTTATAAACTAAAAAATTATGAAAAATATTAATTACTACATTATATTTCTGTCTGTTTTTATCTCTTTTTATGGGAAAGCGCAGCTTAGTCTAGCAAGAGAAGACGGGACACCAATAAATGACGGAAGTGTTATTACTTATAACACTGTGGATGAAAATCTGGCAACCTTACACTATAAAATTAAAAACAACTCTGCTGTTCCGATTAATGTTCGCGCAAAGGTTATGAATATTATCAATGCTGACGGAAGCAGTTTTCAGTTCTGTTACCAGAATACATGTCTTCCATTTATAATGTTAGGAGCAGTTTATCCCGGAAATTCCAAACCGGCAATCAATATTCCTGCAAATTCTGAGGTTTCAAGTGGGTATACTATGTGGAATGCAGATACAGGCTCCGGAACATTTCCAATGGACTATGTCCTGAAATATTATCTGGTAGATGACTTTAATAATGAATATGGTACACCTGTAACATTCACTTATAGATATAATCCTAATGCGACATTAGCGGTACATGATGTGGAAAAGAGCAGCTTTTCTTTTGCTGAAATCTCTGAAACCCGTGTCAAGTATGAGATCAATGTACTTTCCAAAGAAGATATATCATATGTTTTGTATACAGCAGACGGACGAGCTGCTTGTGCAGGAAACCTTAAGAAAGGAAAAGATATAATAGATGTTTCTCATTTGGAACGAGGAAGTTATATTGTTTTTCTGAAGAATAACAGGGGAGAAGCAATGTCAAAAAAAATAATAAAAGAATAATTTTAATTATCAGCAACAAAACTTTTTCTCTTTTTAGTTCACAAGCGAAAGACTGTCTCAAAGTGAGATGGTCTTTTGCTATTTTTGGAATGCCATATTCTCCTGTTTGTATTTTAATAGTGATGGACTATATTGATTTTAACATTGCGAAGTTATAAATGAGTAAAATTTCCACTTAATAGTCTTATATTTAAACGTATATTTAGCGAAATCACGATATGAAAAGATGGATTAAAAAGTTACTCATAGGTTGCGGAATTATGGCAGGAGTTCTTCTCGCCGCGAATTTCGGATTAAATATATGGCTTAAAACCCAGCTTCCTGATTATATTAAAAAAAATACCGCTTATAAAGTTTCCTACAAAACTCTGGATGTAGATTTAGGAACAGGAAATATTTTTGCTACAGGAATTGCAGTTAACAGTAAAGATCCACAAAATACAGACGTTGTTGGTTTGCAGGGTACTGTGGATACTTTAAAAATAAGCCGTTTCGGAATTTATGATGCTGTTTTTAATAAAAGAATCAGCTCCTCAGACCTTTTGCTGGCTAAACCCAATTTAAATATTATTCTCACCAAACCTGTCGACCGACAAACCGGAAAGAAAAGAAATCCGGTTTTATTTGAAAATATCAGAATCAATGAGGGTAAAATTGCTGTTTTCAGACATACCAAACAGAAATTTCTATCGGTACAGCAACTGGATCTTTTTGTAGAAAATTTGCAAATGACGGAGGAATCCGTAGAAGATAAATTACCCGTTGTTTTTGACAGATACAGTATCAAAGGCGAAAAATTCTTTCTCCGTCCGGATGAAACGTATGCAGTTACCATCAGTAGTATCAATACAAGCAATGGGCAGATGGCTGTTGATAATTTCAAACTGATTCCACTGCTCTCCTTCACTCAGTTTAAAAAGTTTTATCCCCAAAAAACTCAATTATTTGAACTTGCTGTTCCCAAAATGAATTTTACGGATGTCATTTTAAACAAAAATAAAGTTTTACTTGCGAATGCCGACTTCCGCAATCCTGTTCTGAAAGTCTATAATACAGGAGTAAAAGCTAAAAAAGCTGGAAAAAAATCCAATTTTGAAGTTGATTTAAAAAACTTTAAATTAAATAATGCTGTTGTTCAAATCAATAAACCGGATGGAAATAAACTCTTGTCTGTAGGAGCTATGAGTTTAAATATCAGTCAGTTGTTATTCAATAAGGAAACCTCAGAGCAGATCATACCTGTAGGATACAAAGATTTTACTATTGCCGGAAGAAATATTGAATACTCCAACGCTCAGAATATCACAGTAAGAAGCTTGGCAATGAAGCCCGCAAATGGCGAAATCCGGGACGTCGTACTTACGCCAGCTCATCCCGCAGCAGGAAAAGCAGCAGCCGTTTTAAAAACAGATCATATCGCTTTTAATATCAATAAACTGGAGTTCATTAATAAAAAACTTAATGTTGATCTTAAAGATCTTCTCGTAGAAAATGTAAACGGGACTTTTAAAGCAGGTGAAAAACCAGCCAGTAAATCTGTGGGGCCTAATATCATTAATTCCATTATTATAAGAAAAACATCTTTAAAAAATTCAAACATTACTTATGATAAAGGAAAACAGCCTTTGACTTTCCATGGTCTCAATGCAACGGTCAATAATATTGAATTATCACCTAAACCCAATCAGCCCGGGCTATCCTTTAAAGTGAAAGACTATTATATTACCACCAGAAACCTGGTTTATAACACACAGTTTTACAATATGAGCCTTGGACTTCTGAAACTCAATAAGAATAAAGTGCAGATGAGCAATTTTGCTATGAAACCTCTCGTTTCAAGAGCTCAGTTTATCAAAATGATACCCGTTGAGAGAGATCTGTATGATTTGAAGGCCGGAAAAATCACCGCGGAAGGAGAGTGGGATTTCTTTTCTCACAATAAAATGCTCAATGCCTCCCAGGTAGACATTGAGTCTGTGGATGCCAATATTTTCAGAAGTAAGATTCCCAAAGACGATCCTAAAATAAAAGCATTATATTCTAAAATGCTACGTTCCATCAAAATTCCGATGACCATTCATAATCTTAATCTGAAAAACTCAGTATTAGTATATGAAGAAGATACCCCGGAAAGTATGGGGCCAGGAAAACTGACCTTCAGTAACTTTAATATGAACGTTAAAAATCTGAATTCAGCTAAAATAAAAGGAAAGCCCACAAAAGTGGATATAAAAATCAATTGCTCTTTCATGAATCTCTCTCCACTTTCCGTAAACTGGAACTTTGATGTGGCGGACCTGAACGATAGATTTGCAATCTCCGGAAAAACTTCCAACCTTCCCGCAAGTGGGATTAATCCCTTTATAAGGCCTTATCTTCATGTGACAGCTACCGCAGGAACGATTCAGGAAATGCTTTTTAGCTTCAAAGGGAATCCTGCCGGATTGCACGGAACATTTAATCTTAAACATAAAGACTTAAAAATTGCCGTATTAAATAAGAATAACCATCAGAAAAAAGGTTTTCTGACTGCTGTGGCCAATATTTTCATAAAATCAGATTCAGGAAATTATCCTGAGTCTGTTACTGTGGAAAATGTAGAACGTGATCCCACAAAGTCTTTCTTCAACCTTTTCTGGAAAGGAATTGAGCAGGGATTAAAGAAAACACTGATCGGTGTAAATGTCGAAAAAACCGAAAAAAAAGTGAAAAATGCCGTTTCATCTGTAAAAGAAATGAAACAATCTGTAAAAGAAATAAAACAGGAAATCAAAAATAAAACGTCACAACCTGCAGAAGAGAAGAAAGAAAAGAAAGGTTTTCTGAACAATATATTCAGAAAAAAAGAAAAATCTGAAGAATAATTCTTTAAACCATTAAGAGATCATAGCTTCATGGTTGCTGCCAATCTTAAAAAGAATGCAGTTGTTTTAATAAAAACGAACTTAATGGTTTAAAAAATCAATATAAGAGATTCAGTTAAAAATTGAATTCATCACTTTCCAAAATGGGAATATCCCTTAAAAACTTATCAAACTCTTCACCCGGATAATTGCTGTCTGCCCCATAAGAATCTATAATCATTCCGCGATTTCCTGCATTATCCTTTACTACATAAAGTACCGCATTGTCATCCGGATTACTGTCTCCCTCGAAGCGGTAAGTTTTTAAAATTACCAGTTCAGAGGCCTGATACACTTTCTCGGAATTTTCAAATTTCATTTCACATTTTTCGTTCATTCTGAATTCCCTGTGTATTCCTCTTTCAGAAAGCGTTTTCATCACCTGGCTCAAAGTCGTCATTCTGTCAATGTTTTCTGGATTTTCCATAATAATATTTTTATTTTTAAGTACAATAATTAAACCATTGGAATCTTTAAATATAAGAAAAATAGCAGATTATAATTTTCCTAAAAATAAAGTTGAATGTTAACAAAATTTATAATTTAAAAAAATAAAATAGGTATACTTTTTGCAATGGTATCAATAATAAATCAGAGAAAATATGAAAAAAGAAGTTGGAGTTTTACTGGCAGGAGGAGTTGGTCTTTTGGCAGTATTGAGTTTAATAAGCATTAAAAAAATTTTGACTAAAAAAGATAAAAAATATAGTGATTCCTATTCGGACTATCACAGACACTTTGATGAAAGAAATAATGATGATGAAACTCATGGAGTAGAATTATATGCACTGAAGTAGTAAAAAAATATATTTAATTATGTTTAAATCCAACGCTTTTGAAAGTGTTGGATTTTTTGTGGAAAACTTTAATGTTAAAACTCGTTATTTTATAAGAATTCCATTCTAATTTTACACCGGAATGCAAAACGAAAATTTCATAAAAGGTCAGGGAGCTCAGCGAAACGTTGCCAATCGTTTCGACAGGTGTACCTATGAACCTGAAGATGAAGATTTCGAGACAGTAAAGACTTCTTTCACGGAAGTATTTCCCAAAACCATTGTCAATCAGGTCAAAAGCGAAGACCTTCCAATGGAATACTCCATGAATCCTTATCAGGGATGTGAACACGGCTGCTCGTACTGCTTTGCAAGACCTACTCACGAATACTGGGGCTATAGTGCGGGGATAGATTTTGAAAGAAAAATTATGGTAAAGAAAAATGCTCCTGAGTTACTGGAGAAATTTTTTCAGAAAAGAAGCTACAAAGCAGCCCCGATTCTGTTGTCCGGAAATACCGACTGCTACCAGCCGGCGGAAAGACAATTTGAAATTACCAGAAAATTACTGAAGGTTTGTCTTGACTACAGACATCCTGTCAATATTCTCACAAAAAATACACTGGTCTTAAGAGATCTTGATATTTTGAAACCTATGGCAGAACAAAATCTGGTATCAGTTTCTCTAAGCATTCCAACCATCAACGAAGAATTAAGAAGAAAGATGGAGCCTAGAACAAGCTCGGCAAAAAATAAATTAAAAGCAGTTGAAATTCTTTCTGAAAACAATATTCCCGTACATGTAATGGTAGCACCCATTATCCCAGGACTCAATAGTGATGAGCCTTTAAACATATTGAAAGCTATTTCGGATGCCGGTGCTTTAGGATTCGGTTATACCCTCGTAAGACTAAACGATACCGTGGAACTAGTTTTTGTAAACTGGATTGAAACCCATTTTCCGGACAGGGCGCAAAAAGTTTTAAATCTTATCCGCTCCATGAGAGGAGGAAAACTAGGTGATAAAAGATATTTTGAACGACAAAGAGGAGAGGGGAATATTGCAGAAATGATTCATACCACCTTTAAGATCGGCAAAAAGAAGTTTTTTGAAGGCAAAGAATTTCCCAAGCTTTCAACAGCTAACTTCACAGGAACCCGGGATCAGCAGCTCCGGTTATTTGATTAATAATGATTCCTGAAGTAATTGTCATATTAGTCATATTAGTCACATATTATATGCAGTATAAAATATATTATACCTTTTTATTCTTCCTACCCACACTCTCCAACCCTCTCACCCTTCACTCTCTTACTCTCCAACTTTTTTTGGGAGCTTCATCCTGCTCTCCATTCCT
>NZ_JBMDJJ010000053.1:0-12143 GCF_057809135.1 Chryseobacterium sp. FG46 | reverse complement strand
GCTAGAAGCTAGAAGCTAGAAGCTAGAAGCTAGAAGCTAGAAGCTAGAAGCAAAAATAACTCTTTGATTTAAGATCAGCACAAAATTATTTTTTTTATCATCTATAACCATCCTGATCTCTCACTCTCCCACTCTCAAACTCTCCTGCACCCCAACCCATTTACCCTCAAACTACGAATTCCGTAACTCAAAATTCATACCTCAGAACCCAATTAATTCCCTATCTTTGTATCAATAAATCTATTTATCAAAATGAAATTTTTTATTGACACAGCTAATTTAGAGCAAATCAAGGAAGCAAGAGATCTTGGAATTTTAGATGGTGTAACAACCAACCCTTCTCTAATGGCAAAAGAAGGTATTCAGGGAGCTGAAGCAATCAAAAACCATTATAAAACGATCTGCGAGCTTGTAGACGGAGATATTTCTGCGGAAGTTCTTTCTACAACGTATGAGGAAATGATTAAAGAAGGAGACGAATTGGCTGCTATTCATCCGAATATTGTTGTAAAAATTCCGATGATTAAAGACGGAATCAAAGCTTTAAAATATTTTTCTGATAAAGGTATCAAAACAAACTGTACATTGATCTTCTCTCCGGGACAGGCTCTTTTGGCAGCTAAAGCAGGAGCAACTTATGTTTCTCCTTTCTTAGGAAGATTAGATGATATTTCTACAGACGGTCTGAACCTTATCCAGGAAATCAGATTAATTTTCGATAACTACATGTTCGAAACTGAAATCTTAGCGGCTTCTATCCGTCACTCAATGCATATCATCGACTGTGCTAAAATTGGAGCAGATGTTATCACTTCACCACTTCCTCCGATCTTGAGCTTATTGAAGCACCCATTAACAGACAGCGGATTGGCTCAGTTTATTGCAGATTCTCAGAAATTAGCATAATCATTGATCCTTTTCAAATATAAAAATCCCGGAACGCATGTTCCGGGATTTTATTTTTTATTTTATTCCTCTTCATCCATTTCTTTTGTAAAAACGATAGTTATTACAGCATCATTGGGGAGTTAAAAAAGATGGTCCATACACAGGTTGAGAATATGTATTTTCGCATTTTGAAGTTACAGTCCATTGATATACAGTATTGGGTTTATGGTTTATTTCAATATTCAATGGTGCTGTTTTATCTAAGCTGCCTCCAAGCAACCAGTTGTTTTCATTCTCTGGTTTGTAGTACACAGTATAGCTCAAAACGTTATAGCTGTCAATACTGTTTTCCCAAAGCAGTTTTGTGTAACCAGGCACTGAGCCTCCAGAAAATTTAAGGTTTACAGCCCCGTCGCATAATTCTTTCCAAATGATTTCAACTGTTTTATATCCAATAGGGTCATAATTTTTCAAATCTTCTCTGTTAAAGGGGTAATAATCATTTTTACCAAAATAGGCCTCTGTAATTTCACTAAAATATTCATATTGATTAGTAATTGCATAGGCTTTTGCTAATTTTTTATAAACGTTATTTCCTGCATAATAATTAACATCAGCATAAGATCCTATATTGGTTTTATAGCTGCTTCCCTGATATTTTCCGGAAGCTACTGCTTGATTATAGGCATAAGCTACCGCCGGATGATTATTATTGAATTTTTGATGATATAAAGCGTGAGTTAGTTCATGCAGGAGCATATAGGGCTGGTTCAGATTGGTCCAGTTAATGTAATTATTTACATTCGTAATTTCTATTGCTTTTTCTTTCTCCGGAATAAGCCCGTTATTTATCAACCAGTCTTTATCCGGGTTATACCTTGCGGCAACAGAGGAAAGTGAGTTCCAGTCAATAAATATAGGTGTATTACTTAAAACGTCCATAAGTGCAGAGGGAAATGAAAAGTTGATCATTTCATCAATTTTGGATTTTGTTAAAGAGATTGCGGCCTGGGTTTCCTGTGGATGATTGGCAGAAGAGTCATTTTGTACAAACAGCCTAAATCCTCTGTAATCATATGTGGTATAGCCATTTACACTAATTAAGCTGTTCCTTTTTGAAAGAGACGTATTTGTATTTATATTTTCTTCGGGCTGAATTTCTACATCCAGATTCCGGCAGGAAATTAATATCAGCGGTAATACTGATAACAATGTAGGATTGCACTTTGAGATAAGTGTAAATATTTTTTTCATATTTGAATGTTTTTAGGCATCAAATGTAATATTTTTTTCCAAAGTACATGACAAAAAGTGGAACAAATTGATATCTAATGTATTGTTTAAATTTTATTGAGATCATTTAATCTATATTTTTGAAAAAAACTTAATTTGATAGTTTTAAACAGATTGAAGTTTTGTCCGTAATTTTTTACATGGAAACAAAAAAAACAGGACATCTAAGTTTCCTGTTTTTAAGTAGAAAATGAAATAATTTTAATTTACAAGTTCCGGTTCTATTTTATTGTTATTCTTTAGTTGGTCTTCTTTTGCTCTTTTTTCAATATTTCTATACATTTCATTTACATCAATATTTTTCCCATCCTGATTTTTCATTTGTACAACAGCTCCGGCAGGAAGAGTACTCATGGTTTGTTTCATGTCTTTTGTAGGGTCAGCAAGATAATCTTTCCAGGCTTTTTTGAACTGCTTTTTACTGATTTCTATCTCTTTACCTCCAAAGCCAATTGTAGTGAGACCAGGTATCTGGAGATCTTCTTCTGATGTGGCTTCGGTTTTTTTGTTACCAATTAAAGTCATAATATGAGAACCTGTTTTATCCTCAATCTTAACAATAAGTCCTGGCAATCCGTAGAATTTATAAGGTCCGTCCTGAAATGGGATGTCTGTAGAAAACCAGGCGATCCAGCTTCTGCCTCCATAATTTGTGGTTGCTTTCTGAGTATTATACTCTCCAATTTTCTGTTTCTCAGGTAAAATCTTCCATTCAGGCTTTTGATCTTCCGGCATCTTATACGTAGTATTCCCTATATTTTCAGAGAATGAAACACTATAATCCGGATATTTTTTTGTGACCGTGCTATTAATGGTTCCCTGTTTTATATTTCTTTTAATATTAATACTGCCTCCGAATCCTCCTTTCATCTGTTTGGCAATATCTGCTTTTGTTGTGGAGTCTGCAACAAACTTTTCACGGCTATAGTATTTAGATCCATTTTTATCAATATCCAAAAGCATTACATCGCTTTTCACTTCTGCCCTATTGGTAGAATCTGAAATATATTTATAATCATAGAAAAATCTGTTCACCTGTGCATTCACAAAAACACTTAAAAAAGCTAATAAAAGCAAATAATTTTTTTTCATATTCTATGTATTTATCTATTTATAAAAAAAGCTTTGCCATTTTTAAAACTGACAAAGCTTTGTAGAACTTTATTTCTTTGTCTCAATTCTTACTTCCCCTTGCTTAACTTCTCCATTCTTCTGAGTGTTGACGTTAACTTTCGATATATTACTGGTATCTAATGAGTTAATATCACTCTGTGAAACTTCTCTCCCGTCAATGTAATACTTATATTTTACATCATCAGTACCGGTTATTTTAAATTTTTTCACCCCATTCATTGCAATGTTTCCGTTGCTGTCTTTTTTGATAAAGTCAGCATTCATTACAATAACACCGGGTGAACCGCTGGTCACTTTAATAAAAGTACCGTCTCTGAAGCTTGCTGATCTTTTTTCGGCTTCCGCGCGGGCCTTTTCAAAGTCTCTTCGGATTTTGTCTCCATCAATCCGGATTCTCTCTCCTTCTAATCTTATTCTATTTCCTTCCAGTTGGGCTTTAGCACCTTCTATTCTTGCTTTTTCGCCCTCAATTCTGGCTTTTCCCGCTTCTTTCAGTGCTTTTTTAGCTTCCGCCATTGCTTTACGTACTTCTTCTTTTTCCTGAGCGCTCAGATCTTTATAATTAACAATTTTGTTTGTTTTAAAATAGGTTATTTTCGGCTCTTTTGGTGCTTTAGGTGGTACCGGAGGAATGGGTAGTTCGCCTATTTTGGCAGCTTCTCTTCCCGCTTTTTTGGCAGCTCTTTCAATCTTTCGAAGCTCCTTTTTACTAAGAGGTTCCATATTCTCAAGCTCCCTCATCTGATTTTTCCATTCCGCAGAATTGAAATACTGATCAACTTCAACTTTTGAGGCAATCTCTCCTATCTCTGATGCCAGATTGCTTATTTCTTCTATTTTATCACTGAAGAGATCACTTTCCGGATCTAATCCTTTCAGCTCCTTCTCTTTTTCTTTTATCTTTTTTTCAAGATTGGTTATCTTTTTCTGATCATCCGGTGACACGGCTTTCAATTCTGCCATTTTTTCCTGCCCCGACCCTTCAGGTCTTATCGTATCTTTCTTGATTTCTGAAACTACTTTTTTGATGGAAAGATTGGTTTCTTCAATTTCTCTGTTTTTAGCATTTACCAGATAAGCAAAGGCCAGTGAGAAAACAACCGGCAAGGCAAAAATTCTTCGCGCATATCCGAATTTGGTTTTTGGTTTTTGTAACATTTTAAGTCTTTTTTTAAGGTTTGAACTTAGAAACGGACTGGTAACAGGCAACTGTGTTCCGGAAAAGTGGCTTGCTAAAAGCATCTGCGCAAATGCTTTGGTGTCCGATTGTTTTACGGCTTTTTTATCAGCCAGATATTCGTGGATTAAATTAATTTCTTTTTTGATGATATGAAAAAACGGATTGAACCAGAAAACTGAGGTAATAATCTCGATAAAGATCTTATCAAAGGAATGTTTCTGCTCAATATGTACCATTTCATGCTTTAAAATCTGTTTTCCAATATCAGAATGCAAAGTAATGGCGTTCTTCCAGAAAAGATTTTTAAAGTAGGAAAAAGGAGCTTCATTAAGGTCTGTACGGTAAAAGTTGATCCCGTCAAAACTCTCTTTCTTAAACTGTTTCTTAAACTGCTGGATTTTAAAAATCCCATACATAAGCTTCCCTAGAAAATAGAAAGAAACCAGTCCCAGAGCTGAAAAAGTAATGTTAAAATAAAGGTTACCATTGTTTATATTTTTTTCTGTATTAAAATTCTGAATCTTATCAAGAAGCATATATACATCATTATTTACCTCTATCGTAAAATCATCTACTTTGATGAGCGGCAACAAAAGTGATATCACAATCGCTCCCAGCAGATAAAATCTGTTATAATGATGGAATGTCTTGTCTTTTAATGACAACTGATAGTACAAAAACGTTACACCCGAACATAAAATAGTTTTCCCAAAGTATAAAAGTATTGCTTCCATAAGTATTAATCTTTCTTTTTGAGTTCATCTAATAACATCTCAAGATCTTCTACTGTCATTTCATTTTTTTCTACCAGAAATGAAACGGCACTTTTGTAAGAACCTTTGAAATAGTTTTTCACAAGACTTTTCATAGTCTTCCCGGAGTATTGTTCTTTTGAAACAAGCGGAAAATACTCATGCTGTCTTCCATGTACACGATAGTCTACAAATTCTTTGTCTTTCAATACTTTTAAAATAGTAGAGACCGTATTGGTGTGAGGTTTCGGTTCCGGAAAAAGATCAAGAACATCCTTAAGAAACCCTTTTTCTATTTTCCATACATACTGCATTACCTGTTCTTCTGCTTTTGTTAAAGTCTGAATTTTCATATCCTGTTCATTTATCCGTTATATTGATATAAAACTTTTCAATTCTATATCACTAAGAAATTAGTTATACAAATGTAGAAATAAATTTGAATCCAACAACTATTTTTTTAGTGATAAAAGGCTTGAAAATGTAAAACATTAATAATCAATAAAATAAAGTTTATTAAATTTTAACTAAATGAATTTTCAATTCTAATTTCACGAAAAATTCTTCAACAAAACTGATCTTTTATACCAAAACCTCTACATTAAATCCAGGATTTCAACTAACCTTGAAGAAATGTTTCATTTGGTTTGCCGGGATAATCTCTGCCAGGGTTTTATATCTTGATAAGAATTGATAAATCAGGTAAAAAATTCAAAACAATAAAAAAAATACTATTGCAGAAGGATTTAATAACCCTAAATTTGATATTTTGATATTTCTGGAAGAATGGGTTTTAACCAGAAATAAAACCGGAAAAATCAAAAGTGCAGCAAAAATGATCAATAATGTAATACATAAAACAATAGTAAAATCTTTTTAAATGAAAAAAATACTTTTTATCGGAATGGTGCTTATGGGAATCATAGGCCTTTCATCATTTATTAAATCGGATGATTCCAACGGCCCAAAACCTGCAAAATCAATTTATGATTTTAAGATTGAATCCATAGACGGCGGAAAAATTGATTTTTCTGAATACAAAGGGAAATATATTCTTATTGTAAACACGGCATCCAAGTGCGGATACACTCCTCAATACAAAGGATTGGAGCAGCTTTACAAAGATTATGGTGATAAACTGGTTGTGGTAGGCTTTCCTTCTGATAATTTTGCAGATCAGGAGTTTCATGACAATGTGGAAATCAAGTCTTTCTGTGAAAAGAATTATGGGGTAACCTTTCCGCTTACCACCTCAGTGGATGTAAAAGGTTCAAAAATCACTCCTGTATTCGATTATCTTACCCACAAATCTCAAAATGGAGTAATGGATGCCACCATAAGCTGGAATTTCAATAAGTTTCTGATCAGCCCGGAAGGAAAATTACTGGAACATTTTGACTCTAAAGTTGTTCCTGAAAGTGAAAAAATCACCCATTATTTCAAATAAATGATTTTTACAAAACACTACCATCATTATGAGTAGTGTTTTTTTATCCTTGCGTAAAATATTTTACATTGATTAGGACTCAAATACACACATTGAGCTGTATTAACAATTTAGATTACAAAAATCACTTCAATAAAGACCTTAAACACATCATTTTTATAACAATGAATAATATACATTATAGAATTGTTAAATTTTATTAAATAAATATTAAAATGTATTTGTTTTAACCGGGAAATTATATTTATTTTAGTGCTTTAAAAATTTCTCATGAAAAGATATAATTTATTGATTGTACTATTACTGCTTATTTTTAATGTTACTACAGCACAAAAGAAAGGTTCTCCTGCTGCCGATCTTAGCATACTGAAAGATACAAAATCAAAAATTGAAGCCACCGTTCCATTGGTGATTCAGCATCTTCAGACGATCGCTACAAAAGAAGGTGATAATAATATTGTGAATAACGGAAAAATTGCTTTAGGCAGAGAATACGGTATTGTAGAGTCTGAATGGTTTTTATACAGAAACAACATGAAAAACTGTATCCTGAACAACTCATCCAAAAAATCCAAGAAATGTATGGAATATCATAACAATATGATGAGAGGGACAATGATCAATTACAACAATTATATTACCAACCTTACAAGAAAGAACGGTTATTTAGGAGTTGAAGGAGATACAAAATTCGAATTCAAACCTTCTGATATCGCTACAAAACTAAGTGAAGCTTATTTCAATGCAAGTGCTGCTGCCGGCAGAATGAAAGCTGATCAGAAAAGAGACTTTTTAGGACAGACAATGTCTGATGACAACAAACTTACTCCTTACGCTCAACTGGCACAATAATATTTAAATCATATTAAAAAAATAAAAAGAGAATGGCACTGCCATTCTCTTTTTTGTTCAAAAGCAAAAAATCTCCGCCGGAAAAAGCAGTTTTGTGGTACTAATCATAAAACCTTGGGGAAAAAGTAGAAAATTAGGCAGAGATTTTTTTGCATATGCTCTACAGATCAACTGTCCTACCCATGATCTGTAAGAGCTTTACAAAAATAGGACTATACCCTTCTGCTGGCTGAAAATACCTGTAGAATTAAATGTTCAAAACTGTAGAACTAATACTACTTATGATTATAGAAGTAAACCACCTCAAAAAAAGGTGGTTATGATTAGGTTTGAACAGCTTTATTCTATTTCCACCAGTGGTAGTAATTATGCAATCCGTCATATTCAAACCCGCAGCGTGGATATAATGTGTTTCCTATGTCATTTGTTTTTTCGGTTTCAAGCATCAGCCCGCACGCTCCTGTCTCTTCACACCATTCTTTGCTACGGTCAATTAATGCTACAGAAAGACCTTTTCCTCTATAATCCGGATGCACAAACAAATCACTTAGCAGCCATTGCTTTTGTAATCTGGTATAATGAAATAATTTGTAAAGCTGTACAAAACCTACTGCTTTCTCATTTACCATCACAAGAAAAATATCGGACTCACTGTTTATAAAACGTTCTTTGAGAAAAGCCTTCCCTCTTTCAACATCTGATTCCTGTCTGTAAAAAACACGATAAAGATTGAACAACTCAGCTGTTTCCTCAAGATCCTCAAGACTTGCCTTTTTAATAATGTAATTCATTGTTATATCTATTTTTATTAACACGGCAAAAGTAGCCTTAAACAGGACTGGTGACATCATCCAGAAATATATTAAATCCATAGGCCAGATATTGTAATCAATCTCATTTATATTTAAAATACCGCATGTTTTGGATTGTACTGTTCTGAAGAACTATAGATTTTTGCAGAATAAATTCAAAAGCAATGAAAAATATTGTTCATACAATCAAAAATACAGACTGGCAGAACGTTACGGAAACAATGCATCAAAACGGATATGCCATCATTCCTGATCTGTTGTCTGAGGAAGAATGTGAAGTATTGAAATCAAATTATAATCATTCTTCTCTTTATCGTAAAACAGTCATCATGGCCAGACATCGTTTCGGACTGGGTGAATATAAATATTTTACCTATCCATTACCTGAAATTATTCAAACCATACGAACAACTATTTACCCTTATCTGGCTCCCATTGCCAATGCATGGTGTAAAGCTTTACATATAGACACTCAATTTCCTTCAGATCATCAGGAATTCTTAGACCAATGTCACCTTAACGGGCAGCAAAAAGCGACGGTTTTAATTTTGAAATATGGAAAAGGCGGATTCAATACGCTGCACCAGGATCTATATGGAGACCTATACTTTCCTATCCAAATTGTATTAATGCTCAGCGAACCAGACAAGGATTTTACGGGCGGTGAATTTGTGCTTACCCAGCAGATTCCGAGAGCACAGTCAAAAGCCATTGTTCTACAACCTAAAAAAGGGGACGTTCTAATTTTTACCACTCAGTTCAAACCGGAAAAAGGAAACAAGGGCTATTACAGAGTCCATATGAAACATGGTGTAAGTGAAGTTAAAGAAGGAAACCGCTATGCTTTGGGCATTATTTTTCATGATGCAGCCAGTTAATGATTAAACGCTATAAATAGATGAACCATGATTCAACATTCCCAACTATCATCTGAAAATCTGAGAAGTAAAATCCACAGCAGAGAAGTTCGATTTGGAGGAAATAAAAAATTAAAAATCTACGGATTACTCAGCTGCCGGTCAGGAAAAAGAATGAAGATGGAAAACAGAGTTTTCTTTGCAGATGAAAAAGAAGCATTACAAAATAATTACCGTCCATGCGGGCATTGTATGAAAGAAGCTTATAAAAAATGGAAGGAAATTGAATAGGTTTTGATTCAAATTTACTATCAACATCGTTTTGTCTGCAATGACCAGAAAATAAAAAAGAGAAGCAATCATATTGCTTCTCTTTCGTTTAGTAGCGGGAACCGGACTCGAACCGATGACCTTCGGGTTATGAGCCCGACGAGCTACCTACTGCTCCATCCCGCGATATTGTGATTGCAAAGATAGAGCTATTTTTCTTAACTACAAATATTCGGTTTATATTCGTTTTGTATTCGAGTTAGTATTCGGAATATCAGGAGTAAAAATTTCTAAAATTAAAAATCAACCCTGTTAATTTCATTGTCAAATAGGACCATTTGGTTTCCTTCAATTTCCCCTCCGTAAGAATTTTTTGCGGTGTATTCCCACATTGCAGCCCATTTATTTTGAGATTCACTGAAAGTGATAGCAACTTTCCTTGGAATAAATGAATACTTGTTTTTTAATCTTAACATGACATAGGACCTGGAATTATCAATCATTTTTTGAATTTTATCAAAGGATATCTTTTTAAACTGATCTACTGTAGAAACATAAGAGAAATCAACATTAACAATTTGATCTTCTCCATTTTGAACAGGGATTTTTATTTTGTTTATTAATCCTGCAGCAACATTATCCTTGATTGTTTTAAAATCTTCAGGATTTAATCCTGAATTTTGATTCTCTTCAAACTTCCAAGTATGATCACTATTAAGAATTACAGATTTCCCAGATGCTGTAAGAACTTTTTCCTGCGAAAAAGCAAAAATTGGGAGTAATAAAAATAATATTTTTTTCATAATTAAGTTATAACAACAACGACAACGACAAATTTAAAAATAATTCATTGCAATTTGATTTAATTTATCAAATTAGCTTTTCATGTAATCCGGGAAATGGTCTGTCAATAAAGTAGATGTTCAAACAAAAGAATGGGAGGCTTTCAACGATGCTTTTGCTAAAGATAAAGATGCAGCAATGAAAAGTACTTCAATCGGACTTCCGCAGATTTTAGGCCTACATTACAAAAGATTAGGATTTGCTTCAGTTGGTAAAATGTGGGATCACGCAAAAATTTCTTTAGAAAACCAGATCTGGCAACTTGCAAAATTCATTGATACAGATAGGAACTTGAAAAATGCTATTCTGGAAAAAGATTGGTTTACCATTGCTAAAATTTACAATGGATCAGGTTTTCTAAAGATAGCAAGACAATACGGCCGAGAACCGTGTAATATCAGCATGGAAAAGGCATACAAACGGTACGCTTCTTAAAAGTAGATTATTACGATTTTAACTTAATAAAAAACTTTTAAAATTACGGATTCCCATAATATTGAATTAAATTAAATTTGTATTATTGTGTATCATTAATCATTATTAATTATGAAGAAGATTTTATTTGTAGGTTTTTCTATTTTTAACCTTTTACTTATTTCAGCACAAAACAAAGCTGTAATGGAAATCAATTATGAAACAAAATTGATTTCTGACAGCTTGAATAGGGAAAAAGTAAAAGTTTATACATCAACTTTATTATGCAATAATACCGAATCAATTTATTGCAGTGCAGAAGCTAAGGCATATTATAAAGGAAATTCCTCGCAAACCATAAGTACTAATTATGGAAATATTCCTAAATATCCTAAAGCTGTAGAAAGCATTTATAAAGCTAATGGAATTATTAATGCATCCCTGCCAGTAGGAAAATATATTTTCTCGTTTGAAGAACCAAAACTAAATTGGGAGATTTTGAACGAAACTAAGGATATAAAAGGTTTTAAATGTCAATTAGCGAAAACAATCACCGATACTGGAGATACTTTTTTTGCATGGTTTACTAATGATATTACTATTTCAGATGGCCCGTTTCGTTTTAAAGGACTTTCAGGAATGATTCTGGAAGTTTACAATAAGAGTAAAACGGTAGAAATTTATGCAACTGATATTAAGAAATCAGAAGAAATTATAGAACCACTAAAATATTATAACGAGGTTAAAGCTAAAAATAAACAACAGTTTTTAGAAGCAAGAAAAAATTTTCACGAAAATCCATCAATGTATAATGGTAATTTGAAAGTGGTAGATGCTAATGGCAATGATAGAACAAAAATTATGACAGACCGTTTGAAAAGTGTAAATACTTTTCTTGACTAAGAATAATCTTTAAAGATAAATTATAACAAACTTTAACAATTTAAAAATTTCAACTATGAAAAAATTATTTTTCGTTGGAGCTTTGGCTCTATCAACTTTTACATTTGCTAATACTAAAGAAGAAGTAAAGCAAGAAATTAAACAAGAGAAAACAACAGAAGTTAAGGAACTTACTCCGAAACAAAAAGCTGCAATGGCTTTGTTTTTTAGATGGTGGTCAGTTTCCTATACAAATGCTTGTGGAACAACAAACACTGTTTTTTTCCAATCTGATAATCCTGATATGAGTCCAGGTTTTATTGATGAATTAGCATACGCTGTTAATTCTACTTATGGAGATTGTTAATTAAATCACAACAAAGAAAAAAGCACCTTATTATTCAGTCGTGGTCGGAAGATTTTTCTTCCGACTTTTTGTTTTTAGATATTCAATATTTTCATTATAATTAATTGATTATCAGCTGTTTAATTTGTTTTATTGTTTGATTTTTTGTATCT
>NZ_JBMDJJ010000052.1:0-12633 GCF_057809135.1 Chryseobacterium sp. FG46 | reverse complement strand
GCAAAGTCAATTATTAATCCTACACTACAACAAATTCACAAGCGAAGCGGATTGATTTATTCACTATTCATAGCCATTTATTTTTCTGCCTTAATGTCCAGATTTTGGATTTGGCAGGCTCTTTGTCAAACAATCAGTAAATAAATATTGAATTATGGAAAACCAGGATATTAACGAAGAAAGCATCAATAATCAGGAAGAAAACAATGTTCAGAATGACGCATCGTCTCAAGACAATGTGACAGTTGCTCCTTCTCCAGAGGAACTTTTGGCAGAAGAAAAAGACCGTTACATCAGATTGTATGCTGAATTCGAAAATTATAAAAAAAGAACGAGCAAAGAGAAGATGGAATTCTTCCAGTATGCCAACCAGGAAATGATGGTTTCAATGTTAGGAGTTTTGGATGATTTTGAAAGAGCTTTAAAAGAAATCGCTAAAAACGGAAATCCAGCTGACCTGCAAGGTGTAGAGCTTATCTATCAGAAATTCAAGAATAAACTTACCGAAAAAGGCTTACAAACAATGGAAGTAAAGGCGGGTGACAGCTTTAATGTTGATTTCCATGAAGCGATTACCCAGATCCCTGCTCCAACGGAAGATTTGAAAGGAAAAATCGTAGACGTTATTGAAACAGGATACACTTTGAATGATAAGGTAATCCGTTTTGCAAAAGTAGTAACAGGAAATTAAAATTCATAAATGATAAATGATGAGTGATAATTGAATGTTTCACTTATTAGCTTTAGAATATCTTTTATCATTTATCAACAATCAATTATAAAATTGTCATGTCAAAAAGAGATTATTACGAGGTTCTTGAGATCAGCAAATCTGCATCTGCCGACGAAATAAAGAAAGCATACCGTAAAATGGCCATCAAATTTCACCCGGATAAAAATCCAGGGGATAAAGAGGCTGAAGAAAAATTTAAAGAAGCAGCTGAGGCTTATGAAGTTCTGAGCGACGATCAGAAACGTGCCAGATACGACCAGTTTGGACATGCCGGAATGGGAGGGAATGGTGGTTTCGGAGGCGGAGGCTTCGGAGGCGGAATGAACATGGAAGATATTTTCAGCCAGTTTGGAGATATTTTCGGTGGCGGTTTCGGAGGATTCGGTGGCGGCGGTGGTGGCCGTCAGCAGGTGAAAGGTTCTAATTTAAGAATCAGAATCAAGCTGAACCTTGAGGAAATGGTAAATGGTACTCAGAAAACCATCAAAGTTAAAAAAATGAAGATGGCAGAAGGTGCCACTTCAAAAACATGTCCTACCTGTAATGGTTCTGGTGTTCAGCTAAAAGTAATGAATACCATGTTTGGTCAGATGCAGACCCAAACTACCTGTGGTACTTGTCAGGGAATTGGAAAAGTTGCTGACAAAATTCCGGCAGGAGCTAATGCACAAGGCCTTATTAAAGATGAAGAGGAAATCACAATCAACATTCCGGCAGGAGCAAGAGACGGTATCCAGCTTAATGTAAGAGGAAAAGGAAATGATGCTCCATTTGGAGGTGTTCCGGGAGATTTATTGGTGATCATTGAAGAGGAAGTAGACCAAACGATCAAGAGAGAAGGTGATAATCTTCATCAGGAGCTGTATGTTTCATTTGCTGAAGCTGCCTTAGGAACGAAAAAAGAAATTCCTACCGTAGGCGGAAAAGTAAAAATTACCGTTGATCCGGGAACTCAATCCGGAAAAATCTTAAGATTGGCAGGAAAAGGGCTTCCAAGCATCGACAGTTATGGCAAAGGAGACATGTTCATCCACATCAATGTATGGACACCGCAAAAGCTTACTAAAGATCAGAAAGACTTCTTTGAAAAGCAGATGTCCAGCGGAGAAATGGTTGCAGAACCCTCCGGAAAGGAAAAAACTTTCTTTGATAAAGTAAAAGATTTATTCAATTAATATAAAAAAAGAGACTTTTAAAAAGTCTCTTTTTTGCTTTGAAGAAAAGCTCCAGTTTTGTAGCAATGAAAGTAAACAATGGCCAATTTGTTACTGAAAAAGCTTTATAAACAAACGTAGGCTTATAGGAGATCAATTTATTTGATTTCAACTTTTTTGACCTTTCCTTTTAGTAACAATAGCTTCGACAGGCTCAGCCTGACAAGGCTTACCAATTTCGGTTGGTATTCGGGTTATCCCCTGAGCCTGTCGAAGGGTTATCATGTTAATTATTAATCTCGAGTGTTAATTAAAGTGATAAGCCCATCAACTTTAATTGATTTAACTAAAGATACTGAATGAATTCTTTATGTTAAACAAAATTTCATAGATATCAATTATAGCCAATATCAAGCGCTGGAATATCGAATAAACCTGTAAAAAAGTCCTGTACTCTCTCGAATACAGGACTTTTGATTATTTAATTCTAATTCTGTTTATTTTTTGGTGGCTAAAGAATAAATTCCTTTTCCTAAAGTAAAAACGGCAACTGCTGCCAATCCACCAACAACACCAAGGGTAAGCTCTTTCAAAACATCCGGCCAAGTTGGAAGTATACCATGGAAAAATTCAATCCTATGTAGAAAAATTCCACCAGCAACCATTATTAAAGCAATTGTTCCTACTACTGCTAATATTTTAATAACAATAGGTAAAGCCTTCACTAATACATGTCCAAGCATCCCGAAAAAACCTTTATCGTTACTTTTCTTTATTAATTTAAACCCTGCATCATCCATTCTTACGATCAAAGCTACAATTCCATAGACTCCAACAGTAGCGATAAATGCAACCAGGCTCGTTACTAAAATCTGCGTAATGAAAGGATGACTTTCTTCCAATACGGTTCCTAAAGCAATAATAACGATCTCTATCGATAAAATAAAGTCAGTTGTAATTGCAGATTTCACTTTCTCTTTTTCAATGTCTTCAGAACTTTTTTGGTCTTCTTCAATTTCCTCTATAACTTCATGACCCTTTTTTTCACGGTGAAAAAGAAATTCTATTACTTTCTCAACGCCTTCAAAAGCCAGATAGAATCCTCCAAGGATCAAGACATAATTAATAGCCGGAGCATACAACCAATTGAGTAAAAAAACGATAGGCAGAATGATCAGTTTGTTGATAAAAGAACCTTTTGTAATTGCCCATAAAACCGGAATTTCCCGGGAAGAAAGAAAGCCAGTGGCTTTTTCTGCATTTACAGCCAGGTCGTCTCCTAAAATTCCTGCTGTCTTTTGTGTAGCGATCTTACTGGTAACTGCTACATCATCCATCAATGCTGCAATATCATCCAAAATAGCAAAAAAGCCTGATGCCATATTTTAATAATTTTTTAATCTTTGTTAAGTTCAGCAAAAATAATTATTTAATTCCGTTTTTGGATTCATAATATGACAATAATTTTGAAAATTATGAGAATCATTAAGCAATCCTTCACTTTCAATATTTTATATCTTTGTTTAAAATCTATTCAATGGATGAAAACTGGGAAAACCAATTAAAAAGCATATGGCTAAAACTTGGAACGATAAACAATAAAGCGTTTATTCAGCAAATTAAAGATCATGTAGAATTACTTACCAATAACAATTCCCAGGCTATTGCCGATTTTGAAAGAGCCTGCGCTTTTGACTCCACCGGACATGAAAAAGAAGCAGAACCTTTGTACAGATCAGCATTAGATAAAGGATTAACCGGTCTACGAAGAAGAAGAGCAAGAATCCAGCTGGCAAGCACCCTAAGAAATAATGGAAAAACAGAGGAAAGCATTCAAATTTTAAGGGAAGAAAAAGCCCATTATTCTGATGAACTGAACGATGCGGTAGATTCTTTTTTAGCCCTGTCACTTTCTTCAGCAGGAAAATACGAGGAAGCACTATCATTAAGTTTAAAAGCAATGTCCCGCCATTTGCCCAGATACAACCGATCTGTCTACAATTATGCCAATGATCTGTATAAGGAATTGTAATAATATTTCTTTATTTTTACTCTATGAAAAAACTCGTTCTCCGGTATCATTTTTTCGCTATGGGATGTGTTGGCTTCGTGCTGCAGTCCTGTAATACTAAATTCAGGGTTTGGGTCGGTACCGGAGGTCAGCAGAAGATTTACAATCTGAAATATGGTGAACATAAAAGACAGAAAATGGATGTCTTTCTTCCCAAAGATTATGCTGAAAATTCTCCTGTTGTGCTGATTGTACATGGCGGAGCCTGGACTTTAGGCAGAAAAGAACATATGATCCAGGTTCAGAAAATGCTTTTTGAAAACAGAATTCCCAGTATCAATATGAATTACAGACTGGTTTCTGCAAAGGAGAAAATTACTTATAAACAACAGCTTGATGATATTGCACTGGCCATTGAAAAATTCAACTCTTTAGCGGAAAAAGCCGAGCTTCAGCCTAACAATTACATTCTTCTGGGAGAAAGTGCCGGCGGACACCTTGCCTTACTTTACGGATACCAGCATCCTGAACAGATCAAAAAAATTATCTCTTTAAGCGGACCAACAGATTTTTACAGCTCAGAATATCTTAAATCGTTTTATTCTAAATATACTTCTCCCACTTTTCAAAAAGTAGTAGGAACTAAATTTGACCGGAACAATGTTTCTGAAGCCTTTAAAGAAGCCAGCCCTATTGCCAATATTACCAATGTTCCTACCTTGCTGTTTCAGGGAAACAATGATATACTGGTCAACCAGCATCAGGGAATCGCCATGGATTCGGCACTTACGAATATGAATATTCCTCACAAATTCATTTTCATGAAAGGAGCCGGGCATGCACCCAGATTTTTCAGTAAAAGAAAAAGAGACAGCATTATCTATCCTAATATCCTGGAATGGATTAAAGAGTAATTAAACAACTATTTTAAACAATCATTCATAAAAATCCTTTAAACATCTAGTTATAAAAACAATTTTTGCCTGGTAGGTATATTTAAAACGCTATGGTCGCAAAGAATTTTAATGCTTATATTCTCTCGGTCGCAAAGACACTTCGTTCAGCAAGGCAGGTTACCTAGCTAAGTGAAACGCCTCTGCGAACGAAAAGTAACAGATCATAATAATAACCTTGCGAGCTTTGCGTGGTAAAAAATAATATCTCTTATATATAAAAAAGCCATCTCATTTTGAGACGGCTATATATTTTGATTGAATTTCTTATTTATTCAAAGTCCTGGTCTTCATATTTGGAAAGATCTTCTTTTTTTCCGAAAACAAACTTGAAGATGACCGGAAGTGTCGTTACCAATACAATGACGATAATGATATATTCCAGTTTTTGTTTTAGATTGATTCCAAACTGGTCCATGAAAAGTTTATCCAGATAATGCCCTGCAAAGATCAAAATGAATGACCATAATACAGCTCCAATAATATTATCTCTTAAAAACTCTTTTTTATCCATCTTTACAATACCTGCTACAATGGGAGTAAAAGTTCTTACAACCGGTAAAAATCTTGCCATAATAACAGCTAATGCTCCATGTTTTTCAAAGAAATCGTGTGCCTGATAAAGGTATTTTTTCTTGAAAAGCATTGAATCCGGTCTTTTATACAAAGCTGGTCCTGCTTTTCTTCCGAAATAGTAGCCTACTTCATTTCCAATAATAGCAGCAAGAGCCACTCCGGAAGCCAGTAATGTGGTATCTAAGAAATCGCTCCCTGTAGAGCCAAAAGTCTCTTTGATGATTTCAACGGCATAAATTCCCGAAACGAACAGTAGTGAATCCCCAGGTAGAAAAAATCCTACAAAAAGGCCTGTTTCAGCAAAAACAATAAACAAAATCAGCCAAAACCCTCCCATTTTAATATAAAACTCCGGGTTTAATAAATCCTTCCAGCTATTGAAATCTTCCATAAATATCGATGAACAACAAAAGTAAGCCTAAAATGTCTGAAACAAAAATTAATTATAAGATTTTAACTAAAATTCAAACATGATTTTTATAAGTCGGGATCATCATCGGAAACTGCCGTTCCGTCGGCCATTAAGAATGCTTTAAGGAAAGGAGTGATATTACCGTTCATTACCGCATCCACATCTGAGGTTTCATGACCTGAGCGCACATCTTTTACCAATTTATATGGATGCATAACGTAGTTTCTGATCTGGCTTCCCCATTCGATCTTCATTTTGTTGGCTTCAATCTCGTTTCTGGCTTTCATACGTTCTTCCAGTTCCATTTCGTAAAGTCTTGAACGAAGAAGCTGCATTGCCTTTTCTTTGTTCTGAAGCTGAGAACGGGATTCTGAGTTTTCAATGATAATTCCTGTTGGTGCGTGACGAAGACGTACAGCGGTTTCTACCTTGTTTACGTTCTGCCCTCCTGCTCCGGAAGATCTCATCGTTTCGAAACTGATATCAGCAGGGTTGATATTAATTTCAATGGTATCATCTACTAAAGGATAGACATATACTGAAACAAAACTGGTATGACGTTTTGCATTACTGTCAAAAGGCGAAATTCTAACCAGTCTGTGTACTCCGTTTTCACCTCTTAAATATCCAAAAGCAAATTCTCCTTCAATTTCCAGGGTAACAGTCTTCACTCCGGCTACATCTCCTTCCTGAAAGTTCAGTTCACGGATTTTATAGCCTTGCTTATCTGCCCACATGGTATACATTCTCATCAGCATGGATGCCCAGTCGCAACTTTCTGTTCCTCCTGCTCCTGCTGTAATCTGCAGCACTGCAGAAAGTTCATCACCTTCATTGGAAAGCATATTTTTAAATTCCAGATCTTCAATTTTCTCTACCAATTGCGGGAAAGTTTCGTCCAGTTCTTTTTCAGAATCCGGATCTTCTTTAGCAAAATCAGCCAAGACCTGAAGGTCTTCAAACTGTGTCTGAATTTCATCATAGCTTTCTACCCATTTTTTCTTGGAACGAAGCTGTTTTAAAAATGCCTCAGCCGTTTTTGGATTATCCCAAAATTCGGGTGCCGCAGTTTTTTCATCATCATTGGCTATTTCAATCTTCTTTTTTTCAATCTGAAGGTATCTGTGTAAGTCTTCAATTCTGGATTGAACTTCTTTTATCTGGTCGTTGTTAATCACGAATGTTTCTTTTTTTGCAAAAATAAGGAATTCTTTTAGAGTGGAGAGGTGCGGATTTAAAGTTCCGGGATTAAAGTTTTTGAGTTCGAGATACGGGTTTGTGAGTTTAAGAATAAGAGGGTTTTAGAGGGTATGGGTTTAGGGTGTGTATTTAACTTCCAACCTCCAGCTTCTAGCTTCCAGCCTATAATTTCTAAAATCATATATCAAATCATCTCTGCTATCATTTCTCCAATCTTCGGAGCTAAAGCAACACCCATTCCAGAAAGTCTTACGGCACAAAACTGCCTCTCTGAAACCTGTCTTACGATAGGTGACTTTTCTTCACCCATAGCCATAATTCCTGACCAGCGAAGGGCAATTTTAAAATCTTTATGAGGAAGTATGACTTCTTTTAAAAACTTTTCCAGATGAGCCTGTAAAAATTCTGTGGTTTCAAAAGCCGTTGTTTCTTCTGTTTTAAAATCCTGATTCCTTCCGCCACCCAGCAATACTCTGTTTCCTACATTTCTGAAATAATAATAGCCTTCGTCATAATGAAACGTTCCTTTAAGTTTTAAACCTTCTATAGGCTCAGTGAGAAGAATTTGTCCGCGGGCAGGAATAATATTTTCATTTTCCAGAAACTTTGAAGTGAATGCATTCGTGCAATAGATGAGTTGATTGGCTTTTACAGAAAGATCAGTGGAAAGATTAACCTCAACTTTATCTGTTTTTTCTTCAATATTCTGAACTTCCGTACCAAATAAAAATTCGATTTTGAGTTCATGGCACTTTTCTAAAAGCTTTTGTAATAATTTTCCTGAATGCAGACTTCCTTCACAGGGATTTTCAATCAGGAATTCAGATTTTCCAAGTCCGAATTCCTGTATTTTATTCTGTTTCAAAGTATAGGTTTGATCCAGCCCGGTGATTGCTTTCAGTTTTTCATTAACTGCTTCAATCCGGGATAAAGGTTCTTCATTATTTACAATTTCATAGCCTCCATTCAGCTCAAAATCAATTTCATCATGTTTAAAATAACGCTGGATTTTCTGAAGTCCGTCAAATCTCATTGTAATAAGCTCCAGTGTTTTTTCCCAGCCCATTTTCTGCGAATCGGCAATAATTTCGGTAAGACTTCCGAAACAGGCAAACCCAGCATTTCTTGTGGAAGCCCCCAATGGAATGGCGTTCCGTTCAATAATCAAAACGGATTTTTCAGGATATTTTTCTTTGATGGATATGGCAGTCCACAGTCCGGAAAACCCTGCACCTATAATAATGATGTCTCTTTTTCTGTAGAAAGTATCAAGCTCCCAGACGCTGTTCATAAATAATGAGTAATGAGTAATTAGTAATGAGTATTTTTTTTGTAAAATGTATAATGTAATAAGTATTAATGTACGATGCAGTAAAACCTTAAACCTTGAATCTTAAACTTTGAATTCCCTTACCCTTTGTCTTTCTCTTCCTCATTATGCTGGAATCCGATTGCTCTTTGTGGTTCTTCAACAACTCTGTAGGTTTCCAGTTCGCTCTTTAATGCTTGAATCCTGAACTTAAAATCATCAAAATTATTGATAATGGCATCGGCAAGAAATCTCGCTACCTGATCAAGATATTCTTCAGTAAGCTTTGATCCTGCATCTCTTAATGCACTGTCTAAAAGTTTCTGATCAATTTTCAGCTTTTCGTTTCTTGTTCTCTGGTACAGGTTTTTAATTCTTTTCTTTAAACTTTGGGTAAAGTCTATCAGCATCGTATTGCTGAATACTTTCATCTTTGAAGCTATTTCATGCCAGAAAGGAACTTTGTCAGCTTTATTGTTTTTAAGTATTTTATAAAGTAGAGAATCTTCTTCCAATCCTCTGGTCATAGAATATAAAATAATTTCTGAGCGCTCAGAAGCGTTGGGTGGAAATATTGGAATCATCACATCAAATCTTCCCGGAGCAAGAATTTCTTCGTCAATTTCTGAAACAGAATTGGCAGAACCTACCATCAGCACACCTTCTTTTTCAAATTTTCCGATGTAGTGAAGAATAAGTTCCTGGGCTTCGAGATTACAGGAAGCAACATCTGTTTCCGCTCTTCTCTGCATCATAATTTCATCGAAATCGTCCATAAAGAGCAGCATTTTGTTTTCCTTCATCATATTTAACAGAAAATCACTGAAGTTGATTTCATTTCCGTCAATCAGTGAAGTTCCCAAATAGTGTTTTTTGACTTCTTTAAACTGATAGCCAATAATTTCAGCAATTTTATTGGCCCAAAATATCTTACCGCTTCCCGGAGGACCATACAGAATAATTCCTGCAGGCTTATTGATTCCCCAATCTTTAATCTGCTGTGGATTCAGGAAGGGTTCCAAAACTGTGGAGGTATAAAAGAAAAGGTCTCTGTATCCGATAAAATCTCTTTGCTGAAGACTTGTTTTATGTCCAAAATAATCATAGACAAACTGATAATTCCCACCCAATTTGTTATCAATTCCATAACTTGAGATGGAGGATTTGAAAAATCCATTATCAAAAATATTGAGATTATTATCTTTGATCACCTTTTCTACCTTGTCTTTTGGCTGATTGATAACTTCAGCAATCTGCTCCAGCGTTTTATTTTTGTCCAGATCTTTTTCATATAACCTTAAAAAATCTACATTCTCACGGGCAAATTTTTCAAAATCTTCCTTTACTTCAAAATTCGTACTGACACAGTCTACCAGTTCAAGATCAAAATCCTGTATAAACTGTTTGATGGCTTCTGCAGAAACATTTAATTCTTCTGCCAGTTCAATTAGCTTCATAACTGTTGATTAATGCTATCAAATTTAATGTATTTGTTCATAAATTAATATTGATTTATGATAATTCTGTAACATTATCTAATTTATATAGACTACTACTATGTAAAACAAATTACATGGAAAAGATTTTATCAGTAAAAAATTTGACAAAAAAATTCAAAAGAGTGGTGGTCAACAATATTTCTTTTGATGTCGAAAGAGGAAACGTTTATGGTCTATTGGGTCCGAACGGAAGCGGAAAATCCACTACTTTCGGGATGCTGCTTTCAACTATCAACCCTACCAGCGGAGACTGGTTCTGGTTTGGCAAAAAAGGAACTGATCCGGAAACTTTAAAAAAGATAGGGGCAATTATCGAACAGCCTAACTTTTATCCTTATCTAAGTGCGGAAACCAACCTTAAAATAGTGGCCGAAATTAAAAAAACTCCCTATTCAAGAATTGACGAAGTCCTGAAGACCGTTAATCTGTATGAAAGGAGAAAAGATACTTTCAAAACCTTTTCTTTGGGAATGAAACAGCGTCTTGCCATTGCATCGGCGATGCTGAACAATCCTGAAGTGATGATTCTAGATGAGCCTACCAACGGATTGGATCCTGAAGGAATCATTCAGATCAGAGACATCATCAGCGATATTGCAAAACAAGGAATCACGATTATCATTGCAAGCCACCTTCTGGATGAAATTGAAAAAATCTGCAGCCATGTCATTGTTTTAAAAGAAGGAAATTCTATTTATTGCGGACGCGTGGATGAAATGACTTCCAACAATGGATATTTTGAACTGAAAGCTGATAATAATACATTACTATTAAATGCTTTGAACGAACTTCAGTGGTTCTCCTCTATCAATCAAGAAGGAGATCTTATCAAGGCTCAGATCCGTGATGATGCTTCTATTTCAGCTTCAGCAATGAATCAGAAACTGGCAGAGAAAGGAATTTATCTTTCTCATTTGACCAAGAAAAAACTGTCTCTTGAATCTCAATTCCTTGAACTTGTAAAAAACACCCATTAATCATGATAAAATTATTAAAACTGGAATACTATAAAAACCTGAACTACAAACCGTTTAAGGTTTTCACCATACTTTATTTCGCCATTCTTATCGCTTTACTTTTCATTGGGTTGGTTGATTTTGATATTTTTGGAGGAACGATTAACCTAAAGGAACAGGGAATTTATAATTTCCCGGAAATCTGGAATTTCACCACATGGATTGTTGCTTTATTGAAAATTTTCCTGGGGCTGATCATTGTTTTCTCTATTTCGCAGGAATTCAGCAACCGAATGTTCAAGCAGAATACGATTGATGGATTGAGCAGAAAAGAATTCATCACTTCAAAATTACTGACGATAAGTATTTTCACTATTGTTTCAACAGCCATTGTATTAGGGATTACTATTTTCCTTGGATATCAATATTCTAATACAAAAGAATCTGCAAAGGTTTTTGCTGAGATTTTCTTCATTGGAAATTACTTTGTGAAGCTATTTACATTCTTTTGCTTCTTAATGTTCCTTTCCATTTTACTGAGAAAATCTGTTTTTGTTTTTCTTGCCCTTTTTGTGTTGTGGATTGGCGAAGGAATTTTAACCGCTCTTGAAACGTATTCAAAAGTAAAGGGAATGCAGGGACCTCAAAGAAACGAGGTTCTTCAGAACGACTTTTTCCTAACACATCTTTTACCGCTGGAAAGTATGTCCAACCTTATTCCTAATCCGATGATGAGATTAAATATGGCTAAAATGATGGGCATAAAATATGAATTCCACTACCCTACAGAAAGCCTTGTTTCATGTCTGGTGTGGTGTGCTATTTTTATATTGGGATCGTACTGGATTCTGAGAAAAAGGGATTGGTAGATGGCAATATTTAGAATTTAAAAATTATTTTTAAAGTGGTTCGTTTTCGGATCACTTTTTTTTGGCTTAAAATTTTCATTCTTTTTTTGCTAAAAAACTAACTATGAAAAAAATATACTACTTTCCGGGATTGATCAGTGCCCTGCTGATTCCTGTTTTATTCTGGTATTATGGAAACCAAAAGTCTGAAGATATTAACGTTTCTGTGATAGATATTGGACTTCCTGCCAAAGAAAGAGAGGGGATTAAAAATACTTTTGCAAGTTTTGAACCTGCAAGAAAATGGAATTACAAAAAAATAAAAATAGTCCCCGGTACTGCTAAAGAAAATTCAAAATCATATGTCTCTGAACTGAAAAATCTTCAGAAAAGAAATGAGAAAGAGTCTGGTATTGAGTTTATTTTAGGTCAAAATAACACCTATGGTGATTTTGTCTCTGTTCTGAATGATCTGGCAATCGCCAAACAGGAACAATATGCCGTTGACCTGGAGAAAACAGGACATATTTTTGCGGTTTACAGCTATATTGATCCTAAGGTGCAATATCCTGAATATGAATGTTTACTTTGTAATGATACTATAGATTGGGGACCAGCAGAAACTTTTAATAATTTTGAAACTACCCGATACGGGAAAATTTTTAATTTGTTTACTACTGCTTCTAAAGAAGCCTCCTATCTTATTTTCGGATTTTTATTGTTTATGAATATTTCCATGTTCAGTATTAAAGAAAATCTTCAAATCCAAAGAAAAAGATTAGCATGAAAAAAAATATATTACTTTCCAGGATTGATTATATAACAATAAAAAGGCTGCCATCTGGCAGTCATGGTCGGAAGATTTTTCTTCCGACTTTTTGTTTTTAGATATTCAATATTTTTATTATAATTAATTGATTATCAGCCGTTTAATTTGTTTTATTGTTTGATTTTTTGTATCTTTACCGCTGATAATCAATTG
>NZ_JBMDJJ010000051.1:0-13315 GCF_057809135.1 Chryseobacterium sp. FG46 | reverse complement strand
AGTGGTAAAAACAAGAGCAGCTCAATAATCAGCACTCCCAATCACATTTAAAATAGACAATAACAACTTAAAATTAAACATTATGAACAAAATGAAATTATCTAAAGGACTACAGATCAACAAAGAACAAATCAGCAAGCTTCAGGAAGAGCAAATGAATGGTCTTAAAGGAGGAGTAAACAGTCTTCAGGCTGCAGCTCAGTCTTGCGGACAGTGTTCTTGCGGTGGAAATACTGTAGTACAAACAAGAATTGCCAAGTAACTCTCAAAAAGTCGAAAATATTTATAACAATTTAAAAATCAAACATCATGCACAAAATTAAATTAACTAAAGGTTTACAGATCAACAAAGAACAAATCAGCAAGCTTCAGGAGGAGCAAATGAACAGCCTTAAAGGTGGGGTTAACAGCCTTCAGGCAGCAGCACAATCTTGTGGACAGTGTTCTTGCGGTGGAAACACAATTGTAAAAACCAGAGCGGCTCAATAATCAGCACCTCAAATCACAACTAAAATAAACAATAACATTTAAAATTAAACATCATGAACAAAATGAAACTAACTAAGGGTCTTCAAATCAACAAAGAGCAAATCAGCAAATTACAGGAAGAGCAAATGAACAGCCTAAAAGGAGGGGTTAACAGCCTTCAGGCAGCAGCGCAGTCTTGCGGACAGTGTTCTTGCGGTGGAAACACTGTGGTACAAACAAGAATAGCGAAGTAATCTTCTCCTATAAAAGAGGGAGAATGATGAACTTCTCTCCCTCTTTTAAAAAAAATTATATAATCTCACAGCTCTCACATCATGCAAAAAGAAAAATTAATCATCTCAGAAATAGAAGAATGTATCCGTAAAAAAGAAGCTTCCCTTACCGGAATAGGTCTTAATAACGGAATTCTAAGTGCTTCAATGTTCTATTATTATCATTATCTGATGACTCAGGAATCTGAATCTTTAGAGTTGGTAACCCATTATATTGAAAAGTCTCTGTCTGTTTTAACAGAGGATTATAAAAGTCTTCATTTTAATGATGAAATAAGAGAGCTGGGATTATATCTTATATTCCTGAAACAGCAGGAAGTTTTAGACAGCGAAATAGATTCTTTACTGGAAAATATAGATGACATTCTGGAAGAAATACTGATCCAGAAAACAGAAAAAGGAGATCTTGACCTCACAAGCGGTTTCCCGAGTTTTGCCAAATATTTCGTTTTGAGAAATCTTGAGGATAAGAAACACCTGATAGATAATACTCTGGATAAAATCATTGAGCTTACTCAAACTCACGAAGACGGAAGCTACTGGAAATTTAACCTTCGGGATAAAGAAAATCCATATGTAGAAATGGGTTTAGGGCACGGAACTACAGGAGTGATCAACTATTTATTATTCCTTTACAAAAATAACATCTACACTCCGGAATCTTTAGCGCTTATTCACTCCGGACTCTCATTCATCTGGAGCTGTAAAGAAAGCACTACAGACCATATCTCTCTTTTCCCGTTCAATGCCTTTGAAGAGATCTACATAGATTATCATAATCTGGCTTACGGAGAAATAGGAATTGGCTATACTTTTTATAATGCCGGAATTCTCCTGAAAAATAAAGACTATTGCGACAAAGGACTACAAATATTGATCAATACAACAAAATTTAAAGACGCTGATCAGTCTGCCATCCTGGAACCGGGATTAATTTATGGCTCTGCCGGATTATCCGCTTTGTACAAAAACCTCTATCACCTCACCGAACAGGAGGTCTTTCTGGAAGCCAAAGATTACTGGCATCAGCATCTTCTTCAATCTAAGAAAAATGAAAATGAACAATGGGCAGGATTCAATGCCTACTACAATGCAGAATATGACAATATCAACATGGCTTTAGGCCAGGGAATAGCAGGAATCGGTATTAATCTGATGAGCAATATCATTACAAACCATCACAATTATGTTTCATTCTATAATTACGATCTATAATGGAAACTCTACAATCTCAAAACATCACAACCCTGCTACAGGAATATGATCAGAAACTGCTGGATTTTGATTATGGAAATTTACCGGACGGATTGCTTTATGGAAAACTGGGACTTCTGCTTTATTTCCTAACACAGTATCAAATCTCCGGAAATGATATCTATGTGAACAAGGTAGGCGCTATCCTGGAAGAAGTATTTGAAAATGGCAACCTGCAAAAAGAAAACAACGTATACACTCTCCCGAATCTATCCAAAGGAATGACCGGACTGGGCATTATTCTGAATCTGCTGAAACAGGACGGGCTTATACAGAATGACTTTGATGAACAGATTGCAGACATCGGAGAACTGATCTTCCAACAGTCTGTTACCATGCTGAACGAAAACAATTACACTTTTTTTGATGGACCCATAGGAAATCTTCACTATTTCAACACCATCAGAAACAAAAAATACAGCAGCGAAATCGTAAATATACTTTATGCCGAATGTATTTCTCACCCCACTCCATTTGAAAACAAGCTGAACGACAGCTATGCAGATGGTATCAACTTAGGATTCAACTATGGCTATCTTTCTATTGTTAATAATCTTTTAGCCCTTCCGGTAATAACGGATAAAGCAAAACATATTATCAGCAGCTGCCTGGACTTCATTATCTCCAATTTTGATGTTCATGAAGTAGAAAATGCCAGAATATATAAACCATACAATTACAAAATAGCACAAAACCGGCTGAAGCCTTTTCATAATAACAGACTCTGCTGGTGCAACAGTGATCTTTCCTTCTCTTATCTTCTTTATAAAACAGGAGAAACACTACAGGAAAGCAGATACACAGAAATGGCCCGCGAACTGGGTCTGGAAACAACCAAAAGGAAAGTAATGGCCAACACAGGAGTAGAGTTTATCCAGTACTGCCACGGAACCTCAGGACTTGTACAGCTTTACCATGAGCTTCATGAAAAAGACAGCCATCCTGAGTATGAAAAAGCTAAAAATTTCTGGACCAAAAGATCACTGGAAATCCTGGAAAACGAACTGGATCAGCCATTTACCCTGGAAGACAGCAATTTACTCTTCGGAAAAACAGGAGCCCTGATTGCTCTGAATGACAAAATAGACAAAACTAAATACCTAAAATTTTTACTGTAACATGAAAACAAAAAGCATAGGATTACTAGAACTAGGATACAGAAGCGGCAAAGATTCCATCACAGCTCTTAACGATGTAGTTGATTATGCCCTTCATGCAGAGAGATTAGGATACAGCAGATTCTGGCTGGCAGAGCATCATTATTCCCATCTTAAGAATCTTGCCTTTTCAAATCCGGATATCGTGATTGCCATGATTGCCGGAATGACGGAAAAAATAAGAGTAGGATCCGCAGGAACTTCAGTACCGAGCTATTCTCCTTATGCTGTGGCTACCAATTATAAGCTAATCAACAATATATTCAACGGGAGAATAGACCTTGGCCTGTCCAAAGGCATCCCTGAAAGTAATCATACGAAAAACCTTTTAAACCCTGATATTCTTGAAAGAGGCTCCGGAGTGGTCTTCAAAGAAAATGCCCGCATGATTCATGAACTTTTTTATTCTGAAGCAGAAAAGAACAAAAAAGAAGGCATTCTGATCCCTCCCTACGGCGGACTGATCCCGGATCTATGGTACCTTTCCTCTTCTCTGAACAATCTGGATGATGCCGTAAGTTTACACTCAAATTATTGTGTATCAGCATTTCACGGAAACGGAAAATTCCTTGACAGTTTTGAAAGTAAAAAAGAAGAGATCAACAGATATAAAGAAACATTTATACAGAAAAACGGATTTGAACCCAAAATATCACTTGCTCTGGCAATCAACCTCTCAGAAATCAGTGAAATAAAGTCTGACGCAGATGAATCCGAAGCGTTCAAAATTCTACACCTCAGCTTTGAAGAGCTTTTTGAACTCATTGAAAAACTGGATGATCAACTGGCCGTAGATGAATTCATCTTATATGATACGGAACCCGACAGTGATAAGAAAATAGAAAACGCTGAAACGATAAGCAATCATTACAACTTACAATCTATTCAACATGAAAACGCAGTTAGATAACATTAATATTGGCTTTATGAGAAACGCTTTGTACTCATTCAGACAATATAACAACATACCGAAAAATACAGCAGATCTTGATCATTTTGTTCTGGAGCTGTGGAATGATGAGGTCTTCAGAGAATCTGTTTTCTTAGCATCTTATGAGCTGTATAACGAATGGGCAAGATTATGCCAGAACGATCCATCTTTATCCCAGGTAAAGAGAAACAGAATTAATAATTCTATCCTGAAATACTACATCAGAATTACCACCAGATCTACTCCGTTCGGAACATTTGCTTCTCATTCCGCTTTTGAACTGAACGCAGAACATAAAAATATAGAAGCCGGAAATATGGATTCCATCCACCGGTATACAACGCTGGACCTGTCTTTCCTTTTTCAGGTTATCGCATTGATCAACAGAGACTTTCCGGAAGTTCACGAATATGAGCTTAATGACTCTGTCTATCAATTAGGTGATTATTACCGATATATCGAAACTACAGTACAAAATGAAAAAAGAGTTTACACGCTAAGCTCATTGGAAAAAGACGAGCTTCTGGATTTTCTGGTTGAAAATACAGCCAATAAGTCTTATTCATTCAACAGCCTTGTTGCTCTGGTAGCAGAAAACGTAGAAGGAGTTTCTGAAGAAGATGCTAAATATTATATCTTCAGCCTGATTGATGCCCAGTTCTTTAAAAGCAATTTTGATATCTGCTTGAATGAGCATTCTCCACTATGCCAGATTATTGAATATTTACATTCGAAAAAAGGCATCGCTCCTGAACTGGATGCTTACCTTGAGACACTCATCAGAATGGAAGGCTATATGAAGCTGCTTAATTCAGGAGTAGGACAGCCTCAGGAATATTACAATGAAATATTTGCCCTTGCCAACCAGTTCTCCATATTATATGACAGAAAATACCTGATTAATTCTTCATTAAAAAGAACCCTTGATTTCTCTCCGGTTACCAGAGAAGATCTTTCCAAAATCAAAAAAGGAATCAATACCTTAGCCTGTTTTTGGGACAAAGGAAGCGAAACGGTGAATGAAAACTTAGAAAAGTTTAAAACAGCTTTTTACACAAGATATGAAGAAAGCCTGGTCCCTTTGGTAGAAGTGCTGGACAATGAAAGCGGCATCGGATATATTCAGGAACAAAACAGTGAAAACGATTTTTCTTCTCTTTTAGATACGTTAAGCTGGCCCAATTCTAACACGGATTCATTTTCCATCACGTACAATAAAAAGATTCATGAATTCTGGAGAAGACTCATCAATAAAGCCAACATTAACGGAGAGACTTCTATAGATCTCAGCCAGCATGATATCAGCAATCTTCAGAATACGGAAGAAGTAAGCCTGGCAAGATCTCTTGCAGTAATGATAGAAAAGGTTTCTGATAAAATTGCTATTTCTTCTGTAGGAGGTACCAGCGGAGCCAATCTTATCGCCAGATTTTCCAATGAAGATGAAGAAATCCTTGCCCCGATGAACAGAATCATTAAAGAAGAACAGAATGATGATCATTTTATCTACGCAGAGCTGCTTCACCTACCCGATAACAGGGCCGGAAATATCCTTCTGAGACAGGTAAAAAGAGGAAACCAGCTTTCTTACCTTACCAAACCTTCGGCTTCGGAAAATACCATCAGCCTGACGGATCTTTACATTAAAATGATAGATAAAAGAATCGTTTTATTCCATAAAGAACTGAATAAAGAAGTAAAAATCTTCCATTCTACCGCTCATAATTTTGATTATAATTCGCTGCCGGTATATCAGTTTTTATGTGACCTTCAGCATCAGGATATTTCCACTGCATTGGTTTTAAACATTGGAGATACCAATTATCTGATGTATGATTATATTCCCCGCATCACCTTTGGTAATGATATCATCTTTACACCGGCATTATGGCGAGTATACCAAAACGAAGTATCAGGAATAAAGGCCAAAAACAATACGGAAAGCATTAAAAAATTAAGAGAATATCTTTCAGCTAAAAAAGTTAACCGATATTTCTTTATTGCTCAGGGAGATAATAAATTACTGATCGATACGGAAAATGATAACCTTTTATTATTCCTTGTGGATGAACTGAGATCCAAAGAAATGGTGACACTTACAGAATGTCTTTATGATCTTGAGGCAGATGAATTCAACAATGAGATTGTCATTCCCATGATCAACAGAAGCTATACCGCATTTAAAACGGAACTTGACCAGCATCTTTTCAATAACAATATTGCTGATCATAAATTCATCCCGGGAAACAAATGGCTTTACTATAAAATTTATTGCGGAAACAAGTTCTCAGACAAAATACTACAGGATGTGTTTCCGGATCTTTTAGCACACCTCAACGAGGAAAACCTCATCAAAAAATGGTTCTACATCAGGTACAGTGATCCTGATAATCATATCAGACTAAGGCTGGAAATCAATGACAATGATCTCACCTATACAGCCCGGATCATCACTACTTTCAACGATTATTTTGATAAATATATCAGCGAAGGAATCATTAATAAAGTGGAAATGGGAACCTACGACAGAGAATATGAAAGATATGAAGGTGAATTTATTGACACTGCGGAACATATCTTCCATTATGACAGTAAACTGACAGTGAATCTGTTAAAGAATATTCCGAACAATGATGATCTCTGGTTATATGCTATCAAAAGTATTGACGCTTATTTCGATGTTTTCAATCTGGATCTGGATAAACGATATGAAGTAATCAGCAAGATTTACAGCCAGTTTCAGAAAGAATTCAATGTAGACAGTAATCTTAAAAAGCAGCTCGATCTGAAGTACAGGAATAATCTGAACATCATCAGTGAAATAGCAGAAACGAATGACAACCCTTACTTCTCAGAATTCATTACTTCAATCACAGAAAACTGTAAGGAAATAGAAAAGCTCAGGACCATTCAGAAAGAAAGATTAGTGAGCAGCTTTATTCACATGCATATCAACAGGCTGATAAGATCCAGACACAGAATGCATGAACTGATCATCTACGGTATTGTAGAAAAGTATTATAAAATGAAAATCGGCAAAAGAAAATATCTCGTATCATGAAGCTAAAATTTATCCCTCAACACGACCAAATGGACTGCGGTCCTGCATGTATCGCAATGGTGGCTTCCTACTTTGGCAAGCAGATTCCGTTACATTTTTTGAAAGAAAATGCCAACCTATCCAGAGAAGGAGTTAGCTTACTGAGCATCAGTGAACTGTGCGAAGATATTGGATTTGAAACGTATCCTGCCAAGCTTACATTACAGACCCTGGATGAAAACGGCAGCCTGCCTTGTATTCTTCACTGGAATAAAAATCATTTCGTGGTACTTATTGATGTAAAGAAAAGCCTTATTTCAGGAAAAAAACGCTACAAAATTGCAGATCCAAGCCACGGAATGATCTGGATGAGCGAAAAAGACTTTCTTAAAAGCTGGCTGTCTGACGGTGAAAACGGCATTGCTCTTTTTGTAAGCCCTACCAACAGCTTTTATCAGCAGACCTTCCCGGAAGAAGATAAACTGAGTATTTCTTTTGCCATGAAATATTTCAAAGAGCACAAAAACAAGTTCCTCTTTTTATCCGGAATGCTGCTTATCGGTAGCTGCCTGAGCCTTGTCTTCCCTTTCCTTACACAAACACTTATTGATAAAGGAGTTAACACAAAAGATGTAGATCTTATTACGATCATTCTGGTCTCTCAGGTCGTTTTATATTTAGGAAGTATCACGATAGAAATTCTCAGAAACTGGCTGATGCTTTATATCGGGACCAGAATCAGTATTTCCATTATTTCAGACTTTCTGAAGAAAATGCTTCTCCTTCCCATGGGCTTTTTTGATACCAAAATGAAGGGGGATTTTACCCAGAGAATCCAGGATAATGAGAGAATAGAAGATTTTCTTACCTCTCAGAGCCTTATGACCTTCTTCTCTATGGTTACTTTTCTAGTGTTTTTCGGAGTGCTTTGGTATTATAACGTTACAATTGTGCTTATTTACTCCTCATTGACGGCATTATCATTGGTTTGGGCTCAATACTGGCTGAAAAAAAGAGAAATTCTGGATTATTACAGATTCCGCGAAAAAGGACAAAGCCAGGAAAGCGTTTATGAGATCCTGAACGGAGTTTCTGAAATGAAGTTAAATCAGTTTGAAGATTACAAAAGACAGGAATGGGAAGGGATTCAGAATAAGCTTTTTAAAACAACCCTTCGGATTTTAAAAGTAGATCAGTATCAGTTTTCAGGATTTGAATTTCTTAACCAATTAAAGAACATTTTCGTGACGTTCTTTGCGGCATTGCAGGTTGTGAAAGGAAATATGACCATCGGCGAACTATTGGCCATTTCTTACATCATTGGACAGCTGAATTCTCCTGTTAACCAGATGATTTCTTTCTTCCGTTCTTTACAGGATGCGAAACTGAGTCTTTCAAGATTAAATGAAGTTCAGAACCACGAAGAAGAAGAAAAAGAAGGAATGAAAGCCCTGGAAATAGGCAATACCCATTCAAAAGACGAAGAGAGAGGAATTACTTTAAATAATGTTTCTTTTCAGTATGAAGGACCCAAATCTCAGTTCGTTTTAAAAGATGTGAATCTGTTTATCCCTGAAGGTAAAGTGACAGCCATTGTAGGAGCCAGCGGAAGCGGAAAGACAACCTTGATGAAGCTTCTATTAAAGTTTTATAATCCTACTCACGGTACCATTCATTATAACGAAGATGATATTCTTACCCTTTCCCCTAAAAGCATCAGAGAAAACTACGGAGTGGTAATGCAGGACGGATTTATCTTCTCCGACACCATCGAAAGAAATATTGCGACCAGCGAAGTGGAAATCAATACCAGAAAGATGGAAAATGCAGTAAGAGTAGCCAACATCTCTTCCTTCATAGATAATCTTCCGTTAGGGTACAGCACCAAAATCGGGGCAGCCGGCAACGGAATCTCAGGAGGACAGAAACAGAGAGTTCTTATTGCAAGAGCCGTATACAAAAACCCTCATTTTATCCTCTTTGATGAAGCCACCTCTGCGCTGGATGCCGAAAATGAAAAAATCATTCATGATAACCTGCAGGAATTTTTCAAAGGAAAAACGGTAATTATTGTAGCCCACCGCTTAAGTACCGTAAAAAATGCAGATCAGATTATAGTCCTGAAAAATGGAGCCGTTGTAGAAAAAGGCAACCACCAGGAATTGGTCAACAGAAAAGCAGATTACTACAGCCTTGTAAAAAATCAGCTTGAATTAGGCAACTAATCACCTCTCAATATATTTTAACCGTTTCGCAGCTTGTGAGGCGGTTTTTTTGTGGTTAAAAAATGATTACAGCTCTCAGATCAAGTATTGACTCATTCACTTAAACCATACTCTGGTTAAACTAATGAAAAACAGCAGTGCAATTACTTCTGTTTCTATTTTCATTTTATTTGTAATCAAATCTGTCTTCATCGGGATACCAATAACGAGTTAAGGTTTTACCTAATGTTCCATTTTCGTAGGCTTTTATATAGTCATCTAAATCCATTGCTGTACCAAAACTAACTACTCTTCCAGTCTTTTTTTCCACTAAAAAAGAGGCATTCCCTACTAATGTTTTATTAAAATCTCCTGTTAAAAGAAATTCTTTAGATTGATAATCATAAATATTTCCATATGACTTTTTAATGATATGATCTGTCAATATTACTACTTCAATATCTGATCCTCCAAAGTGTTCCGCTCTACTTTTTAAATAGCGTTCTGCTATCTTTAGCATTTCTTTGTCTGTTAACATAATTTTTTTCAATTTTGTGATTTTGAAGTATTAAAAATAATAAAAAAGAAGCCGTCTCATTTTATTTGTAATCAAACCGATCTTCGTCGGGATACCAATATGTATCTAAAGCTGTAGTCATAGTTCCATTTTCATAGGCTTTTATACGATCTTCTAAGCTGTACAGGGTGCCCAAACTAACCACTCTTCCTGTTTCTTTTTCTACTAAAAAAGGTCCCCCCCCCGCCAAAGATTTATTAAAATCGCCTGTTAAAATAAACTCTTTGGTATTGTAGCGATAAATATTACCATACGGTTTTTTAATAATAGCGTCAGTATATATCATTGTTTCAATACCTTTTTTTACCATTCTTTTTAAAAAATTTTCTGCTACTTTTAGCATTTCTTGGTCTGTTAACATGTAATTAATTTTTAAATTGTTATTATCTTACTTTTAAATATCTAAAACCACCACCTTCTGCTTGTGTATAAGTTTTATTATACTTACTTTGGATAAACTTACTAAAGTTGTTATCTTTTAGAGCAAATATGGCATATTCACCTGTTTGCCCATCAAACAGGTGCAATTCTCCTCCTTTTTTCATTCCTACAAAATAATGACCATCTACTAACATAGGACTTTTACTAAGATCTGTGACACCATACACAACCACTATATCTCCTTCTTTCATTAATTCATTCATTCTTGGGATTGTAGCAGGTTGGAAACTCCCTCCTCCAAATTTTGCTGAGATTTCCTCAAATGATTGTTTCATCGATGGTTCTGCTAATCTCAATTCTCCTGTTCTCAAAAATTCCACAATAACTTCTGCGGTATTACCACAATTGGTCGTACTTACTTGTTTTACAGCATCACCAACCGATTTATGATTAAAATAAGGCATTGCTTCTTTCATCTTTTCAAAAGGATTTTTAATTATGGTATTTAAAAATTGTTTTTCCCCTTCTATAAATGCTTTTACTTCTGCTTCAACGGTTGTTTCTACAATAGAGCTGCCTGGCGGCACATGCCCGCCCAAATGCTCCAGCTCTTCTACTAATTTTTCTCCCTGTAATTTACACCATTTTTTGTAGAACATATGCATTTCTGCTTTGGTAAACTCTTCTATCACTTCACCTTTGTACACAACAGCATAGGCGTTCAAAAATGTCCCCTGTCTTTGTCCGGATAAGAAAACGACTCCGTTTTCTGCCATGGTATTACCAAGCGCTCTGTATTGCGCTCCGAGGAAAATTTCCCGGGGTTCGATTACTTTTATGGTATTTCTTTGGAAGTTAGAAATATTGGTTTCCAGCACAGCTTTTAATACCAAAGTCTTAAGATAATTCTTAGCACTTCCGTCTGCCATTTTTGCGATCAGTTTGGCTGCCCCGGTATAAAAACCACCTACAACAGTTAAACCCGCCAATGCAATACCTCCCACCATATAAATCTCTTCCCAGGCTGCCAGAAATTCTGCTCCTCCTTCATAGGTAGCAATTTCTTCTTTAAATGTCTGTACGGTAAGGTCAGCCCCCGCCAAAGAAAGATCGGCAGCAGCCAGTAAAATAAAATAGGGATTTCCGGAGGTTGCCAATGTAGCAACACCAATCACAACAGCCACGAGATTAGCCGCAATACGGATATTCTGATGTACAACCACCCATTCCTCTGCGTCTGCCATTGCTTTCAGATAAATAGCAGGCACCAGATAGGTTTTTTCTTTCTCTCCGCTGATATCTGTGAGATAGACCATATCCAGAGGGTGAAACTGTGCCCCTTCATCTATATCTTCTGTAACGGTCTCTTTTGCATTGGGATCTCCTTCTTTCGGGATAATTTTTACATTTCGCTGTACCTCTTTCTGCTGCTGCAGGAGAAATGTATCTCTGTAGTGGTCATCACTGCTCTGAAAAATGCCCCCTTCGAGAATATTGCTGTTGATTTTATAGCCCTTACCAATAATAAAGGATCGGGCTTCTTTTTTCCGCTTATCATTATTCGCAAACAGAGAAAACAGCATTATGATATGGGCCAGTATCATCCGGTTGCTTTGCATCTTACCATCATATTCTGTACTGCCGTCTAAATTGTAATAGATCCTGTTCAGCTTATCCGGATTTTCGCGGAAATAGTTGAGGACAGGAACCGGATCTCCGATTGCTTTGAAAACCTGTATCACCGCAGAACTGCTGTCCTTGAAAATATTTGAGTCATCTGCATCCGAAAGGATTTCAAGATGATTAAAAAACGTCAAATTTTCAATATGCATAGAAAGATTAGGCAGAATAGTTTCAGGAACGTTTACGTAAATAAACTTCAGTGATTCAGGATTCTCATACTTTTTGAGAGCATCTGCGAAATTTTTCAGGAAGTATTTGTAATCCTTATCATAGTCATCAATATCACCATATCCTAACAGTATATTCAGATCTCTGAATTCCTGATAAGAGGAAGTTTCAAGAATAATTGCTTTTTCGTCACTTTTTGCATAGAAAAAATTGATTCTGTAGAAGATTTTCTCTTTTCCAACGGCTATTTCGTGGGTTATTTGGGTCTGGTTCCATTTTACTGAGACATTTTCTGCTTTTGAGTTCAGGTAAGCTTTCAGTCTGATGAAATTTCTGCCCGGAAATGAAAGACTCTTGTTTTGAATTTTAAATTGATAGTCAATCGGATTGTATTCCAGAATATAATCCCTCATACCACTGTTGGCATACTTAATTTTTGAAACCAGAAGTTCCAGATTGATATAATCATCTGTTTGCCAGTCTGTAATATCTGAAAACAAAGTTGATGGTAAAGAGGTTTCTTTTGGTAAATCTGTGGGTTGTTTTACTATTTTGCTTAAAAAAGATTCACTGGACACCAAATGATTTGAGAAAGATTGCAGGATTCTTTTACTCGTTTCATCGAAGTCGTCAAAATCGTTAAAATAATTGTCATAGTTCATTGCTTACAATTTTAGGTTAATAAAAAATTCAGCATGAAAATCGAAACAAAGTGTAGGAAAAGATTCAAATATCTGATCAGGAATATCTTTAATTTTAAATTCTATATAATATCCGGCACAGAATCTTCCTTACTTTGGTGTTAAATTTCATTTCTGTATTTTTTTATTACAAATATCAATGCGGAAAACGACAGAACTTGACGTATTAAAATATTATTTAGATATAGGTGAATTTGATTATCAGAAACAAAAAAGCCCTCCGTAATAACTTACAGAGGGCTTTGTACCCCAGACGGGACTTGAACCCGTACGTCCTTGCGGACACAGGATTTTAAGTCCTGCGTGTCTACCAGTTCCACCACCAGGGCTTGGTGTGGGCAAAAAAAAAGATTCGAACCACAGGTTCCAACCTTCTTAATAATTCTAAAAGTATTTTTAGAAAAGTGCGGATGAAGGGACTCGAACCCCCACGCCTCACGGCACCAGATCCTAAGTCT
>NZ_JBMDJJ010000050.1:0-14760 GCF_057809135.1 Chryseobacterium sp. FG46 | reverse complement strand
TTCTATTCAGATTATCCAAACTTTTTGCTTAGCCCCCAACTTTTGCGCTTGATCCCTTTTTTTGTGAACAAAAGTATACACGTCTTACTCAGTTCCTGTGTTTTTTGTATGTTTGTTACATCAAGCAATTAATCAATTATTACATTTTAAATTAAAATATGGATTTCGAAGACTTTATCATTTCACCAAGAAATTTCAAAGCAGAAAGCTGGCAGATAGGAAATCGGATTACAAAAGATATCAGGGAAGACAGTATTGTTCTTTTATTTGTGTCAGATTATAGAGGGGCAGGCGGAGATGCGGAAGTACAGGACTTCACGGCAGTAAGAAAAGAATTTTATAAGCTTTCGCAGATGGACTTCGAAATTCCTGTTGTAGACCTCGGAGATCTGGTGTCCGGGAAATCTGTTCAGGATACCCATTATATCTTACAGGAAGTACTGTCAGCATGTCATTATAAAAGAGCCATTCCAGTAATTATTGGCGGATCCAATGATTTTGCTTTTTCATTATTTTCAGCATTGAATTTCCATAAGAAAAGCCTCAATTATACCCAGATCAGTAATATTATCTCTCTTCAGCAAGGAGAAACGATCAATGAGCATACTTTTTTAAGTAAAATTTTCGGAGCCAAGAATTTTTCTATTAAAAACTATCATCATCTGGGTTACCAGAAACATTTGAATGAAATGGATTCTGTAAGACTCATCAAAGAAGTAGAGTTTGATATTATCCGATTGGCTGAAATGATGAATTCCACAGAAAAAACAGAGCCTTTCTTCAGAAAAGCAGATCTGGTGACTGTAAATTGTGATGCTATTGAAAGCTTTAGCGAACCTTTTTCAATGAATCCACAGGTAAATGGTTTGAACAGAAGAGAAATCTGTGCCTATATGAAGGAAATCGGATTGAGTGAAAACCTTAAATCTGTAGGGATTTTTAATTATAATATTTATTCTGATAACCAGCTGAATCATCAGCTTTTAGCACAGATGCTTTGGTACCTGATCGAAGGAATCAATATCCAGCATTCCCATCCTAAAGAAAGGCATTATGAGATGTTTTATGTTTTGATAGATGACAGACAATATGCATTCAGGCGTGATACTTTCAGTAATTTGTGGTATTTTGGCGATGATGAAAATATAGAAAACTGTATTCCCTGCTCCAGAAAGGATTTTGATGAAGCTAAAAAAGGCTGGCTGAATGCAAGACTGACGAAAATTTAATATATGACACATGTTCCCTCAAGAGTATCTATTATTGTTCCCGTTTATAATGTCGAAAATTATTTGACAAAATGCCTTGACTCCCTGGTGAATCAGAGCCTTCAAAATATTGAAGTTCTTGTTGTGAACGATGGAAGCAAGGATAACTCTGAACAAATAATTAAAGAATTTGCACAAAAATATCCGGAAAAAATAAAAGCTTTTACCAAAGAAAACGGAGGCTTGAGTGATGCCCGAAACTTTGGTATTGATAAATCTACAGGTGATTATATTGGTTTTGTAGACAGTGATGACTATGTTACTGAGACCATGTTTGAGGAAATGCTTCTCTTAGCAGAAAAACATCAGACAAAAATGGTGATCTGCAATATCCAGAAAGTGGATGAGAACGGAAAGATTATCCAAAAACTGACACAGCTGCCTGATATGCCTGAGAAAATACCCCTTGAAAACAATTTCTCAGTTTTTTCTGATATCAGCTACTTTGCATGCAATAAGTTGTTCAAAAAAGAACTTTTTAATCAAAAAAGATTTAAAAAAGGAGTTCATTTTGAAGATATTCAGCTTGTTCCGCAGCTTTTGCTGGAATGTGAAACCATTGCGCAGACTCAGAATTTCCACTATCAGTACCTCGAACGTACTGATTCTATTACAAAATCCCACACAGAAAAAGGGCTTGATATATTAAAAGCAGTGTGTGATGTGGAACAAATATTTAGTAAATCCCCCTATTCCCATAAAAAAGAAGAGTTGAAAAATTTTCAGATTTTTGAAGGGGTTTACTCATTTTTGGCCTATCTGGCCTTTGTGAAAAAAGAAGAAATATTTTATAGTATGTCGGATCAATTAGTTCTTTTTATGAAGGAAAGACAAATAAAAATTCAAGATATATTGAAGTATAGTCGTTTTGGTAAGAATTATCTTTTATCTTTGCCTTTGAAGAAAAAGATTTTTTATCTGTTGTTTTTTGCAGGACAGAAAAGGTTGATAAGAAAATTGATTTAGTAAACACAAATGTAAGTACTATTGTTTCGGTCAATAGAAGATGATAATGAAGTTAAGTCTGCATTGTGATTTTTTATTTAGGAGATACATACAAGTGCTGAATAAAAAAAGAATGAAAAATTTTGAATTGTTCTTAAGCGGATCGGGAATACCTATTTTCTACATAAAAATAGGACTAGGTTTCGTGTTCTCGTTTTTAATTACATTTTTCTCTATTCCTACCATCGTCAAGATTTCACGAAGAAAGAATCTGATGGATGAGCCTGGAATAAGAAGCTCGCACCTTAGAGAAATTCCCAATCTTGGTGGAATTGCCATCTTTTATTCAATAGGAATCTGTGCCTCTATTTTTGCCTATGAATTATTTGATCTTTACAAATTTTTATTTGCCTCATTAATTATCCTTCTCTATGTAGGCGTAATGGATGATATTGTAGTAATGAGGGCTTACAAAAAACTCGTTGCACAAATTGTTGTGTCTTCCCTGATTGTTATTGGTTCTGATATCAGAATCAGAAGCTTATTCGGAATCTTTGGAGTATACGAGCTGGAGTACTTTGTAAGTGTGATATTCAGTATCGTAACGTTTATTATTCTGATTAATGCGTTCAATCTGATTGACGGGATAGATGGGCTGGCAGGCGGTTATTCTGTGATCTGCAGCGCTCTGTTTGGAATAAGCTATTACCGTTTGGGAGAGTATAACTATCCGCTGGTGATATTATCTGTTGTTATTATCGGAACTGTACTGGCATTTTTGTATTATAATTTATCAAACTACCGTACCCGCAAAATATTTATGGGAGATACAGGCTCTATGCTCCTTGGCTTTTTATTAGCTTTTACATCTATTTGTTTTATAGATATTTTTATAGATAAAAAACTGATAGATGTACCTAGATATCACCTTCAGTCTGCTCCTGTAGTAGCAGTAGCCATTCTGATTCTTCCGATTGTAGATACTTTAAATGTAATTATGATCAGGCTTTATAATAAAAAATCTCCATTTGATGCCGATAAAAACCATATTCATCATAAATTGCTGAAATTAAACCTTACCCATAGGAGATCTACTTTTTATATTATCCTTTACTATCTGATGATTGTAGGAGTAGCTTATTATTTAAGACATATTAACGTCAATCTTTTATTATTGGTGATTATTTCAATAGGTTTTTTGGGGGCTTATTTGCCAGATTTGCTATATCGGTTAAGAAATAACAAAAATTAACAATTAAATATTACTTTTGTAAATAATATTATATATATGATGAAAAATTTTAAATATTTATTTTTAATATTCCCTTTTTTACTCACCTCGTGTATTACCACAAAAGATGTAAGGTATTTGCAGCCAAGTGAGAGTCTCGTAATTAATGAGGAAGGTCTGATTCCCTACAACATTCCTGTATACAGGATTACCAAAAATGATATCCTTAATCTTAACATTGTAACAACTCCCAAAGGAGATGCTGCACAATTCTATTCATCTTACAACACTTCCGGTGGGGTAAGTGAAGGAAACACCAGCAATCCTGCAGTAACAACAGGAGGGGCTGTTACCAGTTCTACAGGTAACCGTGGAGGAAACAGGACTTTTTATTTCAACGGTTTAAAAGTTGATGCTAATGGTGATATTAATGTTTTCGGAATAGGATATATAAAAGCTGAAGGAAGAACACTTGCTGATATTACTAAAGAAATACAGGAGAAAGTAAATGGAAATTTCCTGGAAGGGAAATCTGAAGTAAGACTGAACACAGACGGTATTACGTACTATATTCTTGGAGACGTGGAAACTACAGGTATTTCAGGAGAAAAGGTAGCCCATAAAAATACACTTACCATTACTGAAGCATTAGCTATTAATGGTGGATTAAACCGAACTATTGACAGAAAAGAAATCGTGATCCACAGAAAGCTTCCTGAAGGGATTAAAATTGCAAAAATAGATCTTACCCGTGAAGATATTATGAACTCACCTTTTTATTATGTTCAGAATGGTGATGAAATCTATCTGAATACAAGAGCAAAAAGTTTGAATGGATTCGGAAAAGATCCTATTCAGACTTTAACAACAGGAGTTTCAGTAATTACTACAGCATTGTCTATTTATTTACTTCTTAAAAATCTTTAGTCATGATTCCAGAAAGAGTAACCGCTGCAGAGAAAAATAATTCTCAGAAAGAAAAGTATGGGTCATTTGCATTATTTGATTTAGAGCACTTTTTAAGAAGGATTCTTAAGAACTGGTACTGGTTTGTATTCATGTTTTTTATCGGCTATGCGCTTGCATGGGGACACACTCATTACTATGCACAAAATATTTATGCATCAGACTTGTCATTAAGTACTTCCAGTAAAGGGTCTGAGTTTTTACCAACACAGGCTAATCAATCTATCAACTTCATTTGGGGAGATACCGGAAATCAGGATGGGCTTTATCTGAAAAAAATGCTTTTATCCAGATCACATAACGAATTTTTGGTAAAAGAACTGGACCTTTTTGTCAATTATTCTACCAAAGGACTGATAAAATCTACTTACCTGGATAAAGATGATTCACCTGTCTTTCTTCAGATTGATAAAAAACATCTTCAACAGATTAATTATCCTATTACTCTGATACCCAAAGGAGATGGAGCATATCAGGTGATTTTACCCGAGGAAGGAGAATCTACAAACTTATATAATTATGAAGTTGAAGGTTTCCAGAGTATCAGCGCATATAGCAGACCTGCTGATAAAATCATTAAAATCAATGAATGGTACAATTCTCCTAACCTGAGATTCAGACTGGTTAGAAATCCTGTTCCTTCTAAGATAAAGTTGGATAATATCATTGTAAACTTGAACTCCATAAATGAGAGTGTGAATGAAATTGTTTCTACTACAGGTGTAGACTTTGATAAAGAAATAAGATCTATCATGATTATTACCAAAACAGGATATAATCTTAATAGTACAGTTAATTTCCTTAATAAATCTGTTGCAGAATTACAAAAAAAGAGATTGGCTGATAAAAATATAGTTAATAAGAACACAGACATTTTTTTAAAAGAAAATCTGGATAATATCCGTAAAAAGCTTGATTCAAGTGCTAATGTGCTGAATTATTTAAAAACCTCGGAAAAACTTTATAATATTAAAGACAGAGATGAAAAATCTCTTGAAAAAATAAAAGAACTGGAGGCTAAAAAAGCAGATATCATAAGCAAAATCAACTCACTTAACAATATAAAAAATACCCTGCAGTCTCAGAATTTTGATAAAATGATTGGAACCAATGCTGCAGGTTTTGAAGATGGAGTATTCTCAGCAACGGTTTCTGAACTGAAAGCTTTATATACTAAAAAAGCAGAAATGGCTACTATTTACAAGCCGTCATCAGAGCCAATGAGAGAAATAAACAGGCTTATTGATGAAGCAAGGATGGGATCATCAAACAGTTTAAGAGGATACTATAGCAGATATTATGATGAGATCAGTAAAATTGATCGTGATATTTCAGGAGCCAACTCAGATTTAGCTTCTTACCCTGAAAAAGAAAGGAGATATTTAGATGCAGAGAGAGGATATAATATGATTGAGGCCACTTATAATAGTCTTTTGGGAAGACAGAGTGATACAAAGATGAGAATGGCTACCAATCAATCTGATATTACAGTGATTGACCCTGCTAAAAATCTGGGACAAAGACCTATCGGGCCGAATGTGAAGTTAGCGAAAATGGCTATTATCTCTGGATTACTGCTGCTTCCATTACTCTTTATCTTTGTAGGTGAAGTATTAGACAGTAAAATCAGAAATATTAAAGAACTTTTAGGTGCTACGAAAATTCCACTTCTTGGAGTAATAGGAAATAACAGCAATGAAAATATGCTTACTGTTCTGGAGCAGCCAAAGTCATCTGTATCGGAGGCCTTCAGGGGAATAAGAGCCAGTATGAGATTCTTAATGGATAATGAAAGTGAGAAAGGAAAAGTTATTTTGATTACATCTTCCATTGGAGGAGAAGGAAAAACTTATATTTCTATCAATTTGGCATCTGTAATAGGATTAAGTGATAAAAAAACAATTTTATTAGGAATGGATCTTAGAAAGCCAAAAATATTTGGAGACTTTAAGATTGATAATAAATATGGTATATCAAATTATCTTACAGGGGAAGTAGGTATTGACCAGATTATTAACAAAACTAAGATCTCTAATCTTGATGTTGCTACTTCGGGGCCTATTCCGCCAAATCCATCTGAACTTTTAATGAGCCAGAGAAATATCAGATTTATAGAGGAGCTTAAAGAAAAATATGATTTCATTATTATAGATTCTCCACCTGTAGGCCTTGTAGCCGACTCATATGAGCTCATGAAGCATTCTGATGCTAATATTTATGTTGTACGACATGAATATACAGAAAAATATATGCTAAAAATGATTACTGAAAAGTATCATAATGACGAAGTTAATAATCTGGGACTTGTTTATAATGATTATAATACCAAACAAGGATATGGCTACGGCTACGGTTATGGTTACGGATATGGTTATGGTTACGGATATTTTGATGAAGATAAAAATTATAAAGAGCCATTACTAATAAGGATCAGAAATAAAGTACAGGTATTATTCAATAAAAAATAAAGCATTAAACCCTCATTTAATGGGGGTTTTTCATATGTAAGGTATTTTCATTCTATGGAAAAAAGAATATTTTTGCCACTTTGCCGTTTACTTTATAACAAATTATGTTTTTTTGTTTATTTTTAACTAAACATTAAGATTATCATTAATATAAAAATGTTTTATATTTGCAAAAATTAAATTTTAAAATAACCATAAATCCATATTCTTTTATGAATAAAAAATTATTGTTTAGCTTCCTTGCCTTCCTTGGAGTGGTAAGTGTTAAAGCACAAAGAAACGAATTGGGAGTTCGTCTAGGTATGAGTAACCTAGTGGGAGATGTAGGAAGGACAAATTATATTTTACAGAAGCCGTTGGATTTAAGCAGAGTGTCAGATTGGGGCATCCCATTTTATGGTGGTTTATTATACAGATTTAATTTTAACCCGCATCAGACCGTTAGATTGGATTTAGGATATAACCAGATTCAGTTTAGTGATAAGGCGGCAAAAGAAGATTATAGAAGAAATAGAAACTCATACGGAAAAAATAATGTGTATGAGGCGAGTTTAATGTTTGAATATAACTTTTTCCCAGTAAATAACGAGCAGATCAGCATGCTTAGCCCTTACATCTTCGGAGGTATTGGTGCTTTGATGTTTGATGCTCCTAAAGCAACTCTTGTGAATGATTTCAGAAGGGATGCTGACGGTGTGGCGCAGGCTCCGGTCAATGAATTGGATTTTACAACCACCACAGATTATTCATTAGGAAAAAAAGTAACAATGCATATCCCTTTTGGGGTTGGTTTGAAGTATAAATTCAACCATACCTGGGCTATATTTGCAGAAGCTACTTTCAGATATACATTAACGGATCAGCTGGATCATAGTAAGATCCTTTCCAAAGATGTAAAAACTTCTTTCAATGCTGATATTTTGGACCCTGCAACAGGTGGTTCATTATTACAGTCAGGAAATTATTATGCGGTTTCTAAAGAAAGAGAAGCAGAGTTTATTAAAAAGAGAAATATTGGAGATGGAAGATCCAACGACTGGATAAATACTTTCAGTTTAGGACTTACGTATTCGTTCGGAAGACCTCCATGTTATTGTGAATAATATGTCGTTGATTAAAGAAAAAATAAATTCTGAGAATTTACCAAAACACGTAGCCATCATTATGGATGGCAATGGAAGATGGGCAAAATCTCGTGGCGAAGAAAGAACTTTCGGTCACAAAAATGCCATTAATGCAGTAAGAAATGCCATTAATGCATGTAATGAGATTAATATCCCCTATTTAACATTGTATACATTCTCTTCGGAAAACTGGAATCGTCCAAGTGAAGAAGTGAATACCCTTATGAATCTGTTGGTAGAGACCTTGCTGCTGGAAGCAGAAGAAATCTTCAGCAAAGGATTGAGAATGCATGTTATAGGGAATCTTGAGAAACTGCCTGTATTAGTAAAAGAGCAGTTGGAACGTGTGGTAGAGCTTACAAAAGAAAACACAAAAGGAAACCTTGTATTGGCTATTAGCTATGGCTCACAAAATGAAATACTTGAAGCCGTAAAAAATATAAGTTCTGATGTAAAAGAAGGAAAAGTAGAGATAGAAAACATAAACGAAAGTTTATTCGAAAACTATCTTTATACAAAAGATTTTCCTCCTGTAGATTTACTGATCAGAACCAGCGGCGAAATAAGGATAAGCAACTTCCTGCTTTGGCAGATTGCTTATGCAGAATTACAGTTTTTAAATGTTCTGTGGCCGGATTTCACCAAAGATATTTTTTTCCAATGTATTGTTGATTATCAAAACAAGGAAAGAAGATATGGTTTAACCGGTGAACAGGTAAATGGCCAATAAAATTTTAAGAAAAGAAAGACTCGATAAAATGAAGTTTAGACTATTACCCATCATTATGTTTGCTGCTTCTGCACATTTTTATGGACAAGTAACTCCACAAGACAGCACAAAAGTAAATAATGCTGTACACGCAGAAAATGAGGCAGGAACTTATACACTTAAAGACATCGTTGTAGATGGGGTAAAAAAATATACACCAGCTCAGATCTTGAGATTTACCGGCCTTACAAAAGGAGAAAGTGTAGACATTCCCGGACAGAAAATCAGTAATGCTGTAAAAAAACTTTGGGATACCCAATCTTTTTCTGAAGTGGAAGTTTATGTTCAAAGCATTGAAGGACAGACGATCGTTCTGAAATTTTACCTGCAGGATCTGAAAGAACTTGGAGAAGTTAAATTTTCAGGAAAAGGAATCGGTAAATCTAAAAGTGAAAAACTGGCAAAGGATAACAACCTTAAACCAGGAACTAAGATTACTCAGAACTTAGTTTCAAGCCTTAAAACCAATGTCCCTAAAGACTACATCAAAAAAGGTTTTGCTGATGCTAAGATAACGATTCAGGATAAAGTAAATGCAGGAGATCCTGCGTTAGTAGACTGGACCATCAATGTCGATAAGGGTAAAAGAATTAAAATCGACCATATTGAATTTGAAGGAAATGAAAATGTAACCGACAGAAAACTTAGAAATAAAGCTTTCAAAGAAACTAAACAAAAACGTTTCGGTATCGGTGGAATATTGAAGTCCTCAAAATTCATTGAAGATAAATATCAGGAAGATAAGCAGAGTCTTATCAGTTATTACAACTCCCTTGGATACAGAGACGCTAAAATTGTTTCAGATTCTGTATGGAGAAACAAAAGAAATAACTACGAAATCAATGTAAAACTTAATGAAGGTAAAAAATATTATATCGGGGATGTTACGTTCACGGGGAATACAGTTTACTCTACAGAATATTTACAAAGATTATTAGGATATAAGAAAGGTGATATTTATGATGCTGTAGGTTTCAACAAAAAAGTTGGTGAAGACGGAGGAAAAGAAGATGATTCAGATATCAAATCTGTTTACATGAACAATGGATATCTTTTCTCTAATGTAACACCTGTTGAAAAATCAGTGTCTGGTGATGCCGTAAACCTTGAAGTAAGAATTAATGAAGGAGAACAGGCTACCTGGAATAAAGTAACATGGCAGGGAAATACAACAACCCATGACCACGTAATTCTTAGAGCACTAAGAACAAAACCGGGAGAGCTATTCAAGAAAACAGAAATTAAGAGAACCTATTTCGATTTGGCAGGGATGTCATTCTTTGACCCTCAGCAAATCGGACAGGATATTCAGCCAAATCAGGTGGATAATACCGTAGATATCAACTGGAAACTTGTAGAAAAAGGATCTTCTCAGGTTCAGCTACAGGCAGGTTACGGTGGGAACAGCTTTATCGGGACTTTAGGATTAACATTTAATAACTTTTCGTTAAAGAATTTCCTTAAGTTTAAAGATTTCAAACCGGTACCTCAGGGAGACGGACAAACGTTTTCTATTCAGGTGCAGGCAGGACAGTATTTCCAGAATTACGGAGTATCATTCTCAGAACCTTGGCTATTTGGTACAAGACCAACAGCCCTTTCTGTAAGTTTGAATAACTCAAGAGTAAGATATACAGATCAGTACGGAGCCGCTCAGAAGTTGAATATCTTCTCCGCTTCAGTAGGATTAAACAGACTCTTAAACTGGCCTGATGATTATTTCTCACTTTACACTGGTTTACAGTTCCAGAAGTATGACTTCAATAACTATCCGTTTCAGTTTGGAGATACCACAGAAAATAATGGGACTGCCAATAACTTCAGTATCAACCTGGGACTGAGCAGAAACTCAGCAGGTATTGACCCTATTTTCCCAACAATGGGATCCAATATTGAACTTTCAGCAAAACTGACTCCTCCATACTCATTGTTTAAGAAGAAAGATTACTCCACAATGTCACCAATTGACAAATATAAGTGGATGGAATTCTATAAGATTAAATTCAAAGCAGATGTTTACAATGAGATCATAGGAAAACTTGTCTTGAGATCTTCTGCAGAAATGGGATTCATGGATGGATATAACAACCAGTTGGGTGCTCCGCCATTTGAAAGATTCTATATGGGAGGTACAGGTCTTTTCGGAGGTCGATATGACGGTAGAGAATTGATTCCTTTAAGAGGATATGAAAATGCCAGTACAGAAGGAGGTCAGGCTGATGATATTACTCAAAGAGGAGGAGGTACAATCTATAACAGATTTACTTTAGAACTAAGATACCCGATCTCAATGAGCCAGACGGCAAAAATCTACGCTTTGACATTCGCTGAAGGTGGTAACGTATGGAATTCATGGAGTTCTTACAGTCCATTCCAGTTGAAAAGATCAGTCGGAATTGGTGTAAGAGTTTATATGGGAGCATTTGGATTGATCGGATTCGACTTTGCACTAGGTCTTGATAAGACAATTTCAGGTGATAAGTCCGGATGGAGAAACCACTTCTTGATGAACCAAACATTATAATTACAAAGATGAAGCACTTTAAAATAATTTTCACATTCGCATTACTCTTACTTTTCGGCTTGAACAATGCCCAGAAAATCGGAGTAGTGGATACTAATGAAATTTTAAATAAATTACCTCAGTACAAAGAAGCTGAAGCAAGATTAAATTCTCAGATCGATACCTGGGAATCTGAACTTCAAAGCCTTCAATCTGAATATGAAAGAAAAAAGGCTGCTTTTGAAAGTGAAAAAGTTTTATTAATAGGCGACCAGCTTAAGCTTAGAGAAAAAGAAGTTGCCGATCTTGATAAAAATATCAAAACAACAACAAGTTTGCGCTTTGGAGCTAACGGTGAAATTACAAAACTGAGAACAAACCTGGTTCAGCCTTTTCAGGATCAGATTTGGGGTGCCATCAAAACAATGTCCGAAAAAAATGGCTTGGGCATAGTTCTTGATAAAAGCAATAACATTAGTGTTATTTTCCTTCAGTCAAAATATGATTACACCGAAAAAGTATTGTCTATTTTATTAAAAGGAACAGACAAGAAGGAAAAAACAAATAGTAAAGGCAAAAAATAATAAGGGAATTAACTTTTGCTATATTTTAAAATCTAAAAACAAATTAAATTATTTATTTACCAGTTATGAAAAAATTAAGTGTATTATTTGCAGCAGTAATGATGGTTGTATCTGTAGGTATGGCAAAAGCTCAAAAAATTGCTACTTTAGATGTAATGGGAGTTCTTAACGCAATGCCGGAGAAAAAGAAAGCAGATGCTGATCTTAAAACATTCTTAGATACTAAACAAGCTGAGATTAAGAAAAAAGCGGACGCAGCTCAAACTAAATATCAGCAATACCAAACTGAAGCTCCTAAGAAAACAGCTGATGAAAACAACGCTAGAGAAGCAGAAATGAAAAAATTAGCTGAAGAAATCCAGCAAATGCAGGAAAAAGCTCAAAAAGATCTACAGGCTAAGCAAGATGTAGCTTTCGGTCCTATTGAGAAAAAGCTAAATGAAGCAGTAGAAAAAGTTGCTAAAGCTAGCGGATATGATTATATTATGGATGCAAACTCAACAGCATTCCTTTATAAAGCAGGACCAGACGCAACAGCAGCTGTGAAGAAAGAATTAGGAATTCAATAATTTCAGCAAATTAACAAAGATTTATAAAACTAACCACCTCTTTTAGAGGTGGTTTTTTTATTTTTGCGGAATGGAAAAAGAAGTATCAACTACCGTCAAAGTTAGGTTTAGTGATTGTGATCCGATCGGACACTTGAATAATGTAAAATATCTTGAGTATATGTTCAATGCCAGAGAAGATCATGTAGAAACGTTTTATGGGTTTACCTATGAAGAATATACCAAGCAAACCGGCTGTACCTGGATTGCCATTCAAAATGAAATAGCCTATTTGAAAGAAGTAAGATATAATACACAGGTAGTGATCAGCAGTAAAACCATCGATGTACAGGATAGAACGGCAAAAGTCGAAATTTTAATGAAAAGTCTGGATGAGAAAACGGTTCATGCCGTACTTTGGGTGACTATTATTTATTTTAATGTCAAAACAAGAAAATCTGAAGTTCATCCCGAAGATATCAAAGAGATCTTTGATAAATTTTATGTGGATCTTATCCAAAAAGACTTTCAGTCAAGAGTGAAGTTCCTAAGATCTCAGAATGCCAAAAACTCTTAATTCCATCTTATGGAAGGGTCCAATTTAAAAATTAATAATAAACAAATGAAAAAAATAGCAGTAATAGGTAGCAACGGACAATTAGGAAACTGCATAAAAAAGATTGCCCCTGATTTTGAACATCTATATGAATTCTTATTTACAGATTCATCTATTTTAGATGTTACCAATCAAGAACAGGTGAATGATTTCTTTTATGATAACAAACCTGATTATTGCATTAACGCCTCTGCATACACCGCAGTTGATATGGCAGAAAAGGAAAAGGAAAAAGCCTTTGCTGTTAATGCAGATGGAGTAGCTCACCTCGCTCAGGCATGCGCGGATTTTAAATCTGTTCTGATCCATATTTCTACAGATTACGTTTTTGATGGTACGACAAATCTTCCCTACTCTGAAGACGATTTTACCAATCCCATAGGTGTATATGGAGCATCAAAAAGAGAAGGAGAGGAGCTTGCTCTGGAAATCAATCCAAAAACAATCATCCTGAGAACTTCATGGCTGTATTCTGAGTTTAATAAGAACTTTGTGAAAACAATGTTGACGCTTTTCTCTCAGAAAGAAGAGTTGGGAATCGTTGCGGACCAGTTTGGACAACCAACCAATGCAAACGATTTAGCAGAAGCTATTATGAAGATTATCGAAGCACCACAGAAAACATATGGCATTTTCCATTTCTCAAACTATCCGGAGACAAACTGGTTTGAGTTTGCCCAAAAAATCGCCGAATTTTCAAAATCACCAATAAAATTAAATCCATTAACTACTGAACAGTACCCAACTCCTGCCAAAAGACCTGTAAGGAGTACCATGTCTTTGGATAAAATAGAGTACGTTTACAAAATAGAACCCAAACATTGGGAAAACAGTCTTGAAGAATGTGTTGATATTCTTTCACACTAATACTATTATATATGAAGAATATTGCAATACTCTTTTCCGTATTATGTATCCAGCTGTGGAATGCACAGAATGTTTATATGACCAGAGTTGAAAAAACAAATGACAACTCAGATAAGTTCTTCTTCAGGAAAGAAGCTTCTGTTGCAGATGCTATCTATTTAGGAGAGGTAGAAGTACAGGGTTTTTCAAAAGATGATGCACTCGTATTTTCCTTGATATATAAAAAAGCAAAAGAGATTGGTGCCAATACATTTGAATTAAAACCTTTCGAAAATGTTGATGGAACCCCTCAGGCATTTAATGCTGCCAATTATAAAATCGCCTTATATTATACACCCAAAGAAAAGTTGAATGCTAAACAGGGTGAGATGTATATATTTGCCTCCTCTGAAAAAGAACAGAAAATAAGCATCAACCGTAAAGATTACACTGTCGCTCCAAGATCTTTTTTAAAATTAAAAGTTATTCCAGGAGAAGTTTATACAATTTCAACCAGAAAACTATTGGGTTCTACAGTAAAAATTCAGCCAAAAGCTGATGATGACAATGTTTACTTCCAGATTTCATCTTTAAAAGTGAAACCGGATAACTCTGGGGTAGGAGGCTTAAACCTTAAATCAGGAGATATTATCGGTCTGGAAAAGTCCTATGCAGAATTTTTGAGCGTTATCTATACAGAAAGCAAACTATAAAAACGAGATATAATAAGCATATTGCTGATTTTGCTTTATCTAAATTCTGATTTGAGAATTTTTGTTTAAAATTTTTCTCCCTGCGTTCCAGAGCTTTAGGGTTAAATATTAATAAACGGTAAAATTTATGTTAAATAAAGTTGTTTTGCGTTGTAAGAAGTTATTATCTTTGCCCCACT